>CAYYJB010000010.1:0-48343 GCA_964472135.1 uncultured Gemmobacter sp.
GGCGGGCGGATTTCTGATCCGCCGCGCCCGCCCTGCTGCCCCCGTCACTGCCCCCTTCACTGCCGCGCGATGCGCCCGTCGAGCGACGGCGTGAAGGGAGAATTCGCGCCCAGATAGGCCGCCAGCAGATCGGCGAGATCGGGGCCGAAATCATAGGCGTTCCGGGCCTCCGTCGCGAACATCCGGAAACCGTCTCCACCCCCGCGGACATAGTTGTTGGTCACGACGCCATAGACGCGGGCCGGATCGATCGGCACCCACGCGTCGCCGTCGCGCACCGTCACGTCGAAGACGCGCGCGCCCTTGGGGCGGGCGGGATCGAAGCCAAAGCGCAAGCCGCCCACCTGCGGGAACCGCCCTGCCCCGTCCTCGACCTGGCTGACCCCGTTCTCGAGCGCCGCGACGATCGTCGCGCCCGTCGCCTCGAAGGTCGAGAGCGTGTTCTGAAAGGGCAGCACCGCCAGCACATCGCCCATCGTGACCTTGCCGGCGGGGATCGAGGCACGCAGCCCGCCGCCGTTCTGGATCGCGATGGTGATGCCCCGGTCGCGCACATGCTCGAGCATCGCGGCCGTGACCACATTGCCCATCTCGCATTCGACCTGGCGGCAATTGGCGCGGTCGCCGTCGATCGGTGCCGCGGTCTCGGCCACTACGCGCGCCTTCAGCTCGGCGATGGGTTCGGCCAGTTCGGCGATGCGTGCCGCGATCTCGGGATCGGGCGCGACCGAGGCGTCGATGGGGCGCGTGTTCCCGCCCGCAAAGACGAGGCCGCCGGCATCGTCTAAGGTCAGTTCCAGATGCCCCAGATAGCGCCCGTAGGCATAGGCCTGCACGACGGGCACCAGGCTGCCGTCATCGCGGCTGACCCAGATGGGATAGGGCCCCGCCCGGCGCGGATCGTCGGCCGAGAGGTAGGTATGTGAGTGCCCCCCGATCACCGCGTCGATCCCCGGCACGCGGCGGGCGATCTCGACATCGCGCGTGATCCCGACGTGATTGAGCGCGAGGATATGACCTACCCCCGCCGCCTCGAGCGCCGCAACCTCGCGCGAGAGCGCCGCGATCTCGTCCTCGAACGCGATGTCGGGACCGGGGCTCGAGGTGTCGACCGTATCGGTCGCGAGCGCCGAGACGATCCCGACCTTCCGCCCGCCGACCTCGAGCACGACATGGCGGCCCACGCGCCCCGCAAGACGGTTCGACCCCGAGACATCGATGTTGCCCGACACCACCGGAAAGTCGATCCGGTCGAGGAAATCCGCGAGGCCGTCGGGGCCGTCGTCGAATTCGTGATTGCCGATCGCCATCGCATCGAATCCGATCCGCGACATCATCTCGGCTTCGACGGCGCCCTTGTAGGTCGTGTAATAGAGCGACCCCTGGAACTGGTCGCCCGCATCGAGGACGATGACATTTTGCCCCGCATCGCGCAGCGATGCGCGCGTCTCGGCGATGATGGTGGCCAGCCGCGCCGCACCGCCAAAACACTTGCCGGCCGCGTCGTCCTCGGCCGGGCAGGTCGAATCGAACTGGCTGACCGGTTCGATCCGGCTGTGAAAATCGTTGATGTGCAGGACGTGCAGGACGAACTCCGCCTGTGCCGGCCCGGTCGCAAGGATCATTGCGGCAATAGCCGCGCCCGTGATCTTTCTCATGCATCCCTCCAATGCGCGCTGGTCGAACGCCGCCAGCATGCGCGCGTCGCACCCGTCGGTCAAACCATCTTTGTTCTGGAGGGCCGCTGATTCACGCGCATGACAGTCGCGCGCGAAAGCGCGGACCATTGACCGCCGGCGCAAGAGGGGGCAATCAGCGCGCATGCTGATCTACAAGATCCTGCGCGAGGGCGAATGGCAGGCCCTCTGCACGGCCGGCGAGACGGCGGGCGCGCCCGTCGATGTCGCGGACGGCTACATCCATTTCTCGACCGCGGCGCAACTGCCGGGGACACTTGCGCGCCATTTCGCGGCCGAGGGCGACCTCTGGCTCCTCGTCCTAGAGGCTGACGCCCTCGGGCCCGCGCTCGTGTGGGAACCGGCGCGGGGGGGCGATCTGTTCCCCCATCTCTACGCCCCCCTGCGGCGGGCCGATGTGCGCGCGGTGCATCCGCTGCCGCGCGGTCCCGCGGGCCACATCCTGCCCGAGGGGCTCTGAGCGGCCATGATCGAGCGTCTGGCCCTCGCCGCGCTCCACCGGCTGGATCCCGAGCGCGCGCATGATCTTGCCTTGCGCGCGCTGCGCTCGGGGCTCTATCCGCTGCCCGGGCTATCGACCGGGGCGGGGCTCGCGCAGACGCTCGCGGGGCTTGCGCTCGCCAATCCCGTGGGCCTCGCGGCGGGGTTCGACAAGAACGCGGTCGCGCTGCCCGCGCTCATGCGCGCGGGCTTCGGCTTTCTCGAGGTCGGCGCCGCCACCCCCCTCCCGCAGGAGGGTAACCCCCGCCCGCGCCTTTACCGCCTGCCCGAGGATCGCGCCGTCATCAACCGCTTCGGCTTCAACAACGAGGGGATGGAGGCGATCGCGCCGCGCCTCGCCGCCCGGCCGGCGGGCGTGCCCGTGGGTCTCAACCTCGGGGCCAACCGCGACAGCGCCGACCGGGCGGGCGATTTCGCGCGCGTCCTCGCCCGCTGCGGCCCGCATGCGGATTTCGCGACCGTCAACGTCTCATCCCCGAACACCGGGGGCCTGCGCGACCTGCAGGCGGCGTCGGCGCTTGCCGCGCTGCTCGCGGGCGTGATCGCGGCGCGCGACGCGCTCGCCCGGCCCATCCCCGTCTTTCTCAAGATCGCCCCCGATCTCGAGCGCGGCGCGATCGAGGACATCGCGGGCGTCGCGCTCGAGGCCCGCATCGACGGGATCATCGCGACGAACACGACGCTTGCCCGCGACGGGCTGCGCGGCGCCGCGCGCGCGGAGGCCGGCGGGCTGTCGGGCGCGCCGCTGTTCGAACGCTCGACGCGGGTGCTGGCCGAGCTTTCGCGCGCCACGGGCGGGCGGCTGCCGCTGATCGGGGTCGGCGGGGTCGATGGCCCCGAGACGGCATACGAGAAGATCCGCGCCGGCGCCTCGGCGGTGCAGCTCTATACCGCGCTCGTCTGGCAGGGGCTCGGCCTCGTGCCGCGGATCTGTGCGGGTCTGTCGCGGCTACTGGCGCGCGACGGATTCGCGCGCATCACCGATGCCGTCGGCACCGGCCGCGACCGCTGGCTCTGAGGCCGCGCGCAAGACGGCGGGCAGCGCGCGCCAGAGCGTCAGCGCCCGCACGAGCGAGAGGATCGCGAAGGCCGCCCAGAGGCCGTGATTGCCGAAGGCGGGCATCAGCACCATGAGCGAGAGCACGAAGGCCACGGCCGAGAGCGCCATCGCGTCGCGCATCTCGCGCGCCCGCGTCGCCCCGATGAAGATGCCGTCGAGCATCCACGACGCGATGCCGAGCATCGGCCCTGCCGCCGCCCAGGGCAGATAGGCGCGCGCCTCGGCCCGCACGCCGGGCGCCGTGGTCATGAGGTCGATGACCGCCCCGCCCCCCGCGGCATAGGCCGCCGACAGCGCCCCCGCCCCCGCCACGCCCCAGAGGCTTGCCATCCTCGCCGCGCGGATCAGCATCGGGCGCGAGCGCGCGCCCACCGCCTGCCCGACCAGCGCCTCGGCCGCGAAGGCGAACCCGTCGAGCGCATAGGCCGTGATCTCGACGAACTGCATCAGCAGCTGATTGGCGGCGAGCGTCTGATCCCCCTGCCCCGCCCCGAGAAAGAGGAACGCCGTGAAGCAGCCCTGCAGCATCACCGAGCGCAGCATGATGTCGCGGTTGACCGCGAGCATCCGCGCGAGCGGCCCCGCCGCGAGCAGCCGCGCCCGCGAGAGCCCGCCCCCGAACGCCCCGCGCGCGAGCCACAGCCCGAGCGCCACGCCCCCCCATTCGGCGATGAGCGTCGCCACCGCCACCCCCTCGACCCCCCAGCCGAACCCCAGCACGAACAGGAGATCGAGCGCCGCATTCGTCCCGTTCATCACGAGTTGCAGCGCCAGCACCGCCCGCGTGCGCTCGAGCGCGATGAGCCATCCGGTCAGCGCATAGAGGGCGATCGTAGCGGGCGCTCCCCAGATGCGGATCGCGATATAGTCGCGCGCCAGCGCCTCGACCTCGGCCGTCCCCGGCGCGATCCCGAAGGCCGCCGCCGCAAGCGGCCCCTGCAGCGCCACGAGCGCGAGCCCCGCCACCGCCGCGATGCCGAGCCCGCGGATCAGCACCGCCCCCTCTTCGGCCGCGTCGCCCGCCCCGCGCGCCTGCGCCACGAGCCCCGTCGTGCCCATGCGCAGAAAGCCGAAGATCCAGTAGACGCTCGCGAGGATGATCGCGCCCATGCCGACCGCGCCGATGGGTGCGGCCTGCCCCATCTGGCCCACCACGGCCGTATCGACCGCGCCCAGCAGCGGGATCGTCGCGTTCGACAGCACGATCGGCCCGGCGATGGCGAGGATGCGCCGGTGCGTGACCTCAGCCATCGCCCGCGCCCGCGCCGCCCGGCATCAGGAAATGCCCCGTCGCCGCGGCAAATGGCCGGTCGCGGTTGTCCTGCCAGGCCTCGACATGCACGCTCGCGAAACGCCGGCCCGAGCGGTTGACGCGGGCGCGCGCATAGGCATCGCGCGGCAGCCCCGCGCGCAGATAGTCGATGCTGAAATCGATGGTCTTGGGCATCCGCGGCGGATGGGCCGCGATCGCCGCCGGGTCGAGCCGCCCGCCCTCCATTGCCTCCCACATCGCGCTCCAGGCGAGCTCGATGATGGCCGTGACCTCGAGGAACGCGGCCGTCGCGCCGCCATGCAGCGCCGGGATGAGCGGGTTGCCGATGAGCGCATCGTGAAAGGGCATCAGCGCGGTCAGCTCATCACCCCGCCGGTCGAAGGAGATGCCGAGAAAGCGCGCATAGGGCACATGCGCCACAAGGGCCGCAAGCGCGGCATCGCGGCGTTCCTTCACCACCTGCACGGGTTCGGGGCGGGGCGTCATCCGCGCCCCCCGGGGAGCGGGTCGAGCGTGAAGGTGCCCGTGGCGGTCGCGACGGGGCGGGCGGCGTCATCGTCCCAGGCGGTCACGCGGATGAAGGCGACCGAGCGCGTGCGGTGGAAACAGACCGCGCGGCAGCGCACCCGCTCGCCCGGCGTGGCCGAGCGCATGTAGTCGATCCTGAGGCCGAGCGTTGCCGTGATGGCCGGCGGATCGCGCGAGAACATCGCCATCGTCCCGGCGGCCGTATCCATCAGCGCCGAGACCGCCCCGCCGTGGATCACCCCCGTCTCGGGGTCGCCGACAAAGCGCGCGTCCCACGCCATCGACATCTCGACGCCGTCCGCCCCGCAGCGCTCGATCCGCATGCCGAGCGCGCGCGCATGGGGCAGCGCCTCGATGAAGGATTGCGCCTGCGCGAGCGGAAAGGGTGTTTCGGGCGCGTCGGTCATGGCGCGACCCTAGGCCGGTCGGGCGGCGATCTTCAAGGCCCCGCGCCCCGGTCCCATTGGCGTGAGGGGCGCGCGCCGCACCCGGCGGGGGCTTGACCTCGGGCGGCAGAGGGATTTTGTCGGAGAAGGTGCCCCGCTCGGGGGCGCGAGAGGTGCAAGACCATGGCGCAGGCGGCGGAGGTCGTGACGCTCGACGTGCAGGGGATGCATTGCGCCGCCTGCGTCGGCCGGGCCGAACGGGCGCTGCTGGCCGCGCCGGGCGTGATCGGGGCCGAGGTGAACCTTGCCACGCGCCGCGCGCGGGTGCGCACCGACGGCATGGCCGACCCCGCGCGGCTTGCGGCCGCGCTGACGGCGGCGGGCTACCCGGCCGAACCCGTCGCGCCGCCCCACGCCGGCCAGACGCTGGCCGAGATCGCGGGCGCAGCCGAGGCCGCCCCCGAACTGGCCGAGGCGCGCGCGATGCGCGCCCGCGCCATCGTCGCCGCGCTGCTCGCGGCCCCGGTCGTCGTGCTCGAGATGGGCGGGCATCTCTTCCCCGCGCTCCACCATCTGATCGCGGGCAGCATCGGGATGCGCGCGGCCTGGGCCATTCAGGCGCTGTTCGCGACCGCGGTGCTCGCGGGGCCGGGGCGCGTCTTCATCCTGCGCGGCTGGCCCGCGCTCGGCCGCGGCGCGCCCGACATGAACAGCCTCGTCGCGCTCGGGACGGGCGCCGCCTGGGCCTATTCGATGGTCGCGCTGATCGCGCCCGCAATGATGCCCGCGGGCGCCGCCGCCGTCTATTTCGAGGCCGCGGCCGTCATCGTCGTGCTGATCCTGACCGGGCGCTGGCTCGAGGCGCGCGCGCGCGGCCGCACGGGGGCGGCGATCCGGCGCCTGATCGCGCTGCAACCGGCCGAGGCGCTGGTCGAGACGCCCGCAGGTCCCGAGGCGCGCCCGATCGCGGCACTCGCCGTGGGCGATGTCATGATCCTGCGCCCCGGCGCGCGCATCCCGACCGATGGCGTCATCCTCGAGGGCGAGAGCCACATCGACGAAAGCATGCTGACGGGCGAACCCCTGCCCGTGGCGCGCGGGGCTGGCGCGCCCGTCGCGGGCGGGACGATCAACGGCGAGGGCGCGCTGCGGGTGCGCGTGGCGCGCGTCGGCGCCGAGACGCTGCTTGCCCGCATCCTGCGCGCCGTGGCCGAGGCGCAGGGGGGCAAGTTGCCCGTTCAGGCGCTGATCGACCGGGTGACGATGCGCTTCGTGCCCGCCGTGATGGTGGTGGCCGCGCTGACGGTCGCGGGCTGGCTCTTGCTCGCGCCCGCGCCGGCGCTCGGGCCGGCGCTGGTTGCGGGCGTCTCGGTCCTCATCATCGCCTGCCCTTGCGCGATGGGCCTTGCGACGCCGACCTCGATCCTAGTCGGCACCGGGCGGGCGGCCGAGGCGGGCGTGCTCTTCCGTCGGGGCGAGGCGCTCGAACGGCTCGCGGGCGTGCAGGTCGTGGCCTTCGACAAGACCGGCACGCTGACCGAGGGGCGACCGCGGCTGACCGATGCCGCCACCGCCCCGGGCCGCGCGGCCGACGAGGTGCTGCGGATGGCGGCGGCGGTCGCGGCGCTCTCGGACCATCCGCTGTCGCGCGCGCTGGCCGAGGGCGCGCGGGCGCGGGGCCTTGCCCCCCTGCCCGCCCGCAACGTCACCGCCTGGCCGGGTTTCGGCACCGGGGGCGATGTGGCGGGCGCGCGGGTGCTGATCGGCGCCGCGCGGCTGATGGCGCGCGAGGGCGTGGCGCCGGATCCGCTGCAAGGGGCGCTCGACGGTTTCGCGGCGCAGGGCGCGCCGGTTGTGCTGGTCGCGATCGACGGCCAGATCGCCGGGGCCTATGCCTTCGCCGATCCGGTGAAGGCGGGCGCGCGCGCGGCGGTCGCGGCGCTGAAGGCGCGCGGCATCGCGGTCGCGATGGTGTCGGGCGATGCCGAGGCGGCGGCGCGCGCGGTTGCCGCCGAGACGGGGATCGAGACGGTGATCGCGGGCGTCCTGCCCGAGGGCAAGGCCGCGGCCGTCGCCGATCTGCGCGCCCGCCACCCCGGCACGCTCGCCTTCGTGGGCGACGGCATCAACGACGCCCCGGCCCTCGCCGCCGCCGATGTCGGCATCGCGATGGGCACGGGCACCGATGTCGCGATCGAGGCGGCCGATGTGGTGCTCGTCTCGGGCGCGCCGCGGGGCGTGGTGGCGGCGGTCACGCTCGCGCGCGCCACCCTGCGCAACATCCGCCAGAACCTCTTCTGGGCGTTCGGCTACAATGTGGCGCTGATCCCGGTCGCGGCGGGGGTGCTCTATCCGGCGACGGGGTGGCTTCTGTCGCCCATCCTCGCGGCGGGGGCGATGACGCTCTCGTCGGTGTTCGTGCTCGGCAATGCGCTGCGGCTTTCGCGGATCGAGCTGACGGAAGGATGACGATGGAGCCTGTCCACATCATAGGCGCGGGGCTCGCGGGCTCCGAGGCAGCCTGGCAGATCGCCGAGTCGGGCGTCGACGTCGTGCTGCACGAGATGCGGCCCCATGTCGCGACCTTTGCCCACCGCAGCGGCGATTTCGCCGAGATGGTCTGCTCGAATTCGTTCCGCTCGGACGATGACGTGATGAACGCGGTCGGCCAGCTGCACTGGGAGATGCGCGCGGCGGGCGGCCTCATCCTGCAGGCGGCGACGGCGCACCGGCTGCCGGCGGGCGGCGCGCTCGCGGTCGACCGCGAGGCGTTTGCCGCGACCGTGACGGCGCGGCTGCGCGCGCACCCTCGGGTGCGGGTCGTCGAGGGCGAGGTGCGCGCCCTGCCCGAGACGGGGCGCTGGATCATCGCGACAGGGCCGCTCACCTCGGGTGCCCTCGCCGCCGCCATCGCGGCCGAGACGGGGGCCGAGGCGCTCGCCTTCTTCGACGCCATCGCCCCCATCGTCCACGCCGAGACGATCGACATGGGCGTGGCCTGGCGCCAGTCGCGCTATGACAAGGGCGAGACCGAGGACGAACGCACCGCCTACATCAACTGCCCCATGACGCGCGAGGACTACGAGGCCTTCGTCGATGCCCTCCTCGCCGCCGACAAGACCGAGTTCCGCGAGGGCGAGACGGCGGGCTATTTCGACGGCTGCCTGCCGATCGAGGTGATGGCCGAACGCGGGCGCGAGACGCTGCGCTTTGGCCCGATGAAGCCCGTGGGGCTGACGAACCCCCACGCACCGGGGGTGAAGCCCCATGCGGTGGTGCAACTGCGGCGCGACAATGTGCTGGGCACCCTCTACAACATCGTGGGCTTTCAGACCAAGATGAAATACGGCGCGCAAACGGCTGTTTTCCGGATGATCCCGGGGCTGCGCGATGCCGCGTTCGCGCGGCTAGGCGGGATCCACCGCAACACCTTCATCAACGCGCCGCGCCTGCTCGACGGGCAGATGCGGCTGCGCTCGCGCCCCCATATCCGCTTTGCCGGCCAGATCACCGGGGTCGAGGGCTATGTCGAAAGCGCGGCGATGGGCCTGCTGGCCGGGCGGCTGGCGGCAGCCGAGGCGCAGGGGCGCGATCTGCCCCTGCCCCCGCCCGCCACCGCGACGGGGGCGCTGCTCGCCCACATCACCGGCGGGGCCGAGGCCGCGACCTTTCAGCCGATGAACGTCAATTTCGGCCTTTTCCCGCCGGTCGAGGCGCGCACGGGCCGCCGGGGGCGCAAGGATCGCTACCCGGCCTATACCGGGCGGGCCAAGACGCTCTGGCAGGAATGGCTCGCGGCGCAGGGATGATCACGCGCTTCGCGCCCTCGCCGACGGGGCGGCTGCATCTGGGGCATGCCTATTCGGCGCTGACGGCGGCGGGGCGGGCGCAGGCGGCGGGCGGCACCTTCCTTTTGCGGATCGAGGACATCGACACCCCGCGCTGCACGCGGGCCTTCGAGGCCGCGATCCTCGAGGATCTGCGCTGGCTTGGCCTGTCCTGGCCCGAGCCCGTCATGCGCCAGTCGGACCGGATGCCCGCCTATCGCGACGCGCTCGCGCGACTGGCCGCGCTCGGCGTCCTCTATCCCTGCCGCTGCACGCGGGGCGACATCCGCGCGGCCCTCTCTGCCCCGCAGGAGGGGGCGGGGCCGGACGGGCCACCCTACCCCGGCACCTGCCGCGGCCGCCCGATGGCCGAGGCCGGGCCGCAGGATGCGCTGCGGCTCGACCTGCGCCGCGCGCTGGAATTGGCCGGGCGGCTGGAGTTCCATGAAACCGGCCCCTTGCATGGCGGAATTCATGCGCCGGATGCAGTGGCCATGATCGCCGGCACCGGCGACATCGTGCTCGCCCGGCGCGACATCGGCACCTCCTATGCGCTCGCGGTCACGGTCGACGATGCGGCGCAGCGCGTGACCGAGGTGGTGCGGGGCGAGGATCTTTTCGACGCGACCCCGGTGCAGGTGCTGCTGCGCCGGCTCCTCGGCCTGCCGGTGCCCCTCTTTCACCACCACGCGCTGATCCGCGACGCGGCCGGCCGGCGGCTCGCCAAGCGCGACGATGCGCGCGCGCTCGCCACGCTGCGGGCCGAGGGGGCGACGCCTGCCGACATCCGCGCGATGGTGGGGCTTTAGCGGCGCGCCCCGGCAAAGGCGCGCACCGCCGCGCCGAAGGCCGCAAACAGCGGGCGCGAGACCGGATCCTCGGCCGCGCGCCATTCGGGGTGCCATTGGACCGAAAGGGTGAAGCCCGGCGCATCGGCGACCCGGATCGCCTCGGGCGTGCCGTCGGGCGCCCAGCCCTCGATCACGATGCGCGCGCCGGGACGGTCGATCCCCTGACCGTGGAGCGTGTTCGTCATCACCTCATCCGCGCCGAAGATCCCGGCAAAGACCCCCCCCGGCTGCAGGCGGACCGCGTGGCGCAGCGCGAAGGCTTCCTCGAGCGTGCCCTCGGGCGGCATGCGGTGGTTCATCCGGCCCGGCAACTCGCGGATCTCGGGGTGCAGCGTGCCGCCCATGGCGACGTTGACCTCCTGAAATCCCCGGCAGATCCCGAGAAAGGGCTGGCCGCGCGCCACGCAGGCCCGCACCAGCGGCAGGGTGATGGCGTCACGGCCGCGGTCGAAGGCGCCATGCGCCGGCGTCTCTGCGTGGCCGTATTCCGAGGGGTGCACGTTCGGCCGCCCCCCCGTGAGCAGGAAGCCGTCGCAGACCTCGAGCAGTTCCTCGACCCGCACGAAGGCGGGATCCGACGGGATCAGGAGCGGGAGGCACCCTGCGACCTCGGATACGGCGGCGGAATTCATCGTGCCGCCCGAGTGGACCGGATAGCGATCGTTCAGAAGATGCGAATTGCCGATGATTCCGACGACTGGCCTGCCCATGGCGCTCACTTGCATTTTTTTCCATCATAGCCGCGCGATCGGGGAAAAAAAGGGGCGCGCGTCAGGCAGCGCCGATCCGCGCCCCCGCCGCGAGCCGCGCCAGCAGCGCATCGAGCGCGCGCGCGAGTTCGGCATCGAGATGGCCGAGCAGCGCCGTCCAGTCCGCAAGCCCGTGCAGATCGCCCGGACCGTCCGAGATGCCGCGCAGCCCGATGCAGGGGATGGCGTGGGCCATCGCCGCGCGCACGACCGCAAAGGTCTCCATGTCGACCATCTCGGCCGCGACCGCGCCATAGGCCGCCCCCGTCACCACCGCCCCCCCGGTCGAGAGGCGCGCGCGCGGCAGATCGGGCCATGGCGTGGGCAGGGCAATCTCGGCGGGCAGGTCCAGAAACGGCGTCGTGCCGCGGGCGAAACCGAGCGCAGAGGCGTCGATGTCGCGATAGGACACGGCCGAGACCTGATGGACCGACCCGCGCGGCAGCACGGCCGACCCCGCGGAGCCCATGCAGAGGATCAGGTCGGGCACCTGCCCCGCCGCCGCGAGCCGCGCCAGCGCCGCCCCCGTCGCCACCCCGGCCTCGACCGGGCCGACGCCGGTCATCAGCGGGCGGATGCGTCGGCGCAAGGCGGGGCCGTATTCGGCCTCGGCCGCCATGACCGCGAGCACCCTCTGCCCCCCGGCTTGCAGAAGTTCCATCGCGCGCCCCTTTCGTCCGCGCATCATGCGCCGCAGCGCGCCGTCGCGCAACGCCCGGGCGCTGGCCAAGCGGGGCGTGGGCGGATAGTCTCGGGCACCCGGACCGGAGACGCCGATGCCCCTGCCCCCCGCCCTGCGCGCGCTGCGCCTGCCCGCCATCGCCGCGCCCATGTTCCTGACCTCGGGGCCCGATCTGGTGGTCGAGGTGTCGCGCGCGGGCCTCATGGGCAGCTTTCCGGCGCTGAACTGCCGCAGCACCGAAGCGCTCGACGGCTGGCTGGCCGAGATCGCGGGCCGCCTCGGGCCGGGGGTGCCCCATGGCGTCAACCTCATCGTGCACCGCTCGAACCCGCGGCTCGAGGCCGATCTCGAGCGGATCGTGGCGCATCGGGTGCCGGTCGTCATCACCTCGCTCGGGGCGGTGCCCGACATCGTGGGGGCGGTGCGCGGCTATGGCGGGGTGGTCCTGCACGACGTGATCGGGCTGCGCCACGCCGAAAAGGCCGTCGCGGCGGGGGTGGATGGCCTGATCGCCGTCTGCGCGGGCGCGGGCGGGCATGCGGGCACGCTCAGCCCCTTTGCCTTCATGGCCGAGCTTCGGGCGATGTTCTCGGGCACGATCGCGCTCGCAGGCGGGATCACGACGGGCGCGCAGATCGCGGCCGCGCGCCTGATGGGGGCCGATCTCGCCTATCTGGGGACGCGCTTTCTTGCCACGCGCGAATCGCTCGCTTCCGATGCGCAGAAGGCGATGACGGCGCGCGCGCGGACCCCGGACATCATCCGCACCGATGCGGTGTCGGGCGTCCCCGCGAACTTCCTGCGCGAGAGCCTGATCGCCGCGGGCCTCGACCCCGAGGCGCTGCCGGCCCATGGGGCGCTCGATCTGGCCTCCGAGGCGCGGGCCTGGGCCACGATCTGGTCGGCCGGCCATGGCGCGGCGACGATCCGCGACATCCCGGCGGCGGCTGACCTCTGCGCGCGCCTCATCGCCGAACACGACGCGGCGATTGCCGCCTTGCGATCGGGCTGAGTGCTGCCGATCGACGGGGGCTTGCGCCGGGCTGCGGCGGTGCTAACGCTGGATCGTCCGCGTCGGCGGATCCCATCGGTGACCGGGCCCCTCTGGCGAAAGTTGCGGTGCTTTCGCGATGTCGGCACCTCGTGCGACCCGCCGCGTTCCGGAAGGCACCTCATGGCAACCCTCGGCATCGGCGCGCAAACCCTGCGCTATTTCCGCTGGGCCTTCATCGTCACGGCGGTGGGCCTCGCGCTCGGGGCGGTGCTGGGCTGGCGGATGACCGGCAACCTCGGCGGCATGGCCACGATCTTCTTCGTCTGCTGCGTGCTCGCGGTGCTCGAGATCTCGCTCTCCTTCGACAACGCCATCGTGAATGCCAACAAGCTCAAGACCATGCGCCCCGAATGGCAGCGGCGCTTCCTGACCTGGGGCATCCTGATCGCGGTCTTCGGGATGCGGATCGTCTTTCCGCTGCTGATCGTGGTGGTGGCGGCCAACATCGGCCCCTGGCAGGCCATCGTGCTAGCCTCGGTCCAGCCCGAGGAATACGCCCGCATCATGCGCGAGGCCCATCTGCCGATCGCGGCCTTCGGCGGCACCTTCCTGCTGATGGTCGGGCTCAGCTTCTTCTTCGATCACGAGAAGGAGGTCCATTGGGTGTCCTGGCTCGAGAACCGGATGGCACGCAGCGCCACCATCCGCGGGGTCGAGGTCGCGATCGTGCTCGGCCTCATCCTCGGCTTCTCGCGGATCCTGTCCGATGCCGAGGGGGTCGTGTTCGTGTCCTCGGCGATCTGGGGGTTGCTCACCTTTCTGCTCGTCGAGGTGCTGGGCGGGCTGCTCGACAGCGCGGCCGAGGCGACGGCGGGGGCCGCGCGCGGCGGCCTCGGGGCGTTCCTCTATCTCGAGGTGCTCGATGCCTCGTTTTCCTTCGACGGGGTGATCGGGGCCTTTGCGCTGAGCCAGAACCTCTTCATCATCGCCATCGGCCTCGGGATCGGGGCGATGTATGTGCGCTCGATGACGATCATGCTGGTCGAGCGCGGCACGCTCGAGGCCTACCGATTCCTCGAGCACGGGGCGTTCTATGCCATCATCGCGCTCGCGGTGGTGATGTATGTTCAGACCCTCGTGCATGTGCCCGAGGTCATCACCGGGCTTTTCGGCGCGGCGCTTATCGGCGTGTCGCTCTGGTCCTCGGTGCGCTGGAACCGGCTGCATGGCGCAAGCGAGGACTGAGGCCTTCGACGCCATCGTGCTCGGGGCGGGCGGCGCGGGCCTGATGGCGGCGGCGACGGCCGGACAGGGGGGCGCGCGGGTGCTGGTCCTCGACCATGCCGAGAAGCCGGGCAAGAAGATCCTGATCTCGGGCGGGGGGCGGTGCAACTTCACCAACACCGGCACGCGGCCCGGCTGCTTTCTCTCCGAGAACCCCCATTTCGCGAAATCGGCGCTGGCGCGCTATACCCCGTCCGATTTCCTCGGGCTGATCGCGCGCCACCGCATCGCCTGGCACGAAAAGACGCTCGGGCAACTCTTCTGCGACGGCTCGGCGCGCGAGATCGTGGCGATGCTCATGGCCGAATGTGCCCGCGGAGGGGTTGAGATCCGGCTGGGCGCATCCATCGGCGAGATCGGCCACGCCGACGGCTGGTTCCACGTCGCGGGCGCTTGGGCGCGCCGGCTGGTGGTCGCGACGGGCGGGCCGTCCATTCCCAAGATGGGGGCGAGCGGGGTTGCCTATGACATCGCGCGCCGCTTCGGGCTGGGCGTCGTCGCGCCGAGGCCCGCGCTCGTGCCGCTGACGCTCGGGGCCGATGCGGCCGATCTTTGCGCGATCCCGGGCGTATCCCTTCCGGTGGTGGCGCGGGTGGGCGGCGTTTCCTTCGCCGAGGCCGCGCTCATCACCCATCGCGGCCTGTCGGGGCCCGCGATCCTGCAGGTGTCCTCCTACTGGCGGCCGGGGCAGGAGATCGCGCTCGCGCTGCTGCCGGATCCGGCCGGGATCCTGCGCGCCGCGCGCAAGGCGAGCCCGCGGGCGCATCTGCGCGCGGTCCTTGCCGCGCATCTGCCGGCGCGGCTGGCCGAGGTGCTGGCAAACCGCGCAGGGGCTCTGCCCGAGATGGGCAACATCGCCGAGCGCGACATCGCGCGGCTTGCGGCCCTCATCGGCGATTTCCGCCTGACGCCCACGGGCACCGAGGGCTACGCCAAGGCCGAAGTGACGGCGGGCGGCGTCGATACGGCCGATCTCGATTCCGCCACGCTCGAGGCCCGCCGCGTGCCGGGGCTGCATGTCGTGGGCGAGGCGGTGGATGTGACGGGCTGGCTCGGCGGCTACAATTTCCAGTGGGCCTGGGCCTCGGGCGTGGCGGCGGGGCGCGCGATCGCGGCGGCTCAGAGCGCGCCGAGACGGCCGTAGAGATCCACCCGCCGGTCGCGAAAGACGCCCCAGCCGCGCCGCAACTCGGCCACCCGGTCGAGGTCGAAGCGCGCCGTCAGGACAGCCGGCGCGTCCGAGGGGGCGCGCGCGACGCACTCCCCCATCGGGCCCGCGATGAACGACCCGCCGTAAAAGCGCACCTCGGTGCCGTCCTGCACCTCGGTCCCGATGCGGTTCGAGGCCGCGACCGGCACGAGGTTCGCCCCCGCATGGCCGCGCATCACCCCCTCCCAGTGGGGCTGGCTGTCATGGGCGGGATCGTGCGGCTCCGAGCCGATCGCGGTCGGATAAAGCAGCATCTCCGCCCCGCCAAGGACCATCGCGCGCGCGGCCTCGGGGAACCACTGATCCCAGCAGATCGCGACGCCGATGCGGCCAGCGGCCGTTTCCCAGACGCGAAAGCCGGTGTCGCCGGGGCTGAAATAGAACTTCTCCTCATATCCCGGGCCCTGGGGGATGTGGCTCTTGCGATAGCGCCCGAGGATGCGGCCGTCGGCATCGACCATCGCGACGGTGTTGAAATGCGCCTCGCCCGCCCGCTCGAAGAACGAGACCGGCAGCACCACGCCCAACTCGCGCGCCAGATCGGCAAAGCGCGCGATCAGCGGGTGCCCCTCGAAGGGGGCGGCGAGGGCGAAGTGGCGGGCGTCCTGCGTGATGCAGAAATAGGGCGTCGCGAAAAGTTCCTGCACCAGCACGACCTCGGCGCCGCCGAGCGCGGCCGCGCGCACTGCCGCCTCGGCGCGGTCGGCGTTGGCGGCAAGGTCCCAGTCGCAGGCGAACTGGGTGACGGCGATCGTGATCTCGCGCATGGCTATCCCTCCGGCATGGCGGGCGCAGGTTGCGCAAGTCGGATGCGGGCGTAAAGACCTCTCGCGCGGTCTTGCCGGGGGCGGGCGCGACCCGCTACGCTCCGCGGGATGTTTCGACCGAAGGAACCGCCATGGCCCGCACGCCCGATCTCGTCATCCTCAACGGCCGCCTCATCACTTTCGACCCGGCGCGGCCGCGCGCCTCGGCGCTCGCGGTCGCGGGCGGGAGGATCGTGGCGGTGGGCGATACGGCCGAGATCCGCGCCATGGCGGGGCCCGGCACGCGCGTCTTCGATGCCGCGGGCGGCACCGTGCTGCCGGGCTTCATCGACAGCCATGTGCATCTCTTTCCGGGCTCGGTCGAACTTGACTGCCTCAATATACATGGCGTCGGGGATGAGGGGGCGCTGACGGCGCGGGTGCGGGCGCGCGCGGCCGAGCGGCCGCATGACGCGCTGATCCTCGCCGTGCAGGCCGATTACACGGTGCTGGGGCCGGGGCGCGCGACGACGCGGCAGGATCTCGACCGGGTGCTGCCCGACCGGCCGCTCGCGCTCTGGGCGCCCGACCACCACACGCTCTGGGCCAATACGGCGGCGCTGCGGCAGGCGGGCATCCTGCGGGGCGGCGCGGTCGATGCGGGCTGCGAGATCGTGATGGCCCCCGACGGCACCGCCACGGGCGAGCTGCGCGAGTTCGGCGCCTTCGCGCCCGTCCTCGCGCTCAGCCCCAACGGCGGGCGCGACGGCGCGGGCCTGACGACCGGGGCGAACCCGGTGCCGGCGCCTACCGCCGCCGAACGCGCCGCCGACAAGGCTGCGCTGCGCCGGGGCCTTGCCCATTGCGCGCGACAGGGCATCACCGGGTTGCACAATTTCGACGGCAACCTCTATCAGATGGAGCTGCTTGCCGAGATCGACGCCGAGGACGGCCTCGCGTGCCGCATCGAGGTGCCGCTGCACCTCAAGAGCTTCGACCCCCTCGCGCGGCTCCATGAGGTGGCCGAGATGCGCAAGATCGCATCGACCGACCGGCTCTGGTGCAACCGCGTCAAGATCTTCATGGACGGCGTCGTCGAGAGCCGCACGGCGCTGATGCTCGAGCCCTATCCGGGCACCGACCACATCGGCGACGCGGTGTGGGAGGCCGCGCCCTTTGCCGAGGCCTGCATCCGCGCCGATGCGATGGGGCTGCAGATCTCGGTCCACGCGATCGGCGATCTCGCGATCCGCCGCACGCTCGACGGGTTCGAGGCGGCGCGGCGCGCGAACGGCGCGCGCGATTCGCGCCACCGGATCGAGCATATCGAGGTGCTCCACCCCGACGACCTGCCGCGCTTCGCGGCCCTCGGCGTCGTCGCCTCGATCCAGCCGCGCCATGCGCCCTTCGGCGGCTATTTCCCGCCCGAGGGCGCGGGCAGGATGCTCCACCCCCGCCAGATCCCGACCGCCTATGCCTGGCAGGCGATCCGCCGGAGCGGGGCGCGCGTCATCTTCTCGACCGACTGGCCGGTGATCCCGGTCGATGTGATGCCGACGATCCAGGCGGCGGTCGCGCCGCTCCCGATGCCCGCCCCCTGGACCGACCAGCGCCAGACCCTGATCGACACGCTCGAGAGCTACACCGCCGGCAATGCCTGGGTCGAGTTCAACGAGGCGCGCAAGGGCCGGCTGGCGCCGGGCATGATGGCCGATGTCGCGGTACTCTCGCACGATCTCGAGGCGCTGGATCCCGCGCACCTCACCGAGGCGTCGGCCGTGCTGACCGTCTGCGACGGGCGCGTCACCTGGCAGGGCTGAGGCAGCAAACCGGGACGCATCCGGGCGCGGGTGCATTTCTGTTTGCCAAAAAGGGATTCTCGTTTACATTTTTAGGATGATCCACCGATCCCGCATCGCCTTGATGGCGGCGGCGCTGATCGCTTCGGGGCTTGCACTCGGCCCCGCAGCGGTATTGGCGCAAGAGCCGCCCTGCATCCGCTGGCAACTCGTGCCCGGCACCTCCGAGCAGACCGGCCGCCTGCGCAACTTCACGCTCCCGAGCTGGCAGTGCCGCGAGCGCGCCGTCCGGCCTTCGGAAAAACCGGTCGCCTGTCAGCTTTATCGCACGGTCGTCGACCGCGCCACCGGCACCAAGATCTGCACCTATCGCAAGCCCGGCATCTCGGGCGACGAAAAGACGGTTTCGGTGCCCGTGGGGCTCGATTGCAGCGCGCAGATCCGCTGCTGACGCCTGCACGCGCGCTATGGACAGCGTCTCCCGCCTGCGCGACAAGACTGCATGACCACGGCCGCCTCCGTTCCCTCCAGCCCGCACCGACCGCTCGCGGCCGCGCTGTGGATGACAGGCTCGATCGCGTCGTTCAGCGGCATGGCGATTGCGGTGCGCGAACTCAAGGGCGCGCACGATACCTTCGAGATCATGGCGGTGCGCTCGCTCGTCGGGCTGCTGATCGTCGTCGTCGTGGCGAGGGCGATGGGGCGGCTCGGTGATGTGCGCGCCGACCGGCTGGGCGGGCATCTTCTGCGCAACATCATCCACTTCACCGGCCAGAACCTGTGGATCTGGGCCGTCACGGTGATTCCGCTGGCGCAGGTGTTCGCGCTCGAATTCACCTCGCCCGTCTGGGTGCTGATCCTGTCGCCCCTGCTGCTCGGAGAGCGCATCACGCGTCTGCGTGTCATGGCCGCGCTTTGCGGTTTCGTCGGCATCCTGATCGTCGCGCGCCCCGATTTCGCCTCGCCCAACCTCGGCGTGCTGGCGGCGGCGGGCAGCGCGCTCTTCTTCGCGCTGACGAACATCTCGACCAAGCTCCTGACCCGGCACGAGGGGATCGTGTCGATCCTGTTCTGGCTCACGCTCATGCAGCTCGTGTTCGGATCCGTCATCGCCTGTTGGGATGGCGAGGTGAACTGGCCCACCGCCGCGACGCTGCCGTGGCTGGTCCTGATCGGGATCGCCGGCTTGCTCGCACATCTGTGCCTGACGAGCGCGCTGCGCCTTGCAGCGGCATCCTTCGTCATGCCGATCGACTTCGTGCGCCTTCCGGTGATCGTCGTCGTCGGCGCGACGCTCTACGGCGAATCCGTGGATGCGGCGGTGCTGATCGGCGCCGTCATCATCTTTGCGGGCAGCTACGTCAACATCTGGGCGGAAACCCGCCGCCGACCGGCCTGAGGGCGCGCGCGCCAAAGCCGGAGGCCCGCCGCTAAGGCCACATTAACCCCTGCACGCCCATTCTGGCCCCGTTCGGGTCGGCATGGGGGCGTGGCAAAGGTGCAGCAGGGTCAGAAATCCGTCGTGGTGGGGGGGGTGCGCGCGCCGCGCGTGCTGACGCGCCGGGAAAAGGCGGCCGTCATCGTGCGCCTGCTCGTTGCCGAGGGCGAGCCGATCGACCTCTCGCGCCTGCCCGAAGACCACCAGACGGCGCTGACCGAGACGATCGGCGCGCTCAAGGTCGTCGACCGCTCGACCCTGCTTGCCGTGGTGCGCGAGTTCCACGACGAGTTGCAATCGGTCGGGCTTGCCTTTCCCGGGGAACTCGACCGCGCGCTCGATCTACTCGATGGCAAGATCAGCCCGACGGCCGCCGACCGCCTGCGCCGCAAGGCCGACCGCGCCGTCGGTTCCGACCCGTGGGAGCGGCTGGCGGGCATTCCGTCGGACCATCTGCTGAAGATACTCGGCGAGGAAAGCATCGAGGTCTGCGCTGTCCTCATCTCGAAGCTGCCGGTCGGGCGCGGGGCGGAACTGCTCGCGCGGTTGCCGGGGGAAAGGGCGCGCCGGGTCGCACATTCGGTCTCGCTGACCGAGAGCATCGATCCCGAGACGGTGCGCCGGATCGGCAGCGCATTGGTCCTGCAACTTACCAACCTGCCCCAGCGCGCCTTTCGGGGCGACAGCGCCAGCCGCGTGGGCGCGCTGCTCAACCACGCCTCGGCCGCGACGCGCGAATCGCTCCTCGACGGGCTTCAGGCCGAGGATGCCGAATTTGCAGAGCAGGTGCGCAAGGCGATCTTCACCTTCGTGCATATCCCCGAGCGGATCTCGCCGCGCGACGTGCCACTGGTGACGCGGGCGGTGGAACAGGGCGATCTTGTCACCGCGCTCGCCGGCTGCAACTCACCCGAGACGGTCGCGGTGCGCGACTTCATCCTCTCGAACATCTCGCAGCGTCTTGCGGAGACCTTGCGCGAGGACATCGCGGCGATGGGCAAGGTCCGCGACCGCAAGGCCGAAGAGGCGATGACGGGTGTCATCACTGCGATCAGGACGCTAGAGGAAGAGGGCACGCTGACGCTGATCCTGCCCGACGAGGGCGACTGACCCCGCCTCAGGCGAGGCGGGCCTTCACGCGCGCACCGGCGGCGGCGAAATCCATCTGGCCGGCGTGGTGCGCCTTCAGATGGGACATGACGCGCCCCATGTCGCGGATCGAAGCCGCGCCGAGTTCCTGCAAGGCCGCCTCGATCGCGGCATCGATCTCGGACGCTGACAGCTGGCGGGGCAGGAAATCCTCGATCACCCGGATCTCGGCCAGTTCCTTTTCCGCCAGTTCGAGCCGCCCGCCTTCTTCATAGGCGCGCGCGCTCTCCTGCCGCTGACGGATCATCTTGCCGAGAATCGCGAGGATCTCGTCGTCGGGCACGCCGGGGCGCGACGCGCCGTCCTCGTCCCCTGCCCCGCGCGCGGCGATGTCGCGATCCTTGATCGCGGCGTTGATGAGGCGCAGGGTCGACAGCCGATCGGCCGCGCGTGCCTTCATCGCCTGTTTGAGCGCCTCGGCAAGCCTGTCGCGCAGTCCCATGGCAACATCCTCCTGCCCTGACGGAGACGGATCATAGGCGCGGCGGCGGCTCCCGGCAACCTCCGAGGCGCCGGGTTGACCCTGCGCCGCCCCCTGCCTAGTGTGCCGCGATTTTGCCAGCCCCCCCGGAGCCCCGAGTCGCATGTCCGCCCCGAACCCGCGCCCGACCGCCTGCCTCGCCCTCGCCGACGGGTCGGTGTTCTATGGGCATGGTTTCGGCGCCACGGGCGAAACGGTGGCGGAGTTGGTCTTCAACACTGCGATGACGGGCTATCAGGAGATCATGACCGACCCCTCCTATGCCGGGCAGGTCGTGACCTTCACCTTTCCGCACATCGGCAACGTCGGTGTCACGCCCGAGGATGACGAGGCCGCGCAACCCGTCGCGGCCGGGATGGTGGTGAAATGGGATCCGACCGCGCCCTCGAACTGGCGCGCGGCGGGGGATCTGACGGGCTGGATGGCGCGGACGGGGCGGATCGGCGTGGGCGGCATCGACACGCGGCGGCTGACGCGCGCGATCCGCCAGCAGGGCGCGCCGCATGTGGCGCTCGCGCATGATCCGTCGGGGAACTTCGACATCGCGGCGCTTGTGGCGCGCGCGCGCGCCTGGCGCGGCCTCGTGGGCCTCGACCTTGCGCGCGAGGTGACCTGCGCGCAGACCTATCGCTGGGACGAGATGCGCTGGGCCTGGCCCGGAGGCTTCGCCCGGCGCGAGGGGGCGGGCTTGCGCGTCGTCGCGGTCGATTACGGCGCCAAGCGCAACATCCTGCGCTGCCTCGCCTCGGCCGGCTGCGAGGTGACGGTGCTGCCCGCCACGGCGACCGCGGCCGATGTGCTGGCCCACGACCCCGAGGGCGTGTTCCTGTCGAACGGACCCGGCGATCCGGCGGCGACGGGCGAGTATGCCGTGCCGATGATCCGCGGCGTGCTTGACCGCGACCTGCCACTTTTCGGGATCTGCCTCGGCCACCAGATGCTCGGGCTCGCGCTCGGGGCGCGGACGGTCAAGATGAACCACGGCCACCATGGCGCGAACCACCCGGTCAAGGATCTCGAATCGGGCAAGGTCGAGATCACGAGCATGAACCACGGCTTTGCCGTCGACAGCCAGACGCTGCCCGCGGGCGTGACGGAGACGCATGTCTCGCTCTTCGATGGCTCGAACTGCGGCATCAGGGTGGCGGGAAGGCCCGTCTTTTCCGTGCAATACCACCCCGAGGCCAGCCCCGGGCCGCAAGACAGCCACCACCTCTTCGACCGCTTCGCCGCCGCGATGCGGGAGCGCCGCGCGCAGCGTTGAGGATTTTCGAGGCTTAACCGGGCATTAACCCTCGCACTTCAAACCTTCGCGGCAGATCCCGCGGAGCCGTCATGCCCTCTGTCGTCCCCAGCTTGCCCCGACGTCCCGCGCTGCCCCCGGCCCTTGCGGGCATCCCGGCCGGCGCGCAGGTCGGCGTGCGCGCCTCGGCGCTTGCCGCCGCGGGGCTGCGCGCCCTCGCCGCCGGGCGGGCGCGCACCCCCGATCCGCTGCAACGCCCGCGGGAGAAGAGCCTCGCTGCCGCCCTCGTCGCTGCCGGCGCCATCGGCCCCGCCGCCTTGCGCGCGCTGCGCCTGCCCGATCCGGCCGATGATCGCGCCCTCTGCGCGGCCCTTGCGGCGGGCGACCTCATCGATCCTGCGCGCCTTGCCGATCTGCGCGCCCGCCACGCCGGCATCGCGCGGCTCGGGGCCGCGATGCCCCCGGCCGATCCGCGCCTGATCGCGCAATTCGGCCCGGCCGAGGCGGTCGCGGCGGGCGTCGTGCCCGGTTGGCGGACCCCGCGCGGGATCCTTGTCGCCATCGACGACCCGGATCGTGCCGAGGGCGTCCGCGCCCGGCTCGAGGCGCGATTCGGTCCCGTCCGCTTCGCCCTCGCCACGCCGGACGACCTGCGCGACCTGATCCTCGGGGTCGCGGGCAGCCGGCTGCGCGCGCGCGCCGAGGCGCGCGTCGCCCCGCAGGAAAGTTGCCGCGACTTCGGCGGCAGCCGTGCCGCGCGCCGCGCGGCCGCCGGGTGTCTCCTCGGGTTGCCGCTGGTCGCGGCCGCGCCGGGGGCGGCGTTCGCGCTCATCGTCGCGCTCGCCGCCGCCGCGCTCTGCGCGATGGTGGTTCTCCGCGCCGCCGCCCTCTTGGCCGCGACGCGCCATGCCCCCCGCATCGATCCGCCGCTCGGGGATGCCGCGCTGCCCGTTGTCACCCTCATCGTGCCGCTCTATCGCGAGACCGACATCGCCGCGCGCCTCGTGCGCCGGCTCGGGCGGATCGACTATCCGCGCGCGCGGCTCGATGTCATCCTCGCGGTCGAAGCCTGCGACGGCGCCACGCACGCGGCGCTGATCCGCGCCGGGCTGCCCGGCTGGATGCGCGTGCTGCGGGTGCCCGACGGGCGGGTGCGCACCAAGCCGCGCGCGCTCAACTTCGCGCTGCCCTTCGCGCGGGGCGAGATCGTGGGCGTGCTCGACGCCGAGGATGCGCCCGCGCGCGACCAGTTGCGCCGCGTCGCGGCCCGTTTCGCCGCCGCGCCCCCCGATCTGGGCTGCGTGCAGGGGGTGCTCGATTACTACAACCCGCGCACCAACTGGATCGCGCGCTGCTTCACCATCGAATACGCCGCCTGGTTTCGCGTGATGATGCCGGGGCTCGAGCGGCTGGGCGTGCCGCTGCCGCTCGGGGGCACGACGCTCTATCTGCGGCGCGCCGCGATCGAGGCGGTCGGGGCGTGGGATGCCCACAACGTCACCGAGGATGCCGACCTCGGCATCCGCCTCGCGGTGCACGGGTTTCGAACCGAGATGATCGCGACCGTCACCGAGGAAGAGGCGAATTGCCGCCCGCGCGCCTGGGTGCGCCAGCGCACGCGCTGGATCAAGGGCCACATCATCACCTGGGCCGTGCACATGCGCGATCCGCTCAGGCTCTGGCGCAGGCTGGGGGCGCGCGGGTTCATCGGCTATCAGATCGTCTTTCTCGGCGCGCAATCGCAGTTCCTGCTCGCGCCGGTGCTGTGGTCGTTCTGGCTGGTCGCGCTCGGGCTGCCGCACCCGGCGCGCGAGGTGCTGCCGCCGGCGGCGCTGCACGGGATGCTCGCGCTCGTGATCCTCGCCGAGGCGCTTGCGCTCGCGATCGCGCTGCGGGCGGTGCGGGCGACGCGCCATTTCGGGCTCTGGCGGGCGATCCCGCTGATGCACCTCTATTTTCCGATGGCGACGCTCGCGGCATGGCACGCCATCACCGAGGCGCTGCACCGCCCATTTCACTGGGACAAGACAAGCCACGGCCATTTCGATGATCTGTCGAAGGAGGATAGCACGAGGCACTGACCCGCTTGCGTCAACGGCCCCAGGGCCTCATCACTTGGGCACACTTTCCGGAGATCATGACTCGCAAAGCCCTTCGTTTGGGATTTGGTTGAGATGCCACCGCGAAGTGGGCGAGGGTCGCGCCTTGAATGGCTGCGTGCGGCATGGCTCGTCCGGTGCTGAAATCCGCGCCCGCTATGGAGGGGGGCATTTGCGTCAAGCACCACCCGCGCCCCGTCGCGGGCAGGCATACCCCGATCGGGCACTTGCGCGACGCGGGCGCGCCCGAATATGATCTTCCTGCCCGGATCGCACGTTCGGATCCGGCGCCGCATTTCATCGCCGGGCGCCCGACGCGCCGCCCCGGCCCGAACCGTCGCCGCGATGCATTGCGCGGCCAGGAAGGAGCGCCTTGGCGCGGGAACTCACGATCGGGATGCTCTGGATGGAAGGGCCGCTCAGCTATCTCGAGCAGCTTTGCATGGTGTCCTTTCTCGACGCCGGCCACCCGGTCCGCCTTTATGCCTATGGCGGCGTCAGCCATGTTCCCGAGGGGGTGGAGATGCGGCCTGCGGCCGAGATCCTGCCGCGCGACGGGTTCCTCACCCACGCCCGCACGGGGAGTGCCGCGCTCCACTCCGACCTTTTCCGCTATCACATGCTTCGGGCCGAGCCGGGCATCGTGTGGGCCGATACCGACATCTACTGCATCCAGCCCCTGCAGAGCGCGAGTGGCCATCTGCACGGTTTCGAGGGGCCGGGCAAACTGAATGGCGCGGTGCTCGCGCTGCCGCCCCATAGCGCGACGCTGCGCGCGCTGCTCGAATTCACGGCCGACGAGTTCGCAATCCCGCCCTTCTATCCGCCGGCCTATCGGCGCGAATTGAAGGCGGCCGCGGGCGCCGGCCGCCCCGTGCATGTGGGCGAGATGCCCTGGGGCGCCTGGGGGCCGCATGCTCTCACGCATTTCCTCAAGGAAACGGGCGAGGTGCGCGAGAGCAGCCCCGAGCATGTCTTCTATCCCTTCAGCTTTCGCGAACGGCGACGGATGCTGCTGCCCGATTACGACACCTCGGGCCATATCCGCCCCGACACGCTGACGATCCATTTCTACGGGCGGCGGATGCGCAAGCGGCTGGTCGAGGCCGAGGGCGGCGTGCCCCCGCCCGCGAGCCTCCTCGGGCGACTGCTCGCGCGGCACGGGATCGACCCCGATGCCGCGCCGATCGCGCGCCAGCCCGGCCCGCCCGAGGCTGATGAGGACGCCGAGGGGCCGGGGGAGCCCGCGCCCATCCCGGCCGTCGCGGCCCCCGTCGCGGCCCCCGTCGCGGCACCCGTCGCGGCACCCGTTCCCGCCTCCGAGCCGCCGTCCGAGACCCTGACCGACATCGCCGACCGCCACGGCTCGGACAAGGGATCGACCAAGCACCGCTATACCGAGCTCTACCACCTCCTCTTCCAGCCGCTGCGCGACCGTCCCCTCCGCCTGCTCGAGATGGGGCTCCAGATCGGCGGGCCCGAGCACGGCAAGCCGGCGGGGCGGCAGACGACCGACCTGCCCTCGGTGCGCATGTGGCTTGAGTATTTCCCCCGCGCCGAGATCATCGGCCTCGATGTCTCGGACTTCGGCTGGTTTCACGATCCGCGCTTTCGCTTCATCCGCTGCGACATGGAGGAGCGCTCCGCGATCGCGGCCGCCGCCGCGTCGGTGGGCGAACTCGACATCGTCATCGATGATGCGAGCCATGCCTCGCACCACCAGCAGGCGGGGTTTCTCGAATTCTGGCCGCGGCTGCGCCGGGGCGGGATCTACATCATCGAGGATCTCGCCTGGCAGCCCGAGGCCTATGAGCGCGAGGGCTTCACCAAGACCGCCGCCCTCTGGCAATCCTACCTGGCCGATCGGGCGTTCAGCCATTCCGAGCCCGCCCTCGCCGCCGCCTTCGACGCGCTGAGGCCCGAATTCTCGGGGGTGTTCGTGCATCAGGCGCGGTTTCTCAAGCGCCGGCGCGACCAGATCGTCGTCGTGCACAAGCGCTAGGGCGGGCCGATGGGACGCAAGCTCGCGCTCACCTTCATGAAGAACGAGGGGGTCTGGCTGCTCGAATGGGTGGCCTGGCAACTCTCGGTCGGGTTCGACCATATCCTGGCCTATACCAACGACTGCGAGGACGGCACCGACCGCATCTTTGACCGCCTCTCGGCCATGGGGATCGCGACCCAGCGCGACAACCACCGCGCCGAGGGGCAGCGCGCGAGCTATCAGATCCGCGCCCTGCGCAAGGCGCGGCGGGAAAGTTTGCTCGACGCGTTCGAGTATACCGCGATCCTCGATGCGGACGAATTCATCAACATCCATGCGGGCGACGGCACCCTCGACGCGCTGCTCGCGGCAGCGGGGCAGCCCGATGCGATCTCGCTCCCGTGGCGGCTGTTCGGCAGCGGCGGGCTGGTCGGCTTCCGCCCCGGTCTCGTGACCGAGGTCTTCTCGCGCTGCGCGACGCACGACGGCGCGCTGCCGCCGCAGGCCTGGGGGATGAAGACCGTCTTTCGCACCGCGGCCTTCGATGTCTTCGGCGTGCATCGGCCGATCGAACCGCGGGGCGGCGACTGGTCGGGGCTGCGCTGGGTCGATGCGGCAGGGCGGCCGATGCCCGCGCGCTATCACGGCCGCAACAAGGGCGGATGGCGCTTTGCGCGCGACTGCATCAGCTATGACCTCGGGCAGGTGAACCATTACGCGGTGAAATACGCCGAATCCTTCGTCCAGAAGGCGCTGCGCGGGCGCCCGCACGGCCACGAGCAGCGCGACGAGGGCTATTGGTCGGTCATGAACCGCAACGAGGCCGAGGATCTCTCGATCCGGCGCGGCATGGCGCGGGCGCGTGCGATCCACGCCGACCTCCTGCGCGACCCGGTGCTCGCCGAACTCGACCGCGCGGCCGAGGGCTGGCACCGCGCGCGCATCGCCGCCGCCCTTGCCGAACCGCATGCGAGGGCGCTGTTTTCGCGCCTCGGGGCCTTCGCATGAACGCGCCCGCCCCCCCCGACCGCGCAGCGTTCCGGCGAAACCTGATCCGGATCGGCGACGCGAAGGGGTTCTATCGCGACCTCGGGCCCGAGCACAGCGTGCTGCATGTCCGCGCGGGGCCGACGCTGATCGTGACCTTCGACAATCTCGACCATGTGCTCGACAAGGGCGCGGGGCGCCTGCCTTGGGGGTTCGACTTCGTTCAGTCGATGGGCTGGTCGATCCTCGGGATGATGGCGCATGGCTGGACCTGGTATCGCGACGCCGAGGTGATCGGATTCTTCGACGACCTGCACGCCGAGGGGTTCTTCGACGATTACGAGCGGGTCGTGTTTTACGGCGCCTCGATGGGCGGCTATGCGGCGGCGGCCTTCAGCGCGGCGGCACCCGGCGCCACGGTCATCACGATCAGCCCGCAGGCGACGCTCGAGCGCGCCCGCGTCCCGTGGGAGCGGCGCTATGTCAACGCCTGGGGCCGCGACTGGTCCGGGCCCTATGGCTACGCGCCCGACAGCCTTCGCGGCGCGGACCGGGTCTATCTCTTTCACGACCCGCACGCCCCGCTCGATGCCGCCCACGCGGCGCTCTTCTCCGATCCGGCCGTCACCCATCTGCGCTGTCCGCTGATGGGGCACCGCATCGCCTCGTCCCTGCAGGAGATGCGGATCCTCAAGCAGGTGGTGGTGGAGGCTGTCGAAGGCCGGCTGACGCCGCTTTCCTTTCATCGCGCCCGGCGCGCGCGGCGCGATAGCCCGCGGCACTATCGCGATTTGCTCCAGCGTCTGGACGGGCGCGGGCGGCCCTGGCTCGAAGAGCGGGTCTGCCGGCTCTTTCTCGCCCGCTGGCAGGGCCCGGTGTTTCGCCAGCGGTTGCGCGCCGCGCTCGCGGCGCGCGCGGCAGCTGGATCAGACCGAAACCCGAAAACCGGAGAGGCGCCATGACCGACGAATCCCAGCCGGGCCCCGAGGAGGACGACGACGAGGCGGGCACCCCCGGCATCCACGATGTCGCGCAGATGACGGACCCGGACGAACTGCGGGGCGCGCTGGTGCGCGCGCTGCGCTCGGCCGATCAGGGTCGGCACTATGACGGCATTATACCGCGCGTCCTGCGCCGTCCGTATCGCATCGGGCCCGAGGCCTGGGCGGGCCACGGCCGCAAGTTGCAAGGCAAGTACCTCAAGCGCCGGCGCAACATCGCGCGGGCAATGAACCGGGTGCATCTCTATCTGCCGGAACTGGTCCACGGGCCGCCGTGCAGCATCCTCGAGCTGTCGACCGGCCACGGCGCGATCCTCGAGGTGCTGCGCCACTATGGGCACACGGTTCTGGGCAACGATTATCCCAACATGGTCAGCGGCCGACGGCAGCGACCCTCGGCGCTGTTCCGGTCGCTGAACGACCCCGACTTTGCCCGCGAGGCGGATGATTACGGCCTGCCGATCGCGGCCGACACCGCCCCTGACTGGCCCTATCGGCCGATCATCGAGAGCGTCGGCCTGCCGATGAACATCTTCGACGCCGGATGCACACCCTATCCCGTCGCCGATGGCGCGCATGATTATGTGCTGTGCTTTCAGGCCATCGAGCATTATTGCCATCCGCGCGACTGGATGGCCGTCGTCGCCGAGATGCGGCGCATCGCGCGGCGCGGAATCTTCATCCTTCTCAACCCCATGCTGCCCGATCTTGCAGCGCGGCCCGACTATGCCGAGGCATTCGAAGGGTTCCGCAGCGCCATGCGGCGCCATGACGAGGGCGGCTTTCGCTGCGTGGGCGTCTTCGTGAACTGGGGGCAGGCGCTCGGGTTCAAGCTGATGCGGATAGATCCATGATCGTGCTGCACATCGGCGCGCCCAAGACGGGGACGACCGCGCTGCAGCAGTTCCTCTCGACGAACGAGGCGGCGCTGCGCGCGCGCGGCATCAGCTACATGCGCGCCGGCCGCGCGCACATCGCGCACAATCCGCTGCCGACCGCCATCGCCCAGAACCGCGCCGAGGGGATGCTGCGCGCGATCATGGACGAACACGACGCGGCACCCGACCTTCTGCATGTGATCTCGAGCGAGATCATGTTCCGAATCGTCGTCGTGCAGCGGCTGCGTCCCGTCCTGCCCGCGGGGATGCGCGGCGCGGTGCGGGTGCTGTGCTATCTGCGCCGGCAGGATCATTACCTCGAGGCGATCTACAAGCAGCGCGTCAAGAACGGCCTCACCCCCCCCGATCGCGCGGCCTTTCTCGAGGCGCAACTGCCCAAGCTCAGCTTCGGGCGGTTGATCGACGGCTATGCCGATCTCTTCGGTCCCGAGGCGATCCGGCTGCGCCCCTTCGACCGGGCGCGCCTCGCGGGCGGCGACATCGTGCGCGACTTCGCCGCCGAGATCGGGCTGACCGACCTCGAGGGGCTCGAGGGGGTCGGGGCGGAGGCGAACCCGAGCCTCTCGGTCGAACTGAGCGAGATGCTCGGGCGCTTCGCGATCGCGGGCTCGGAAAACGTTCGGACGCTGATCAGGCTGATATCCGAGATGGACGATCCGGCACTTTTCGCCTCGCGCGATGCCTATGACCTCGAGAGCCGACGCCGCGTCGTCGCGGCGACGGCGGCCGACACCGAGGCGATGCGGGCGCGATACCGGCCCGATCTCGGGCATTTCTTCGAGACCGCGGACCTTGAGGCCGGCCACGGCGCGCATGCCCCCGATCCGGTTGCGGCGGCGCGGCGCGCGCAGGCAGGCGCGCTCGCGATCTCGCGCGCGCTCAGCCTTCTGAGGTCGGCACCGCCGGACAATGCGCCACCCCCCGCCCCGGCGGACCGGCCGCCGGCTCCGCCCGCGCCGCCAACCGTGCCGACCCCGGGCGGGAACGCTCCCCTTACATTTCCCGGCGTTCCGGTCTGGTTTGAGGAGATCTGCCCGGCAGGGCCGCGCGAAGGCTTTTTCGTCTGGCTCGGCAACCACGGCGCGAGCTTTGTCGATCGGGGCGCGGATCAGCTGGTCGTGACCTTCGACAACCTCCACAACGTCGGTGACACCCGGCCCGAGCGAAACCCCTGGGCCGCGCGCTTCTGCGCCGAGCGCGGCTGGTCGCATCTGGGCGTGATCTCGCAGCGGCCCGACTGGTTTCGCGACGCGGCGCTGATCGGCTGGCTCGAGGCGCGCGCGGCCGAGGGGTTCTTTGCCCGTTTCGCCCGCGTCGCTTTCGCCGGCGCGTCGATGGGGGGGTTCGGCGCGCTCGTCTTTTCCGCGTTGGCGCCGGGTGCGACGGTCGCGGCCTTCAGCCCGCAGAGCACCCTCGCGCGGCGCCTCGTGCGCTGGGAGGGGCGCTTTGCCAAGGGGCGCGGCGCGGACTGGACGCTGCCGCACGGCGATGCGGCCGAGGCGGTGCGCCATGCGGGCCGCGTCTGGGTCGTGGTCGACCCCTTCGAGGGCAACGACATGCGGCACGCGGCGCGGCTCGGGGCCGGCCCGGTGACGGTGCTGCGCGCGCCGGGTTGCGGGCACAAGACGGCGCTCGCGCTGAACCGGATGGGCGCGCTGAAGGAGGTGCTGGGCGGCGCCATCGACGGCACCCTCGACCCGGCGGGCTTTGCCCGGCGGATGCGCGGGCGGCGCGATCTGCTGCTGTGGTGCCGCACGCTTGCCGAACGGCTGGAGGGGCGCGGCCAGTCGGCCCGGGCGGAGCGGTTGCGCCGTCTCTATCGCGCAAGGCGCGGAGCCGCCGCCGCCGCCGAGGCACCGACGACGGATTTTCCCGATGAAGACTGAGCGCAGCGGGGCCACGCCATGATGATCCTGCGGCGCAGCCTGCCCTGCCGCCAGATTGCCGCACGAGCCCACGTCCTAGACGCCATCGAGGATGCGGGCGGGATGATCCGCATCTTTCTGGCCGGCGAGTCCTCGGTGCAGGACCTCGTGCTCACGGGCCCCATTGCGCCGCCCGAGGCGTTCACGGGGGCGGGTGGGCCGATCCTGACGGCAAGGCGGACGGGCGGGGGGCCGATCGCCGTCGGCCCGGTCGGGGCGGCCGAAACCACCATCGAGACGACGCCCTCGGAAACCGCGCTGCTGGCGGGGCGGCGCTGCCTCGTGGGGCAGTTGAACGGCCAGGATGCGGCCTGCCTGCACGACTGGCTCGCCTTTCACGCGCAGGTGCAGCGGGCGGATGCCGCCGTCGTGCTGGTGCGCGCGGCACCGCCCGCGGCCGACGAACTCGCGCGCGTGCTCGACCCCGTCGCGGGCATCGCAACGCTGATCCTTGTCGACGCGCCGATCCCGCTCGGCGAGGCCGACGCCCCCTCGGAGCGTGCGATCCTCAACGCGCCCGACGCGCCGGGGCGGCGCCACACGACGGCCCCGCCCGATCCCTGGACCTCTCCGCTGGGCGCCATCGCGATGGCCGAACTCTTGCGCCGGCGCTTTCTCGACCGCGCCGAAGGGGTCGCGAGCGTCGATGTGAGCGACCTCATCCTGCCCGACCCCGAGGGCAGCGTCTTCGAGCGCGCGCGCGCGACCGTCGCGGGGGTCGTGGCCCTGATCGGTGAGCGGGCCTATCCCTGGGAGGTGCCCGAGGGCGCCACGCCGCGCCACGCCGACCATATCTGCGTCGCGGCGGATGCGCGCACGGGCCACAGCCGCTGGTGCGTGGCACCCGCCGTCGCGGGCCCCGCCGCGATCTGGCGCGCAAGCCAGATCCTGCGCACGCGCGGCCGGGTCGGGCATAGCATGGCCTTTCGCCGCTGCATGGCGCTGCGCCACGATGCCGATCAGGCGCTGATCGCGCGCAAGCGGCTGGCCGAGGATCCGGCGCTGGTGGCGCTGGCCGAAGCCGGGCATCTTGGCGGCGGACTGCCGGGGGGGGCGGACAAGGGGCCGCGGCGGATGCCCGCCCTGCCCCGCCCGGCCCGCAAGGATCCGCCCGCCCCGGCGCGGGATGCGCGCACCCTCATCGTCACGACGATGAAGGACGAAGGGCCCTTCATCCTCGAATGGATCGCCCATCATCGCGCGATCGGGGTCGATGACTTCCTGATCTACACCAACGACTGCTCGGACGGCACCGACCGGATGCTCGATCTGCTGGCCGCGCGCGGCATCCTCGCGCGGCGCGACAACCCCTATCGCGAGACCGACCTCAAGCCCCAGCACGCGGCGCTGCGCGCGGCCGAGACCGACCCGCGGGTGCAGGCGGCGGGGTGGGTCATCTGCATGGATGTCGACGAATTCATCAACATCCACGTGGGCGAGGGGCGGCTGAGCGACCTGCACGCGGCACTGGGCGAGGTCGATCTCGTCTCGCTCACCTGGCGGCTCTTCGGCAACGGCGACATCGCGGCGTTCGAGGATGTGCCCGTCACCCGCCGCTTCACCCTCTGCGCGGCGAAGGATACGCGCAACCCGCTGCAGGCCTGGGGGATCAAGACGCTCTTTCGCAACGATGGCACATTCCCCCGCTTCGGCGTCCACCGGCCGCGCGGGGCCGAGGCGCTGGCCTATCGGGGCTTGCGCTGGGTCAACGGCTCGGGCCGTCCGGTGCCGCCGAGCATGTATCGCAACGCCTGGCGTTCAACCCCCGAGAGCGTGGGCTATGATCTGGTCACCCTCAACCACTACGCGGTCCGCTCGGCCGAGAGCTTTCTGGTCAAGCGCGATCGCGGGCGGGTCAACCATGTCGACCGCGATCAGGGCCTTCCCTACTGGTTTCGCATGAACCACAACGTCGAGGAGGATCTCTCGATCCAGCCGCGGCTCGGGATGATGGAGGCCGAGCGCGCGCGGCTGATGGCCGATCCCGTGATCGCGGCGGCGCATCACTCTGCTGTCGCGCACCACCGGGCGCGCATCGCCGATTTGCGCGCGCGCCCGGACTGGGCCGATTTCTTTTCAGAGATCACGGGGGCGCGGATGCGCCGCCTGTCGCGGCTCCACCGCCATTTCGACCGGTCGGTCTATGACGCCGGGCCGCAGACCGTGCCCGACGCCGTGGTGCAACGCCAGAACCTGCCGCGCAACTTCCGCCTTGCCGTCAAGGTCGATGGCGTGATCCACTGACCACGCCCGACCAGGGTTCAGCCACGACGGAGCGAGAGCGCCTCGATCTCGGCGCGCGAGAGGCCGATATCGTCAAGTTCGCGGTCGCTGAGGCGCGAGAGCGCCTGGCGCGTCAGCCGCGTCTCGTTCCAGTCCGCAAGCGCGGCGAAGATGTCAGCCACGCCCGCAAGGACGCGACGATGAAGCGACGGGGCCGCGCCGAAGGGACGCGACGTTTCGATGATGGCCATCTTAGGCTCCTCTTGGATCTTGCCTCTGCCCGATAAAGGGGCAACTGTTCGATGGGGTGGAGTTAGGCTGCTCATGCTGCAGGCGCAATATGAATTGCCGCATTGCCGCATTGCGTTCGTCGCATGGCTGACCGGAGGCCCATCTTGCGGCAGGGCCGAACATGGCGCTGGCGGATGTTCGCGCTTCGTGCTATCAGTTCGGCCCAAAGAGGGTGCAGAATGCGCGTGATCGGGATCGACCCGGGGCTTCGCAACATGGGCTGGGGCGTGATCGAGGCGCGCGGCAGCCGCCTGAGCCACGTCGCGAACGGGGTCTGCCATTCCGAGGGCGCAACGCTCGCGGCCCGCCTCCTGTCGCTTCACGTGGGCTTGACCGAGGTGCTGGATCGCTTCGCCCCCGAAGCGGCCGCGGTCGAGCAGACCTTCGTCAACAAGGACGCGGTCGCGACGCTCAAGCTCGGGCAGGCGCGGGGCATCGCGCTGCTGGTGCCGGCGCAGGCGGGGCTCGAGGTCGGGGAATACGCACCCAACCAGATCAAGAAGACGGTGGTGGGCGTGGGCCACGCCGCCAAGGTGCAGATCGAGCACATGGTGCGGCTGCAACTGCCCGGGGTCGAGATCGCGGGGGCGGATGCGGCCGATGCGCTGGCGGTCGCGATCTGCCATGCGCTGCACCTGCAGGGCGCGGGCCGGATGCAGGCGGCCCTTGCCGCCGCCGGGGCGCAGCCATGATCGGGCGGCTCGCGGGCCGGATCGACTGGGTCGGCACCGATCAGGTGCTGATCGACGTGCAGGGCGTGGGGTATGAGGTCTCGATCTCGGACCGCACGCGCGCCGGGCTGCCGGGTCCGGGGGGCTTCGCCGTCCTCTACACCGATCTTCTGGTGCGCGAGGATCTGATGCAGCTTTACGGCTTCCCCTCGCTCTATGATCGCGACTGGCACCGCCTTCTGATGACCGTGCAGGGGGTGGGGGCGAAGGCGTCGCTCGCAATCCTCGGCACGCTCGGGGCCGAGGGGGTGGCGCGCGCCATCGCGACGGGCGATGCGCGCGCGATCCGCGCGGCCCCCGGCATCGGCCCCAAGATCGCCGAGCGGGTGATCCTCGAACTGAAGGCCAAGGCCCCGCTCCTGATGCTGCGGGCGGGCGGGGCGCCCGTGGCGCCCCCTGCCCCGTCGGCCGAAGCCACCCCCGCAGCCGTGCGCGCCCCCGCAGCCGCAGCCCCGCCCCCCGCCGGGCCGGGGGCGACGGCGGATGCGCTATCCGCGCTCGTCAATCTGGGCTATGCGCAGGCCGAGGCCGCGGGGGCCGTCGCCGCCGCCGCAGGGGCCGAGCCCGAGGCCGATGCGGCGGCGTTGATCCGCGCCGCGCTGCGCAGCCTTCAACCCAAGGGATAGCGGATGGCCGGCCCCGACCCCCTCATCCGCCCCGACCCGCAGCCCGAGGATGCCGACCGCGCGCTGCGCCCGCAGACGCTCGAGGATTTCACCGGTCAAGCCGAGGCGCGCGCCAATTTGCGCGTCTTCATCGACAGCGCGCGGATGCGCGGCGAGGCGATGGACCACACCCTCTTTCACGGCCCCCCCGGGCTCGGCAAGACGACGCTCGCGCAGATCATGGCGCGCGAGTTGGGCGTCGGTTTCCGCATGACCTCGGGGCCGGTGCTGGCGCGGCCGGGCGATCTGGCGGCGATCCTGACCAATCTCGGGGCGCGCGATGTCCTCTTCATCGACGAGATCCACCGCCTCTCGCCCGTGGTCGAGGAGGTGCTCTATCCGGCGATGGAGGATTTCGCGCTCGACCTCGTGATCGGCGAGGGGCCGGCCGCGCGCACGGTGCGGATCGATCTCCAGCCCTTCACGCTCGTCGGCGCGACGACGCGGCTCGGGTTGCTCACCACCCCGCTGCGCGACCGTTTCGGGATTCCGACCCGCCTCAACTTCTACACCGAGGACGAACTCAACCTGATCGTGACGCGGGGGGCGCGGCTGCTGGGCGTTGCGGCCGACCCCGACGGCTGCCGCGAGATCGCGCGCCGCGCCCGCGGCACGCCGCGCATCGCCGGGCGGCTTTTGCGCCGGGTCGTCGATTTCGTGCTGGTCGAGGGCGACGGTCGGCTCACGCGCGCCATCGCCGACAGCGCGCTGACGCGGCTCGGTGTCGATGCGCTGGGGCTCGACAGCGCCGACCGGCGCTATCTGGGGCTTCTGGCCGAACATTACGGCGGCGGGCCCGTGGGCGTCGAGACGATCGCCGCAGCACTTGCCGAGCCCCGCGACGCGATCGAGGAGGTGATTGAGCCCTTCCTGCTGCAGCAAGGGCTGATCCAGCGCACCCCGCGCGGCCGGATGCTCGGCCGCCGCGCCTGGCTCCACCTCGGCCTGACCCCGCCCCGAAGTGGCAGCGAGGGCGACCTGTTCGAAACGGAGTGACCGCATGCAGGACCGGATCGGCGATCTGACGGAAATGGTGGCGGCGGTCTCGGACACCTACGCCGCACGCTTCGGGATCACTCGCGATGATCTGTGGCATCTGGCCAAGATCTCCGAAGAGGTGGGAGAATTGAACGCCGCGTGGCTCTCGCTGCACGGCAGAGGGCGCGACCGCGGGCAAACGCCCGAGGCGTTGCGCGCGCTCCTTGCCGACGAAGCCGCGGATGTCCTTGCCATGCTGCTTCTGTTTGCGCGCAGGAATGACATCGACCTTGCCGACGCGCTCTGGAGCAAATGGGGGCGGTACCTGCCTGTTGCGGCCCCCGGCTGAGCGCGGGGGTCGCTTGCTCCGATTCCGCCCGACGCGCCCTGCGCCGGGTGATCGTCATCCTCCCGCACCCGTCCCCTCGCCCGACCGACGGTGGAGGCCCCGCCCGTCTCGCGGCCTGATGCTCGGCCGCCGCGCGTGGCTCCACCTCGGCCTGACCCCGCCCCGAAGCGGCAGCGAGGGCGACCTGTTCGAGGCCGACTGAGGCCCCTTTTCGCCACCCCGCCCCTGCGCTAGGTGCCTGTCATGACCACGCGCACCCCCCTGCGGCCCGCCGATGATGCCTTCCTCGCCCGCCTTGCGGCGCATCTGCCCGAGGGCACGCTGCGCCCGCCCGAGGCGCGGCACCTCGCAGAGCCGCGCGGCCGCTGGCAGGGGCAGGCGGCGGCCCTCGTGCTGCCGCGCACCACCGACGAGGTCGCTGCAACCGTCCGCCTCTGCGCCGAGGCGGGCGTCGGCATCGTGCCCTATTCGGGCGGCACGGGCCTTGTCGGCGGACAGATCGCGGCGGGCGGGCCGGTGCCGATCCTCATCGGCTTCGACCGGATGGCGGCGATCCGCAGCGCGGATGCGACCGAGGCCGTCCTCGTGGCCGAGGCGGGCGCGATCCTCGCCGATGTGCAGGCGGCCGCGGCGGATGCGGGGATGCTCTTTCCCCTCTCGCTTGCCTCCGAGGGGTCGGCGCGGCTCGGCGGATTGCTCGCGACCAATGCCGGCGGCGTCAACGTGCTGCGCTGGGGCAACATGCGCGACCTCTGCCTCGGGGTCGAGGCGGTGATGGCCGACGGCAGCGTGCTGCGCGGGCTCAAGCGGCTGCGCAAGGACAATGCGGGCTATGATCTGCGCCACCTGCTGATCGGGTCCGAAGGGACGCTCGGCATCATCACGGCGGCGGCGCTGCGGCTGGTGCCGGCGCCGGGGGCACAGGCGGCGGCGATGGTCGCGGTGCGCGACCCCGAGGCGGCGCTCGCGCTCCTGCGGATCGCGCAGGAGGAAGCCTCGGGGATGGTCTCGGCCTTCGAGATCATGCACCGCTGCGGCTTCGACTTCATCGCCCGCACGATGCCCGACCTGCGCCTGCCCTTCGCCGACCCGCCCGAATGGTCCGTGCTGATCGAGATCGGCACGCCCGCGACGCTCGATCCCGAGGCGCTGATGCTTGCGGTGTTCGAGCGCGGCATGGCGGCGGGGCTCGCGCGCGACGGGGTGCTCGCGGCCTCGGCGGCGCAGCGGGCCGACCTCTGGGCGGTGCGCGAGGGCATCCCCGAGGCCAACCGGCGGATCGGGGCGGTATCCTCGCACGACATCTCGGTGCCGCTCGGGGCGATCCCCGACTTCATCCGCGCGGGCGGGGCGGCGCTGGCGCGGATCGATGATTTCCGCGTCAACTGCTTTGGCCATCTGGGCGATGGCAACCTGCACTACAACGTCTTTCCGCGCGACGGCCGCACGCGTGCCGACCACGAGCACCAGCGCGCGGAGATCAAGCGCGCGCTGCACGACATCGCACATGCGATGGGCGGATCGGTCGCGGCCGAGCACGGGGTCGGGCGGCTCAAGGTCGGCGATCTGGAGCGGTATGGCGATCCGGCGAAGCTTGCCGCGATGCGGGCGATAAAGGATGCGCTCGATCCGCGCGGGATCCTCAATCCGGGCGCGGTGCTGCGCGCCCCGGCGGTGCAGGAACCGCCCCCCGCGGCGTGACGCGGGGGGCGGGGCGACCGGAAGAACCGGTCAGTTCAGCTCGGCGGCACGCTCGGCCGCGAGAGCGGCCTCGGCCTCGGCGACCTCGGCCATGAAGAGGTCGAGCACCTCGGGGCCGCCCTTCACATTGGCGCGGAACCAGTCGAAGACCGGGCCGACCGCATCCTTGAAGGCGGCCTTTTCGGCGGGCGAGGGCACATAGATCTCGCCGCCCGCGGCCCTGAACGCATCATAGGCCGCGATCTCCTTGCGCTTGGGCGAGGCGAAGGTCGCCTGCTGGAGCGCGGCGAAACCGTCGACCACGATCTGCTTGTGCGCGTCGCTCAGGCCCGCAAAGCGGTCGTTCGACATCCACCAGAACGCGCCCATGTAGCTGTGCCCGTCGAGCGTGAGATACTTGATGCCCGCGTCGGTGAACTTCATCGACATGATGTCGGTGATCCCGTTCGCGGTGCCCTCGACCACGCCGGTCTGGAGCGAGGTGAAGAGCTCGGGCCATGCGATGGGCGTAGGCGCGGCGCCAAGCGTCGTGGCGAGGAACTGCGGCAGATCGGCCGGAACCGTCCGCATCTTGAGGCCGGCGAGGTCGGCCGGGCCGGTCACGCGGCGCTGGGTGTTGGCGTAGTTGCGCCAGCCTCCGGTGTTGCCGATCGTCATCAGGCGGATCTTGTCGCCCGAATCCGCCATCGCCATCTTGCGCAGCTCGCGCGTGAAATCGCCCGAAAGGACGGCCTCGGCGACGCGGTCATCGCTCATCAGATAGGGCAGGTCGAGAACCTGGATATAGGGGAAGAGGCCCGCGGCCCCGCCCGAGGTCGAGATGTAGATGTCGATCGATCCATCGGCCACGCCCGCGAGGCACTCGTCGCCCTTGGCGCACAGCTGGGTGCCGATGAACAGCTCGACCTTGATCGCGCCGTTCGAGGCATTCTCGACGTAGTTCTTGAACACGACGAGGCCGTCGTAATCCTCGTCGTTCTCGTTCGAGTTCGCCGTGGCGCGCAGAACGATCTCCTGCGCGGTGGCAAGGCCCGCGCTGCCCGCGAGCATCGCCGCGACGAGCAGCGATTTCATGATGGTCTTCATCATAGTCCTCCCTTTCAATGGACAGGTCACTTCACGAAACCCGCGAGCCTCGGAATGGTGAGGGTCAGCGCGGGGAAATAGGTCAAGAGGAAGATCACCGCGATCTCGATCGCGAGGAAGGGCGCCACGGCGCGCGCCACCGTCTCGACGCTCAGCCGCGAGACGGAGGCGGTGACGAACAGCACGAGGCCCATTGGCGGCGTCAGCAACCCCACGGTCAGGTTCACGGCCATGATGATGGCGAAATGGACCGGATGCACGCCAAGCTCGATGAAGATCGGGCCGAGGATCGGGCCGAGCACGATGATCGCGGGGCCGGCATCGAGGAACATGCCCACGACGAACAGCAAGAGGTTCAGAAGGAAAAGCAGGATCAGCGGGTTGTCGGACAGCCCGAGGATGACCGAGGCGAGCATCTCGGGCGTCCGCGCGAGAGAGGCCACCGTCTTGAACGCCATCGCCGCGCCCACGAGCAAGAGCACCACCGCCGACACGAGGCCCGCCCGCACGAAGATGCCCGCCAGATCGGCCGGGCGGATCGTGCGCAGCACGAAGAGGCCGATCACCAGCGCATAGGCGACCGCGATCGCCGCCGCCTCGGTCGGCGTGAAGACGCCGCCGAGGATGCCGCCGAGGATGATGACAGGGGTCAGGAGCGGCCAGAAGGCGTGCAGGCTCGCCCGTCCGCGCGTGCCCCAGCTCGGGCGCGCGGTCGCGGCCGGCAGGCCCAGCCGCTCGGCCATCAGCGCGACCGCGACCATGAGCGACAGCCCGATCATCAGCCCCGGCACGATCCCGGCCAGAAACAGCGCCGCGACCGACTCTCCCATCACATAGGCATAGATGATCATGATGCCCGAGGGCGGGATGATCGGTCCGATGATGGCCGAGGCGGCCGTGATCGCGGCGGCGAAGCGGCGGGTATAGCCCTGACGCTCCATCGCGGGGATCAGCATGGACCCGAGCGCCGAGACATCCGCGACCGCAGAGCCGGAAAGCCCGGCAAAAAGCATCGACGACATCACGTTCACATGCGCGAGCCCCCCGCGCAGATGGCCGATCATCGCCTGGCTGAACTCCACGAGGCGCATCGTGATGCCCGAGCGGTTCATCACCTCGCCCGCGAGCATGAAGAAGGGGATGGCCATCAGCGGAAAGCTGTCCATCCCGTTGTAGACGTTGCGATAGAGCAGGACGAGGTCGCGCTCCTGCCCGTTCAGCAAGAGCAGGATGCCGGGCGCTGCGACCAGACCGAAGAAGATCGGCAGGCCGAGCATCAGAAAGACGAGGAAGAGAGGCAGGAAGAGGCTCAGCATCCGCTCATTCCCCCTGCCCTTCGGGTGCCGGGGCATCAACCGGGGCAAGCCGCGCCTCTGCCCCGCCAAGGGCGACGAGCGCGCGCAGGATCAGTTCGGCCGTGACCATGAGCATCAGCACCCCGCCCGCGAGCATCGAGGCCATCATCGCAGCCCGCGGCACCTTGACCCAGCGCGACAGATCGAGGTTCGCCGGAACCCGGAGGCTGTCTGTCGCGAACCTGCCGCCCAGCCCGGTGACCTCGGACCAGCCGATGCGCACGGCAACGACCAGAACCGCCGCCATCAGGCACAGAAGGACAAGCCCGATCAGAGCCGACATGACTGCGGGCATCAGCGCGCGCAACATGTCGATGCCGACGAAACCGCCCGCCCGCAGCGCGGTCGGCGCCATGAGGCAGGCCGACCAGAGCATGAGAAAGCGCGCCGCCTCTTCGGGCCAGGCAAGCGCGGTGCCGACGACATAGCGAAACCAGACCTGCGCGAGGATCGCGGCCAGCATCAGCATGAGGCAGGCAGCGCCGAGCCCGCGCCCGAGCGCGAGCAGCGCGCCGTTCGCGCCGCCGATCAGATTGGCCAGCCTCGCCAGCGCGTGCATCCGCACCCCCTCTCCTCTCGCCGCCGACGCCCCGAAGGCGCGTCAGGACGGCGCGAAATCCCCGAAGGCACCGCCATAGAACACCAGCGGCGCCCCCTCATTCGTCTCGACCCGTGCCACCGCCCCGATGATCAGCAGATGGTCCCCCGCGGGCACCGTCGCGTGGAGACGGCAATCGTAGCGCGCGATGGCGCCGGGCAGCACCGGCACGCCGTCGCCATTCCGCCCCTCGGCAAGGCCCGAAAAACCCGCGCCGCCGCGCGTGAACCGTCCGCAGAGCGCGCGGTCGTCCCGCCCGATGACATGGATCGCAAAGCACGCCGCCCCCGAGAATGTGGCAAAGCGGCTCGATGCCCGATCGAGCGACCACAGAACCAGCGGCGGATCGAGCGAAACCGAGGTGAAGCTGTTGGCCGTCATCCCGGCCGGGCCTTCGGGTCCGTCGATGGTGATGACGGTCACGCCGGTCGCGAAACGGCCGAGTGCTGCGCGAAACCGGCGCGGATCGGTCGCGGGGTCGAAGCCCGCAGGGGCGTCGGGAAGGGTCATCACGCTCATGCGACCTCGCGCCCGAGCGCGAGGGTATAGAGTTCGAACCAGCGCTCGCGGTCCATAGGCACGCGCCGCGCATCGCCGATGCGCGCGATGCGGTCGAGCCGGTTGGTCCCGAGCACCGGCAGGATGCGCGCGGGATGCGCGAGCAGCCAGGCGACCGCGACCGCCGTCCAGTCGGTGCCGGCTTCGGCGCCGATGGCGTCAAGCCGCGCCTTCAGCGCCGGTGGCGCGCCCGTTGCCATCCGCCCGCCCGCGAGCGGCGACCAGGCCATCGGCGCGATCCGCCCTTCCTGCAGATGGGCGATGTCGCCGTTCACGAAGGGCTCGTGGCACATCAGGCTCAGTTCGATCTGGTTGGTGCAGAGCGGCGCCGACATCGCCGATTGCAGGAGCCGCATGTCCCAGGGGCGGAAGTTCGACACGCCGACCGCGCGCACCTTTCCCTCGGCGATGAGCGCGTCGAGCACCCCGCCCGTCTCGACCGGGTCGATCATCGGGTCGGGGCGGTGGATCAGCAAGAGGTCGATCCGGTCGGTCGCCATCTCGCGCAGGCTCGTCTCGACACTGGCGCGGATGTGGCGGGCCGAGGTGTCGTAATGCTTGACGCGCGCGCCGGCATGGCGGCCCACGGGCGCGACGATGCCGCATTTGGTCACGATCTCGATCCGGTCGCGCAGGCCGGGCGCGGCCCGCAGCGCCGCCCCGAGCAGCGCCTCGGCCGTATAGCCGCCATAGATGTCGGCCTGATCCATGGTCGTGATCCCCTGCGCGAGGCAGGCCTCGATCTTCGCCCGCACATGGGTGGGCGAGGTATCGGCGTCATCCCCGAGCCGCCACATCCCGTAGACGATGCGCGAGAGGTTCAAGGGTCCGAGTGCGATGCGTTCCATCAAAGGCGGCCTCCGGTGCCGAGCGGTGTGGGTGGCGTCGCGGCCGGCACCCGCCCGTAGGCGTGCGGCAGCGAGCAGGTCTTGATCTGCGGGAGGACCTTGGTCCCGAATATCCCCGCCTCGTCGAGATGAGGATAACCCGAAAATATGAAGGCGCGAATGCCCATGCGGCGGTATTCCTCGATCTCCGACATCACCTGGTCGACCGATCCGACGAGGGCCGCGCCGCAGCCCGACCGCGCGCGTCCGATCCCCGTCCAGAGATGACGCTCGACATAGCCGAAGCGGTCGGCGAGTTCGCGCGCGCGCGCCTGATGGGCAACGCCGAGGCTGATCGCATCATGGGCGCGTTCGCGGATCAGGCGGCCGTATTCGTCGTTGAGGGCGCTCACCAGATGCTCGGCATACTCGCGCGCCTCGGCCTCGGTGTCGCGCACGATCATGTGCACGCGCAAGCCATAGTCGAGCGTGCGCCCATGCGCCTCGGCGCGCGCATGCACGTCGCGCATGCGCTGCGCGATCATCTCCTTGGGTTCGGGCCACATCAGGTAGACATCGCACTGCGCCCCGCAAAGCTCCAGCGCGTCGGGCGAATAGCCTCCGAAATAGAGCAGCGGCCCGCCGTTCTGCTGATAGGGGCGCGCGGGATCGGCCGTCAGCCGCGAGATCCTGTAGACCTCGCCCTCGTATTCGATGTGATCGCGCGTCCAGGCTTGCCGCAGGATCTCGACCACCTCGTGGCTGCGGCGATAGCGAAAGGCGCTGTCGGCGACCTCGCCCGGAAAATCCGACGAGATGACGTTGAGCGTGAGCCGCCCCTCGAGCATGTGATCGAGGGTCGCAACGGTCCGGGCGAGCATCACCGGCTGCATCTCGCCGCAGCGGATCGCCGCGAGGAAGTTGATCCGCGAGGTGATCGGCGCACAGCCCGCGACGAAGGTCAGCGTGTCCTGCCCCACCTGATAGGAGGACGGGCACAGGATGTTGCGGAACCCGAGCGATTCGGCGCGCCGCACGATGTCGGAGCAATGCGCCCAGCTTGAACGCAGCGCCGGGTCCGGCACGCCCAGCAACGCATAATCGTCCGAACAGAGCGCGGCGAACCAGGAAATCTCGAGCGCGTCGAGATCAGGCGAGGTGATCGGAACGACGGTCATCTGGCGGCGCGGCCTCTCCGGAATTTCCCCTTGCATAGCATCCACATTGATATAGATCAATCATGCATCAATTCCGGGTCCGAGATGCAGCGGCAAGGCGCCCTTCCCCTCTATCAGCAGATCAGCGAACTGCTGATCCGCGACATTGCCGCGGGCCGCCTGCTCGATGGCGAGCGCCTCCCGCCCGAGCGGATGATGGCCGCCGATCTCGGGATCGCGGTCGGCACGCTGCGGGCGGCGTTGCGCGATCTCGCGGCCAAGGGGATGCTCGTGCGGGTGCAGGGGTCGGGCAACTATGTGCGGGCGGGCAACGACCGGGCGTCGGTCTATTCCATGTTCCGGCTGGAAAGGGTGGGCGGCGGCGGGCTGCCGACCGCGCGGGTGATCTCGGTCGATCGGGTGGCCAAGGATCCCGCCCTGCCTGTCTTCGGCACCTCGGCCGAGGGCCACCGCATCCGCCGGCTGCGCTATCTCTCGGGGGTGCTCGCGGCGGTCGAGGAGATCTGGCTCGACGGCAGCCACGCGGATCGGATCGCACCCGAGGACCTCTCGGAATCGCTCTATCTCTTTTATCGCGAGCGGCTCAACCTCTGGATCGCGCGCGCCGAGGACGCGATCGGTCAGGCCCCCCTGCCCGACTGGACCCCGCCCGAGTTCCCCCACCCGGCCGGCGCGCCGCTGCCGCACATCACCCGGCTTTCGCGGCTTGGCGATGGCAACTGCGCCGAGGCGTCCTGGACCTGGTTCAACCCCGAAACCGCGCGCTATGTGGCGCGCCTGAGGTGATCGAGATGTCTTTGCTGCGATATGGCGTCATCGGCTGCGGCATGATGGGGCAGGAGCATCTGCGCAACATCGCGTTGCTGCCCGATACCGAGGTGGCGGCCATCTTCGAACCCGATGCCGCCATGCGCGCCACCGCGGCCGCCCTCGCCCCCGGCGCCCGGCTGGCCTCGTCCCTCGCGGATGTCGTGACCGATCCGCGCGTGGATTGCCTGCTGATCGCCTCGCCGAACGATTGCCACCTGCCCCAGCTTGAGGAGATCGCGCGGCTGCGCGCCCTGCCGGTCCTTGTCGAGAAGCCGCTGTTCACCGACCCCGCCGATGCCGGCCGCCTCGCGGCGCTGCGCGCGGGCTTCGGCGCGCCGATCTGGGTCGCGATGGAATACCGCTACATGCCGCCCGTCGCGCGCATGCTCGCCGAGGCCGAGGCCGTCACCGGCGGGGTGCGGATGCTCACGATCCGCGAACACCGCTTTCCCTTCCTGACAAAGGTCGGCGACTGGAACCGCTTCAACGCCCGCACGGGCGGGACCCTCGTAGAGAAATGCTGCCATTTCTTCGACCTCATGCGCCTTGTCGCCGGGCCGCGCCGGCCGCTGCGGGTGATGGCGTCGGGGGGGCAGGCGGTCAATCACCTCGATGAGGTCTATGACGGGCGCCGCTCCGACATCTGGGATCATGCCTATGTCATCGTCGAGTTCGAAGGCGGCTTTCGCGCCATGCTCGAGCTTTGCATGTTCGCCGAGGGCTCGACCTATCAGGAAGAGATCTCGGCCGTGGGCGCGACAGGCAAGATCGAATGCCTGGTGCCGGGGCCCGGCCGATTCTGGCCCGACCGGCTCGGCCCGGCCCCGGTGCCGCGCGTCATCGTCTCGCCGCGCGACCGCTCGGGCGCCGTCGCGATCGATGTGCCCGTCGATTCGGCGTTGCTCGCGGCGGGGGATCACAACGGGGCGACCTTTCATCAGCATCAGGGATTTCGCGACCTCTGCCTCGGACGGCGGGCGGCGCCCGATGTCGGGGCGCTGGACGGCTGGTGGGCGGTCGCGCTCGGAATGGCAGCGCAAGAGGCCGCGACGCGCGGGAGCGTCATCGAGTTGGGCACGCGCACCTATGCGCCGCCCAGCTGAGCACCGCGAGAGCCCTTGCCATCGCGGCCAGAGCGGTGATTACTCGCGCCCAAGCAACGGAACGCGCAGGCATGTTCGATATCGTCGCCGACATCGGGGGAACCAACGCCCGGCTGGGCCTCGCGCGCGAGGGCCGGGTAGAGCCGGCATCGATCCGGCGCTATCGCAACGCCGACTTTCCCGACTTCGGCGCGCTGATCGCGGCGCATGTTGCCACGGTGGGCAATGAGCGGGTGCGCGCGCTTGTCGTGGCGATCGCGGGGCCGGTGACGGGGCGGGTGGCCCGACTGACGAATCTTGACTGGGCCTTCGATGCCGACCGCCTCTCGGCCGATCTGGGCGGGGCGGAGGTGCGGCTTGTCAACGATCTGCGCGCGCTCGGCCATGCGCTGCCGGTGCTCGCAGATGCCGATCTGGCCCCGCTCGTCGCGGGGCCGGTCAGGGCGCGCGGCAACGGGCAATCGCTGATCGTGGGCATCGGCACGGGCTTCAACGTCAGCCTCGTGATCGCGCCCGACATCGTGGCCGAGGCCGAATACGGCCATGTCGGGCTGTCGGCGGCCCTTGCCGCCCGGCTCGCGGGCCTGGGGGTGGACCCGGCGGAGTTTCCGACGGTCGAGGAACTTTTCTCGGGCCGGGGTTTCGCGGCATTCGCAAGTCACGCCTCGGGCCATGGCTTCGCCACCGCCGAAGCCGCGCTGCGCGGCTCCGAGGGGGCGCCCCCGGCGGTGCTCGCCGCCTATCTCGGGCTCGTCGCCGAACTCGCGCGCGATCTGGTGCTCGCGTTCATGCCGCTTTCGGGGGTGCATTTCGCGGGCGGGGTGATGCGGGGGCTGGTTGCGACCGGGTTGGGCGGTGCCTTCGCGCAGGGCTTCGCCCGCCCCCACCCGATCGTCAAGGGGCTGGCGCGCGTGCCCGTCTCGCTCATCACCGCCGATGCGGCGGCCCTTGCGGGCTGCGCGCGCCTTCTCTCCGCCCCCGCATGAAAACGGCCTTCCTCTGCGATGAGCGCGTCTTCTGGCATGCGGGGGGCAATTATGCCTTCACCCTGCCGGCGGGCGACCTCGTGCAGCCAATGGCGGGCGGGCTGCCCGAGAACCCCGAGACGAAGCGGCGGCTGCGCAACCTGATCGAGGTGACGGGCCTTCTGCGCGAACTCGATGCAACCGGCGCCGATCCCGCGACGACCGAGGATCTGCGGCGCGTTCATCCGGCCGACTATCTCGCGCGGTTCAAGGCGCTCTCGGATGCGGGCGGGGGCGAGCTCGGGCCACGCGCGCCCTTTGGCCGGGGCGGCTACGAGATCGCGGCGCTCTCGGCCGGGCTCGCGATCGAGGCGCTCGCGCGGGTGCTGTCGGGGCGGGCGCGCAACGCCTATGCGCTGACGCGCCCGCCCGGGCATCACTGCCTGCCCGACCGGCCGAACGGGTTCTGCCTGCTCGCGAACGGCGCCATCGCGATCGAGGCCGCGCGCGCGCATGCGCCCGGCCTGCGCGTCGCGGTCATCGACTGGGACGTCCACCACGGCAACGGGACCGAGGCGATCTATGCCGCCGACCCGGATGTTCTGACGATCAGCCTGCATCAGGATCGCAACTATCCGACCGACACGGGCCATGCCTCGGTCCGGGGCGAGGGGGCGGGGCTCGGGGCCAACCTCAACATCCCGCTGCCGCCGGGGACGGGGCATCGGGGCTATCTCGCGGCCTTCGAGCGGCTCGTGATCCCGGCGCTGACGCGCTTTCGGCCCGACGCGATCGTGGTTGCCTGCGGCTATGACGCGGCCGCCGTCGATCCGCTGGGGCGGATGCTCGCGACCGCCGAGACCTTCGCCCAGCTCGCGCGCCGCACCCTCGATGCGGCCGATCACCTCTGCGGCGGGCGGGTCGCGATGCTGCACGAGGGGGGCTATTCCGAGGCCTATGTGCCCTTTTGCGGCCATGCGGTGCTGGCCGAGATGGCGGGATCGGCCATCGCGGCGCCTGATCCGCTGGCGGCGACGCTGGCCGCGCGCCAGCCCGACGCGCGGTTTGACGCGATGATCGACGCGCATCTTTCAGATCTTGAAGGTTTTTTCGGCCTGAGATGACCGCGCTCAGCCGCCGAAGTGCGGCATGAAGGCATCGAGCACCGCCTGCGGGGCCTCTTCCATCACGAAATGCCCGGCTTCGACCGGCGTATCGCTGACCTCGGCGGCCCAGCGGCGCCAGATGCCGGCCGGATCGCCCGTGCGGGCCGGAAAGCCGTGCCGCCCCCACAGGAAATGGAGCGGCGCCGCGATGCGCCGCCCGGCGGCCAGATCGGCCTCGTCGTCGGCGCGGTCCGTGGTGGCGCCGGCGCGATAGTCGGCGCACATCGCATGCAGCCGCGCCGGATCGGCCATCTGCGCGCGATAGCTCGCGAGGGCCTCGGCCGCGAAGGGCGAGAGGTCGCGCGTCCCCGACCAGGCCGCGAGCGTCCAGTCCGCATAGGCGGCGGGGTCCGCGCCGATCATCCGTTCGGGCAGCGGCGCGGGCTGCGCCAGAAAGGTCCAGTGCCAGGCCGCCAGCGCCATCTCGGGCCCCCAGGCGCGCCAGTATTCGGCCGTCGGCGCGATCTCGATGATCCCGAGCCGATCCACCCGCCCCGGATGGTCGAGCGCCAGGCGATAGGCGACGCGCGCGCCCCGATCATGGCCGAGCACCATCGCGCGCCCGATCCCGAGGGCATCGAGCAGTCCGCAGATGTCGCGCGCCATGGTGCGCTTGGCATAGGCGCGGTGCGCGGCATCGTCGGCGGGCGCGTCCGAGGCGCCATAGCCGCGCAGGTCCGGCACGATCACGCGAAAGCGCCGCGCGAAGGCCGGCGCGACGGCTCCCCAGCACATCCCGTTCTGCGGAAAGCCGTGCAAGAGCACGAGCGGCGCGCCCTGCCCCGCCTCCTGCACCGACAGCGCGACCTCGCCGCAATCGACGCGCCGGCGGGCGAAACCCGCGATGAGGGGCGCCACCTCAGAGCATCCCGGGCACGACCTGATCGGGCGGCCGGTGGCCGTCGGCGAAGGTCTTGATGTTGAGGATGACCTTCTCGCCCATCTCGATGCGCCCCTCGAGCGTGG
>CAYYJB010000011.1:0-47309 GCA_964472135.1 uncultured Gemmobacter sp.
GGTTGCAGGTGGTGATCGACGGGCCGGTGGGCTGCGAGAACCTGCCGGTGACCTCGGTGCTGCATTATACCGACGCGCTGCCGCCCCATGAGCTGCCGATCGTGGTCACGGGGCTCGGCGAGGAGGAACTGGGGCGCGAGGGCACCGAGGGGGCGATGCGGCGGGCGTGGAAGACGCTCGACCCCGCGCTGCCGGCGGTGGTGGTGACGGGCTCGATCGCCGAGATGATCGGCGGCGGGGTGACGCCGCAGGGCACGAACATCCAGCGCTTCCTGCCGCGCACGATCGACGAGGACCAGTGGCAGGCGGCCGACCGGGCGATGAGCTGGATCTTCACCGAGTTCGGGATGACGAAGGGGCGCATGCCGCCCGAGAGCCCGCGCCCGGCGGGTGCGCGGCCGCGCGTCAACATCCTCGGGCCGATGTACGGGGTCTTCAACATGGCCTCGGACCTTCACGAGATCAGGAGGCTCGTCGAGGGGATCGGCGCCGAGGTCAACATGGTGATGCCGCTTGGCGCGCATCTGGCCGAGATGCGCCATCTCGTCGATGCCGACGCCAACATCGTGATGTATCGCGAGTTCGGTCGTGGCCTCGCGGAGGTGCTGGGCAAGCCCTATCTGCAGGCCCCCATGGGCATGGAGAGCACGACGCGCTTCCTGCGCGCGCTGGGCGGGATCCTCGGGCTCGACCCCGAGCCCTTCATCGCGCGCGAGAAGCACGCGACGCTGAAGCCGCTGTGGGATCTGTGGCGGTCGGTGACGCAGGATTTCTTCGCGACCGCGAGTTTCGCGATCGTGGCCTCCGAGACCTATGCGCGGGGCGTGCGTCATTTCCTCGAGGGGGATCTGGGGCTGCCTTGCGCCTTCGCGGTGGCGCGCGCGGCGGGCACCAAGACCAACAACGAGGCGGTGCGCGCGCTGATGCGCCAGCACCGGCCGCTGATCGTGATGGGGTCGATCAACGAGAAGATGTATCTGGCCGAGATGAAGGGCGGGCACGGGCCCGCGCCCGCCTTCATCGCGGCGTCCTTTCCGGGGGCGGCGATCCGGCGGGCGACGGGGACGCCCTTCATGGGCTATGCGGGCGCGGTCTGGCTCGTGCAGGAGATCTGCAACGGGCTCTTCGACGCGCTCTTTCACATCCTGCCGCTCGGCTCGGAGATGGACGCGGTGCGGGCGACGCCCGCGGTGCTGCGGCGCGATCTGCCGTGGGATCCCGATGCGCAGGCGGCGCTCGAGCGGATCGTGGCGGAGCATCCGATCCTGACGCGGATCAGTGCCGCGCGCGCGCTGCGCGACGCGGCGGAGAAGGCGGCCCTCGATGCAGGGGCCGAACGGGTCGAACGGGCGCTGGTCGAGGGGTTGAGGGACCCTGCCGCCGGCGCCGCAAAGGGAGAGGCGGCATGAGCGACCAGAGCGTCATCACGACCTCGCACCATCGCGGCCAGCGGGCGCGGCGGGGCGAATACGCCATCTATTTCACGGTGATCCTGATCGTGGCGCTGCCCTTCGCGGCGCTCGGCTGGACGGTTCACCTGATGCGGCACCGCCGCCTGCCGGAGCGGGGGCCGATCGCGCGCGCCATCGCCGAGGCGCGCGCGATCACGCCGCAGATCTTCCTCGCCTGAGGGCGGGGCATCGGAATTCGCCGGCCCCGCGAGGGGGCGGCGGATCGTCGGAAGGGCAGTCCGCCCGACCGTTTACCCGGCCGCGGGGCGCGCGGCGTCAGTCTGACGATCCGGAGGATAACATGGCTGATAAATCCGACCTGTCGTTCACAGGTCTTACGGACCAGCAGGCGCAGGAACTGCATTCGGTCTACATGAGCGGGCTTTGGACCTTCGTGACCATCGCCGTCGTCGCTCATCTGGCCGTCTACATCTGGCAGCCTTGGTTCTGAGGGGGAACGAAGCATGAGCAAGTTCTACAAGATCTGGCTGATCTTCGATCCGCGCCGCGTGTTCGTGGCGCAGGGGGTGTTCCTCTTTCTGCTGGCAGCGATGATCCATCTCGTCCTGCTCAGCACGCCCAGCTACAACTGGTTCCAGATCGCCGCCGCGAAATACGACCGGCCGGTGGCTGAATAGGGCTGGCGCTGCCTGACGTTGCGGGCGGCGCCGAGCCGCCCGCGACAACCCACCCTGGAGATCTGACGGCCCGTGCGTCGCAAGGCGGCAGGGCGCCGCAATCGGAGGAGAAGCATGGCACTGCTGAGCTTCGAACGGAAATACCGCGTGCCGGGCGGCACGCTCATCGGAGGGAGCCTGTTCGACTTCTGGGTCGGCCCCTTCTATGTCGGCTTCTTCGGCGTCACGACGGTGTTCTTTGCGGCGCTGGGCACGCTCCTCATCCTGTGGGGCGCGGTGTTGCAGGGGGTCTGGAACCCCTGGCTCATCTCGATCAATCCGCCGGCGCTTTCCTACGGGCTCGGGGCGGCGCCCCTCGCCGAGGGCGGGCTGTGGCAGGTGATCACCATCTGCGCGCACGGCGCCTTCATCAGCTGGGCGCTGCGAGAGGTCGAGATCTGCCGCAAGCTCGGGATCGGTTATCATGTCCCCTTCGCCTTCGGGGTCGCGATCTTCGCCTACACGACGCTCGTCGTGATCCGCCCCGTTCTGATGGGGGCCTGGGGCTACGGATTTCCCTATGGGATCTGGACCCACCTCGACTGGGTGTCGAACACGGGCTACACCTACGGCAACTTCCACTACAACCCTGCCCACATGATCGCGGTGAGCCTCTTTTTCACCACGACGCTGGCGCTCGCGCTGCATGGCGCGCTGATCCTGTCGGCGGCGAACCCCGGCAAGGGCCGGGTGATGAAGACGCCCGACCACGAGGACACCTTCTTTCGCGACTTCATCGGCTATTCGATCGGGCCGCTCGGCATCCACCGGCTCGGGCTTCTGCTCGCGCTCAATGCCGGGTTCTGGAGCGCGGTCTGCATCGTGATCTCGGGCACGATCTGGTTCGAGGCCTGGGTCGACTGGTGGGACTGGTGGCTGCAGCTGCCCTGGTGGGCCGACATCGCGGGAGGCGTCAATGGCTGAGTATCAGAACATCTTCAACCAGTTGCAGGTGCGCGCCGCGCCCGAGATGGGCATGGTCGAGCAGGTTCCCCTGCACGAGCGCGGCCGTCTGGCGGGGTTCTCGAGCCTCGCGGGGTGGCTCGGCAACGCCCAGCTCGGCCCCTTCTATCTCGGCACCATGGGGGTGATCTCGCTCATGAGCGGGCTCATCTGGTTCACGATGGTGGGGGGGTGGTTCTGGTATCAGGCGGGCTTCAACCCGGCCGTCTTCGTGCGCGACCTCTTCTGGCTCTCGCTCGATCCGCCGGCGCCGGAATATGGCCTCTCGATCCCGCCGCTGGCCGAGGGGGGCTATTACCTCATCGCGTCCTTCTTCCTCCTGGTCGCGGTGATGGCGTGGTGGCTGCGCTCATGGATGCTCGCCGAGCAGCTCGGGATGGGCAAGCATGTGGCCTGGGCCTTTGCCTCGGCGATCTGGCTCTTCCTCGTGCTCGGCCTCATCCGGCCCTTGCTGATGGGCAGCTGGTCCGAGGCGGTGCCCTACGGGATCTTCACCCATCTCGACTGGACGAACCTCTTCTCGCTGACCTACGGCAACCTCTTCTACAATCCCTTCCACGCGCTCTCGATCGTCTTCCTCTACGGCTCGACGCTCCTCTTCGCGATGCACGGGGCGACGATCCTTGCGGTCACGCGCCTCGGCGGGGACCGCGAGCTCGAGCAGATCGTGGATCGCGGGACGGCATCGGAGCGCGCCGCCCTCTTCTGGCGCTGGACGATGGGCTTCAACGCCACGATGGAGGGGATCCACCGCTGGGCCTGGTGGTTTGCCGTGCTCTGCACCCTGACCGGCGGGATCGGCATCCTGCTGAGCGGGACGGTCGTCGACAACTGGTATGTCTGGGCGCAGGAACGCGGCTACGGGCCGAGCTACTGAGCGGGAGGAAAGCATGACGCAGAAAGCCTATTATCTGCCCGAGGGCCGGCCGCGCGACGCGATCCGCACCTTCGTCTTCACCGAGATGCTGCGCGGGGCCATGTATGGCGCGGTGCTGTTCTTCGGTGTCATTCTCCTCATCGCGGCGATCTGGTCCGTTGGCCTGCTTTTGCCTGAAGAGAGCAAGCAGGCCCCGGGGCCCATGCCCTTCAGCGCGCTCGGCCTGCCGCCGGGCCCATGGGTCGGCTAGTTTCGGAAACATGGGGTGGGGGCAGCGCCATGCCGCCCCCTTGCCCCGACGATGTTCGGACCACTGCGCCGGTCCGGACCCTGGGCGTTTCGGCGGCCCGGTTCCCTTCCTGTTGGCGACAGGGACCTGGTGCCGTGTGAGAACACACGGCACCTTTTTTCCATCCGAGGGCAAACCCATGCAATCCGATGACCCGACCCCGCTGCTTGACCGCATTGCCTGCCCGGCCGACCTGCGCGCGCTGTCGGACCCCGACCTCGGGCGGCTCGCGCGAGAGTTGCGCGCTGAGGTCGTCCGCACGGTTGCCCGCACGGGCGGGCATCTGGGATCCTCGCTCGGGGTGATCGAGCTCAGCGTCGCGATTCATGCGGTCTTCAACACCCCCGCCGACAAGCTGATCTGGGACGTGGGCCACCAGTGCTATCCCCACAAGATCCTGACCGGCCGGCGCGCGGCGATGGCGGAGCTGCGCAAGGAGGGGGGGCCGTCGGGCTTCACCAAGCGCTCCGAGAGCATCCACGACCCCTTCGGCGCGGCGCATTCCTCGACGTCGATATCGGCCGCGCTCGGCTTTGCGGTCGGGCGCGACATGGGCCAGCCCACGGGCGATGCGATCGCGGTGATCGGCGATGGCGCCATGACGGCCGGCATGGCGTGGGAGGCGATCAACCACGCGGGCGCGCTCGGGCGGCGGCTGTTCGTCATCCTCAACGACAACGACATGTCGATCGCCCCGCCCGCGGGCGCGCTCGCCGACTATCTGCGCCGCCTGCGCCGGGGCGATCCGCTGGCGCCGCTGCGCGACATGGCCGAGGGGTTCGAGGCGGTGCTGCCCGGCCCCCTGCGCGAGGGCGCGCGGCGGGCGCGCGCGCTCGTTACCGGCGCCGAGGCGCGCGGCAACCTCTTCGAGGACATGGGCTTTGCCTATGTCGGCCCGGTCGACGGCCACGACCTGCCCGCCTTGCTCGCAACCCTCCGCGCCGCGCGGGCGCGGTCGAGCGGGCCGGTCCTCATCCATGCGCTGACGGTCAAGGGCAAGGGCTACGGCCCCGCCGAAGCGGCCGCCGACCGGATGCACGGCGTCGTGCCCTTCGATGTCGCGACCGGCCGGCAGGACAAGCCGCGCGCCAACGCCCCGGCCTATACGGCCGTCTTCGGCCGTGCCCTGACCGAGGCCGCGGCGCGCGACGGTCGGATCGTGGCGGTGACGGCGGCGATGCCGTCGGGCACGGGCCTCGACATCATGGCGGCGCGCTTCGCGGGGCGGGTCTTCGACGTGGGCATCGCCGAGCAGCATGCCGTCACCTTTGCCGCCGGGATGGCCGCGGCCGGGCTGCGCCCCTTCTGCGCGATCTATTCGACCTTTCTGCAACGCGCCTATGACCAGATCGTGCATGACGTCGCCCTGCAGGGCCTGCCGGTGCGGTTCGCCATCGACCGCGCGGGCCTCGTGGGGGCGGATGGCGCGACCCATGCGGGGGCCTTCGACATCGGCTATCTTGCGAACCTGCCCGGCATGACGGTGATGGCCGCCGCCGACGAAGCCGACCTCGTGCGCATGGTCGAGACGGCCGTCGCCCATGACGAGGGGCCGATCGCGCTGCGCTATCCGCGCGGCAACGGCACCGGGGTGGAACTGCCCGAGCGGCCCGAGCCGCTCCAGATCGGGCGCGGGCGGGTGGTGCGGCAGGGCAGCGATGTCGCGATCCTGTCCTATGGCGCGCACCTCACCGAGGCGCTGGCGGCGGCGACGCTGCTCGAGGCCGAGGGGATCTCGGCCACGGTCGCGGATGCGCGCTTTGCCAAGCCGCTCGATACCGCGCTGATCGGCCAGCTCGCGCGCCATCACGGGGTGCTCGTGACGCTCGAACAGGGCGCGACGGGGGGCTTCGGGGCGCTGGTGCTCCATCATCTGGCGAATGCGGGGATGCTCGACCGCGGCCTCGCGGTGCGGACGATGACGCTGCCCGACCGCTTCATCGACCATGCCGAGCCCGCGGCGATGTATGCCGCGGCCGGGCTCTCCGCCGCCGACATCGCCCGCGTCGCGGCCGAGGCGCGCGCCGGGCGCGGATCGCTCGCGCCGTCCGGGGCGGTGCTGCGCCTCGTCTGAAGGTCAGGCGGGCGGCACGAGGCGCAGATGCCCGGCCGCGCGGTCGGGCGCGGTGCCGAGGCCCGACACGGGCGAGAGGCACACTGCCTCGGGCAGGAAGCGACGCGGCGCGCGCCCGAGCGTGCCGTCGACCAGCAGGCAGCCGAGCGCCCGGTCCACGACCCCCCGATCACCGGCGACCGGCAGCAGCAGGAGCCGCGCCCCGAGCGCGGGCTGCCCGAGGCCGCTCTCGGATTCGAGGCTCATCGCGGCCTTGCAGGGGCGGGCGAAGACGGCCTCGAGCCGGTCGGCGAAAAGCGCCCGGCCCGCCGGCGCGATCAGCGCCGAGACCGGCATCCCGCGCAGGTCCATCCCGAGCACCTCGGCAAGCGCCATCCCCGCGACGCGGACGCGCGCGACGCCGGGTTCCGTCCGCTCGAGCAGAAGGGTGCGGTCGAGGATGCGCGCGATCCCGCGCGGGTCGATGTCGGCGCGCCGGGGCAGCGCCGCGCCGCGCCGCAGCCCCTGCCAATAGGCGTCGAGTTCGGCAAAGGGCGCGGGCGCGGCGCGCGCGTGCACCGCCGCGCCGCCCTCGAGCACGCGCAGCCCCGGCCGTCCCGGATAGCGATCCCTCTGGTCCAGCGACATTCCCCGAAGTCCATGACGCCCCCGGCGGATGCTAGGCGAGCGCCGGGCGGTCGGCAACGCTCGGACGGGAAATGCAGAAAATGCGCGCGATTTTCCGCCCCAGCCCCATCGGACGGCCGCGCGCCCCGTTCGGGCTTGACCTCGCGCGGTGGATGGCCGAGATCGGCAGGATCGCAATCCGGGGCAGCCGATGCAGCGTCGTGGCCTTCTCCTGATCCTCGCCTCGCCCTCTGGGGCGGGCAAATCGACCCTCTCGCGCCGGCTGCTGCAGTGGGACGGGAGCATCCGCTTTTCGGTCTCGGCCACGACCCGCCCCCCCCGCCCCGGCGAGGTGGACGGGCGCGAATACCTCTTCCGCACGCGCGCGGAGTTCCTGACGATGGTCGCGGCGGGCGAGATGCTCGAACACGCCGAGGTGTTCGGCAACCTCTACGGCTCACCCCGCGGCCCGGTCGAGGCGGCGCTGGCCGAGGGGCGCGACACGCTCTTTGACGTGGACTGGCAGGGCGGCCAGCAGATCCGCAACTCGGCGCTCGGGGCCGATGTGGTGTCGGTCTTCATCCTGCCGCCCTCGATCGCGGCGCTCGAGGCGCGGCTCAATGGGCGCGGGCAGGACAGCGCCGAGGTCATCGCCGGCCGCATGGCGCGTGCCCGCGACGAGATCAGCCACTGGGGTGAGTTCGACTATGTCCTCGTCAACGACGATATCGACCGCACCGAGGGCGAGTTGCGCACCATCCTTGCGGCCGAGCGGCTGCGCCGGATGCGCCAGCCCGCGCTGACGGAATTCGTCCGCGGTCTCGACCGCGAATTCGCGAGGCGCCCCGCATGATCCTGACCCTTGACGGCATCACCCCCGACATCGCCCCCGACGCCTTCGTCGCGCCCGATGCGAACCTGCTCGGCCGGGTCAGCATCGGGCCCGAGGCCTCGGTCTGGTTCGGCACCACGATCCGGGGCGACAACGAACGCATCACGATCGGGGCGGGCTCGAACGTGCAGGAACTCTGCGTGCTGCACACCGACATGGGCTTTCCGCTGACGATCGGGGCCGATTGCACCATCGGCCACCGCGCGATCCTGCACGGCTGCATCATCGGCGACGGCAGCCTGATCGGGATGGGCGCCATCGTGATGAACGGCGCGCGGATCGGGCGGGGGTGCCTGATCGGGGCCGGCGCGCTCGTGCCCGAGGGGCGCGAGATCCCGGACGGCAGCCTCGTCATGGGGATGCCTGCCAAGATCGTGCGCGCGCTCGACCCCGAAGCCGCCGCCCGCCTTCCCCAGAGCGCCGCGGGCTATCGCGCCAAGGCGCGCGCATTCAGAACCGCCATCCAAGGAGAGACGCGATGATCACCCGCCTTCACATCGGCCCGCGCATGAGCCAGGCCGTCATCCACAACGATACCGTCTATCTGGCCGGCCAGGTCGGCGAGGGCGCGACGGTCGCCGAGCAGACGCGCGACGTGCTCGCGCAGATCGACCGGCTGCTGGCCGAGGCGGGCTCCTCGCGCGAGCGGATCCTGCAAGCCATCATCTGGCTGGCCGACATCGCCGACTTCGCCGAGATGAACAGCGTCTGGGATGGCTGGATCCCTGCCGGCCACACGCCTGCCCGCGCCACCGGCGAGGCCAAGCTCGCCGCGCCGAAATACAGGGTCGAGATCATCGTCACCGCCGCCCGCAACGCCTAGGGCGGCAAGGCGCGAGGCGGGCGGATCAGCCCGCCTCGCCGTCGTCGCGGCCGTGGCGGCGCAAGAGCCCGGCCTGCGCGATGAAGAAGCCAAACAGCGCCGCCGTCAGCCCGAAGGTCTTGAACCACACCCAGGCCTCGGTCGACATCAGCCGCCAGACGGCCTCGTTCGCGACCGCGAGGGCCGCGAAGAAGAGCGCGAGGCGCCGCGTCAGCACGCGCCAGCCCTCGGCCGTGAGCGGCAGCATCGTGCCCATCAGCGGCTGCAGCCACGACTTGCCCCGCGCCAACCCCACCCCGAGGATGAGGGCGAAGAGGGCGTAGATGATCGTGGGCTTCATCTTGAAGAATCGCTCGTCGTTGAGCGCGACCGTCAGCCCCCCGAACACCACCACCAGCACGACCGTCAGCACCTGCATCCGGTTGATCGCGCCGGTCAGCCGCCAGGTGATCGCGGTCGTGGCGATCAGCAGCGGCACGAAGCCCGCGGTCGCGAGGATGAAGCCCTCGTATTCCCGCCCGCCGATGACGAAGCTCTGCCCGCGCAGCGCGAAATAGGCCGCGAAGAAGGCAACGAGCGGCCCGTATTCCAGCACGCCCCGCAGCAGCGGCGATACGTTGCGCCCCCCCATCGTCACCTCCTCGGTTTCCACGAACCCCGATAGCGCCGCGCCCCCCGGCCGCGCAAGGCCGCTCAGACCGGGATCGCGGTTGTCTGAACGACGGTGCGCAGCGCGAAGGAGGAATGCATCTGCGCGACCCCGGGCAGGCGCGTCAGGTATTGGCGGTGGATGCGCGCGAAATCGTCGGTGTCGCGCGCGAGGAGTTTGAGCAGGTAATCCGCCGTCCCCGCCATCAGGTGGCATTCGAGCAGGTCGGGCACGCGCGCCACCGCCCGCTCGAACGCCTCGAGCACCTCGTCGGCCTGGCTTTGCAGCGTGATCTCGACAAAGACCGTCGTCGGCCGGCCCATGCGGCGGGCATCGAGGATCGCGACATAGCGCGCGATGATGCCCTCGGACTCGAGCCGCTGCACCCGGCGGTGACAGGCCGAGGCCGAGAGGTTCACGGCCTCGGCCAGCTCGGCGTTCGTGATACGGCCCGACCGCTGCAGCACCGACAGCAGCCGCCGGTCCGTTGCGTCAGGTTCGGACATCGCGCAACTTCCTTCGGTCAGACCATGATTTCACGCAAGATCCTACGCAAGACAGGCCGGAAAGCCAGCGAATAATGATACGCCTTCGCGGTCCGGCGCGCTAGGATCCGACTAAATCTGGAGGAGGTTCTCATGATCGTCGGATGCCCCAAGGAAATCAAGCCGCAGGAGTTTCGCGTGGGCCTGACGCCCGCCGCGGCGCATGAACTCGGCGCGCACGGCCACCGCGTCCTGATCGAGGCGGGCGCGGGCGTGGGCGCGGGCTTTGCCGATGCCGCCTATGTCGCGGCCGGGGCCGAGATGGTCGCGACCGCCGAAGAGGTCTTTGCCCGCGCCGAGATGATCGTGAAGGTCAAGGAGCCGCAGGCGGTCGAGCGCAAGCGGCTGCGGGCGGGGCAGGTGCTCTTCACCTATCTCCACCTCGCGCCCGATCCCGACCAGACGCGCGACCTGCTTTCATCGGGCGTCACCGCGATCGCCTATGAGACGGTCACCGATGCCGCGGGCGGGCTGCCGCTGCTTGCGCCCATGTCCGAGGTCGCCGGGCGGCTCGCGCCGCAGGTCGGCGCCTGGACGCTGCAAAAGGCCAACGGCGGGCGCGGCGTGCTGCTCGGCGGCGTGCCGGGCGTGTTGCCGGCGCGCGTCGTCGTCATCGGGGGGGGCGTCGTCGGCACCCATGCCGCGCGCGTCGCGGCCGGGATGGGGGCGGATGTGACGGTGCTCGACCGCTCGCTGCCGCGGCTGCGCTATCTCGACGATGCCTTCGGCCGCGATTTCCGCACCGCCTATGCGAGCGGCGCCACCACGGCCGAACTGGTCGCCGAGGCCGACATGGTGATCGGGGCGGTGCTTGTCCCCGGGGCGGCGGCGCCCAAGCTCGTGACGCGGGCGCAGCTTGCCACGATGAAGCCGGGCGCGGCCATTGTCGATGTCGCGATCGACCAGGGCGGCTGCTTCGAGACCTCGCGCGCCACGACGCATCAGGATCCGATCTACGAGGTCGACGGCATCCTGCACTACTGCGTTGCGAACATGCCGGGCGCGGTCGCACGCACCTCGACCCAGGCGCTCGGGAACGCGACCCTGCCCTTTGCGCTCGCGCTTGCCGATCACGGCTGGCGCAAGGCGTGCGGGGCCAACCCGCATCTGCTCGCGGGCCTCAATACCCATGCGGGCCGGCTGACCTATGCGGCCGTCGGCGCCGCACTCGGGATCGAGTCGCTGCCGGCCGCCGAGGCGCTGAAGATCTGACGCCCCTCAGCCCCGCGCGCGCAGCAGATCGCGGATCTCGGCCAGCAATTCCTCGCTGGTCGGGCCGCGGGGTGCGGCGGGCGCGGGCGCGGGAGCGGGCGGGGTGGCGGCATCGCGCAGGCGATTCACCGCCTTGACGAGCAGGAACACCGCCCAGGCGACGATCAGGAAGTTGATGACGGCCGTCAGGAAGGCGCCCCAGGCCATGACCGGGGCGCCGGCCGCGCGCGCGTCCGCAAGCGTCACGAACTCGGCCCGGCCGAGGTTCACGAAATGGCTCGAAAAGTCGATCCCGCCCGTCAGGACGCCGATGATCGGGTTCAGGATATCGCCCACGAGGCTGTTGACGATGGCGGTGAAGGCGGCGCCGATGATCAGCCCGACGGCCAGATCGACGACATTGCCACGGGCAATGAAACGGCGGAATTCCTCGAACATGCTTGCCTCTTGTCTGAATCCGCGCGCCCGGGCATGCAGGGTGCGCGGCGGTGAATGAATGACGCTGATTCTGGCCCATCCACCGGGGCCGAGGCAAGGACAGAGACGATGCCCGCGATCGGACGCAACCTGAGGGGCGCCCTTCTCGCGCTTGGCGCCTTTGCCGTCTTTGCCAGCCACGATGCCGCGATCAAGGCGCTCGGGGCGCACTATCACGCCGCGCAGATCGTGTTCTTCTCCGCCCTTTTCGGGTTGCCGGCCGCGCTCATGCTCGTGATCCGGGATCGTGCGCCGGCCTCGCTCTGGCCGCGCGATCCGATGGGCGTGGCATTGCGCAGCGGTGCCGTCGTGGTCGGGTCGCTCTGCTCGTTCTTCGCCTTTTCGGCGGTGCCGATGGCGCAGGCCTATGCGATCTTCTTCTCGACTCCGATCCTTGTCACGCTGCTCGCCATCCCGCTGCTCGGAGAGCGGGTCGGCCTGCGCCGGGCGGTGGCGATCGTGGTCGGGCTGGTCGGGGTCCTGATCGTGCTGCGGCCGGGGCAGGCGGCGCTGGGGGTGGGGCACCTCTCGGCGCTCGGGGGCGCGCTCGCGAGTTCGCTCGTCGCGATCATGACGCGCCGCCTTGGCGGCTCCGAGCGGATGGTCGTGCTGCTGGTCTATCCGATGCTCGGCAACATTGCCGTCATGGGTCTGTTGCAGTTCCTCGTCTACCGCCCGGTCGAGGCGGAGCACCTGCTGCTGATGATCTATGTCGCGTTCGGGGCATTTCTCGGGATGTCGCTGCTGATCGCGGCGTATCGGGCGTCCGAGGCGGTCATCGTCGCGCCGATGCAGTATTCGCAGATCATCTGGGCGGTGGTCTTCGGACTGCTCCTGTTCGACGAGGTGCCGGATGCCCAGACGCTTTTCGGCGCGGCCGTCGTGATGGCGAGCGGGGTCTACATCCTGATGCGCGAACGGGCGCGGCATGGCGCGCCGGTTGCCCCCGCCGGCCCGCCGGCCGGGCAGGGCACGGGCAGCCTCGTCACGCCCCCGAGATGAGTTCGACGAACTGCCGCAGCGGCACGCCGCGGCGCGCAGCAGTCTCGGCCCGGGCATGGAGCTGCTCGTAGACCGCCGCATCGGCCACCTGCGCCAGCCCGCCAAAGAGCGGGGCGGCGACATTGACCTGATCATAGAGCAGCGCGGCGCTGAGGCCATGCTGGCGGTAGGCCACAATATGGCAGAGCAGGTCGGGAAAGCGCAACTCGAAGAACTCTACCATCAGCGCGATCTGGCTCTGTCGTGCGTGATCGTCGAGCGTGCGATAAAGCCCCGTCCCGCGGATGAGCTGCATCATGACCGCCGAGTCGCACAGCATGATGCCGTTGATCCGGCGGCGCTCGCAACCGGCGCGCAATTCGGCCATCCGGGCGGCATGTTCGCTCACCGTCACCGAGGGGCCGAGTTCGGCCGCGAGCGTCTGCTCGGTCTTGGCGAAATCGGGCAGCGTATCGGCGATCAGCACCGTGCCGGGCCCGTCGGGCTGGAGCACGACCTCGCGACACAGACGCAGGATATTGCCGAGCGCGTCCTCGTGAAAATCGACATGGAGGCTCGTGCGGCTGCCGACGAGGCGCACGCTCGAGCCGAGGAAATAGTCGACGTTGCGATTGAGGGCGCGCGCGAGATTGTAGATCGAATAGCTGTTGGGCAGCCGCGCCGTCTTGTCCGACAGGAGCTGAGAGATCGCCGCCTTGCTCAGCCCCGTCTTGCGCGCCAGCTCGGCCGCCGAGATGGCGTTGTCGTGCATGGCGCGCCGCAGACGATCCACGAAATGCGCCGACAACTCATCCTGTGTCGCGGGCCCGCGGGTGAACCTGCTGTTCATGGGCTTGAAATGCGGCAGAGGGGCGGCGAGGCGATCCGATGGTGCAGCGATGGAAAACTCATCGTAACGCCCTGATTACCTTGAATGCCGGCGATGAAATCCGAACCGGAAAGACCCCTAACCTATTCAGAAGCTTTGACCACAGGTCAAGACGGATAAACAAAAATGACGCAACAACTTCATTTTGCCCAGTGGCAATGAAATTAAAAGTTTACTCGTTATGATTTTAGTTACTTTTTATTTACGCTTTGGTAAACTTATTAGAATTCTCCAATTTTATTTTAATTCGGTGTAACAGAGGGGCGCCCAGGCCCGAATATCTAACTTGGTCCCAAATCGAACTCCAGCCGGCGCACCTGCCCGAAGACGCCGGTTGATTCGAGCGTCTCGACGACCTTGGCGGGCGCCGGTTCGTCAAGATATAGAATCGCGATCGCCTCTGCCCCGACGCCCGACCGCCCGAGGGTGAAGTTCGCGATGTTGACCCCGTTCTTCGACATGGTCATCCCCAGCAGCCCGATCACCCCCGGCACGTCCTCGTTCGTCGTATAGAGCATGTGCCGCCCGATCTCGGCGTCGATGTTGATGCCCTTGATCTGGATGAAGCGCGGCTTGCCGTCGGAAAAGACGGTGCCGGCGACGGACCGCTCGCGCCGGTCGGTGACAACCGTCAGCTTCACATAGCCGTCGAACGCCCCCGACTTGGCCTGCCGCGTGGTCGAGACGCGGATGCCGCGCTCCTGCGCGATCAGCGGGGCCGAGACGAGGTTCACCTGCGGGTTCGAGGCGCGCAGGATGCCCGCGATCGTGGCGCAATCGAGCGCGGCGAGGTTCATCCCCGCCGCCACGCCGTCATAGAGCACGTTGATGGCCTTGATCGGCTCATCCGTCATCTGGCCGGCGAAACTGCCCAGATGCCCAGCCAGCCGCAGCCACGGCCCCATCACGGCGGCCTCCTCGGCCGTGACCGAGGGCATGTTGAGCGCGTTCTGCACCGCCCCCGTCAGCAGATAGTCCGCCATCTGCTCGGCCACCTGCAGCGCCACATTCTCCTGCGCCTCGAGGGTCGATGCCCCGAGATGGGGGGTGCAGACGACATTGGGCAGACCGAAGAGCGGGCTTTGCGTCGCGGGTTCGACCTCGAACACATCGAAGGCCGCCCCCGCCACATGGCCCGCGCGCAGCGCCTCCGCGAGCGCGCCCTCATCCACCAGCCCCCCGCGCGCGCAGTTGATGATGCGCACGCCGGGCTTCGTGCGCGCGATCGCCTCGGCCGAGAGGATGTTGCGCGTCTTGTCGGTCAGCGGCGCGTGCAGGGTGATGAAGTCCGCGCGCGCGAGCAGCTCGTCAAGCTCGACCTTCTGCACCCCCATCTTCTGCGCCCGTTCCTCCGAGAGGAAGGGGTCGTAGGCCACGACCTTCATCCGAAGGCCAAGCGCGCGGTCGCACACGATGGTGCCGATGTTGCCCGCCCCGATGACGCCCAGCGTCTTGTTGCAAAGCTCGACCCCCATGAAGCGGGATTTCTCCCACTTGCCGGCATGGGTCGAGGCGTTGGCCTCGGGGATCTGGCGGGCGGCGGCGAACATCATCGCGATGGCGTGCTCGGCCGTGGTGATGGCGTTGCCGAAGGGGGTGTTCATCACGATCACCCCCTTGCGCGAGGCGGCGGGGATATCGACGTTGTCGACCCCGATTCCCGCCCGGCCGACGACGCGCAGCCGCGGCGCGGCATCGAGAAGCTTGGCCGTGACCTTGGTGGCCGAGCGGATGGCAAGGCCGTCATAGCCGGCGATGACGCTCGCCAGACGCTCCTTGTCCTTGCCCAGGGTGGGGTCGAAATCGACCTCGATGCCGCGGTCGCGCAGGATCTGCACGGCGGTGGGTGAAAGATCGTCCGAGACGAGAACGCGGGGGGCCATGGCGGCTCCTTTTTTCGGGAGATGGGGGGTCAGGCGGCGGCGGGGCGGGCGGCGCGTTCGGCGCCGTAGGCCCAGCCGATCCACGGCATCAGCGCCGCGACATCGGCGCGTTCGACCGTCGGCCCGCACCAGATGCGCAAGCCGGGCGGCGCGTCGCGATAGCTGCCGACATCGAAGGCGACGTCCGCCTTTTCCAGCCGTTTCGCCACCGCCGCCGCAAAGGCCGCATCGCCCGCCACCTCGGGGTCGGCAAAGCGCAGGCAGACGCTCGTGCTCGAGGCCGTGGCCGGATCCTGCGCGAGGTTCGCAAGCCACGGGTTCCGCGCCACATAGGCCGCGACCTCGGCCGCATTGGCATCCGCCCGCGCGATCAGCGCGGGCAGGCCGCCCACCGCCTCGGCCCAGCCGAGCGCGGCCAGCCAATCCTCGAGCGCGAGCATCGAGGGGGTGTTGATCGTCTCGCCCGCGAACAGCCCCTCGGGCACGCGCCCGCCCTTGGCGAGCCGGAAGAGCTTGGGGATGGGCCAGGGCGGGGTCCAGCCTTGCAGCCGCTCGATCGCGCGCGGGCCGAGGACGAGCATCCCGTGCGCACCCTCGCCGCCGAGGCATTTCTGCCACGAGAAGGTCGCGACATCGAGATCCTCCCACGGCAGCGCCATGCCGAAGGCGGCCGAAGTCGCATCGCAGATCGTGAGGCCCGCGCGCCCGGCGGGCAGGCGCGTGCCCACGGGCAGGCGCACGCCCGAGGTGGTGCCGTTCCAGGTAAAGACGACATCGCGGTCGAAATCGACCTCGGCCAGATCGACGATGCCGCCCCAGGGCGCGCGGCGCACCACGGGATCGAGCCGCAATTCCTGCACGATGTCGCCGACCCAGGTCTCGCCGAAGCTCTCCCAGGCCAGCACCTCGACCGGCCGGGCCCCGAGGAGCGACCACAGCGCCATCTCGACCGCGCCGGTGTCCGATCCGGGCACGATCGCGATGCGGTGGCTGTCGGGGATGCCGAGGACGCCACGCGTGCGGGTGATGGCATCCTGCAGCCGCGCCTTGCCGACGGCCGCGCGATGCGAACGCCCTAGGGGTGCGTCAGACAGGAGGTCGAGGGAAAAGCCCGGGATCTTGGCACAGGGCCCAGACGAAAAGCGCGGATTGACCGGCCGCGCGGCCGGGGTCGTGGGTTCGCTCATGCTATCCTTCCAGATACGCGCCCCTCGGTGGGGAGGGGTGTCCCACTGCGAAGGCTAGGCGACGGGCCGGTCGGGTGCAAGCCCCGCCGTCACGCCCGCGTGACGAACCACGGCGCGAGGTTGCGCCGCAGCCGCGCGAGCGGATCGGACGCATCGCGCGCCATATCGGCCCCGGTGATGCGGGCGAAGGCATCGCGATAGACGCGCGCCGTCTCGGCGATCATCTCCGGCGGGATCGGGGGAATCGCGTCGCGATAGGGATCGCAGCGCGCCGCGACCCAGGCGCGGATCACGTCCTTGTCGAAGGACGGCGGCCGCGTTCCTGCCGCGAGGGCGGCCTCGTAGCCCTCGGCCAGCCACCAGCGGCTCGAATCAGGCGTGTGCACCTCATCGGCAAGGCGCAGGGTGCCGGTCTCGTCGATCCCGAATTCGTATTTCGTGTCGGCAAGGATCAGGCCCCGCGCCGCGCCCATCTCCTGCCCGCGGGCGAATAGGGCGAGCGCGCGCGCCTCGACCTCTTCCCACAGCGCGGCGGACAGGAGGCCGCGGCCCACGATCTCCGCCGCCGTCAGCGGCTCGTCGTGGCCGCCGGCGTCGGCCTTTGTCGTCGGCGTCACGATCGGGCGGGGCAGGGCCTGGTGCGGGCGCAGCCCCTCGGGCAGGCGGTGGCCATAGAGCACGCGCCCCCCCGCCTGATACTGCGTCAGGATCGAGGTCGAGGTCGTCCCCGCCAGATAGCCGCGCACGATCACCTCAACCGGCAGGATCGCGACGCGGCGCGCCAGCAGCGCGTTGGGGTCGGGATAGGAGATGACATGGTTGGGGCAGAGGTCCGCCGTCGCCTCGAACCAGTGCCGCGCGGTCTGCGTCAGCACCCGACCCTTGCCGGGAATGACCGCGAGGATGCGGTCGAAGGCCGAGAGCCGGTCCGAGGCGATCAGGATGCGCCGGTCGGGCGCGACATCGTAGCTGTCGCGCACCTTGCCGCGGCTGAGGCCCGGAAGCTCGGGAATGATCGCCTCGGGCAGCGGCGGTTCGAGCAGATCGTCGGCATCGGGCGGCATGGCGGCCTCGGGCAGGGATGGGCCCCTATCGCGGGGCGGGAATGGGGTGTCAACGGCCTCAGCCGCCGGCACCGAGGCGTTCGGCGGCGATCTGCTCGACGATCGGGCGCGCCTCGGCCTCGGTCATGCCGGGGCGCAGGCGCGGGTCGTAAAGCATCGCCACGAGATGGGCATCAAGCGTGGTGAGCGTCGCGAATTCCTCGTCGTCGTTGAAGATCGAGGGGCGCGCCTCGGGGGCGTCGTTCACGAGGCCCATGACCTGCGCGAGTTCCTCGTGAAAGCATCCCTCGCGCAGCCGTTCGGGCAGTTCGGCCCGCACCACCACCAGCCCGCCGCGATAGACGGGGTTGCCCGCGGGCGAGAAGCCGAGGGCGAGGCACACCGTCTCGAGGCCCATCCCTGCCACTGGCGCGAACACCTCGGCGGGAACACCGGCAAAGCGGCGCGACCATTCGGGCGCGAGGGTGCGCCGCTCCTCCTCCGAAACGACATAGACCCAGAGGTTCTGCCCCCGCTCCGACAGCCCGACGGGCAGGCCGCTCAGATCCGAGAGCCGCGCCGCGAGGGATGTCACGCTCGCGCGATCGGCGGCCCGCTGACGGGGATCGACCGAGGCACCGAAGACCATGCCGATGCGCAGCGGCCCGTCCCAACGGCGCAGGATCGCGGGTGTCGCGCGCGCTTCGAACCCCGCCGGCCCGAGCGCGTATTCGTCATAGAGCGCGACCTTGACGAAGGTCTCGGCCAGCCGCCGCGGCCCATAGGGCGCATCCGTCCCCCCGCCGTCGCGCCGCAAGAGGCCCGTGCGCAGCAGTTGCGCCTCGAGATCGGCGAAGTGGCGCGACACCTCCGACGGGGGCGGATCTGCTGAGGCGGCTGAGGCTGCCCGTGGTGGCTGATCGTCCGCTGGGCTGACGCTCGGCGCATCCGCCCGCTCGGACCCGGCGCAGCCCGCGAGCAGCGCCACCAGCGCGAGGGCGCGCAAGGGCGCCATCAGCGGCCCTCGGGGCCCGGCCGGCCGGGGCGTGGGGTGCGTTTGGATGGGGTGCGGTCGCGTGGCGGTTGGGTGCTTGGCGGATGGGTGCGTGGCGTGCACGCGGGCCCTTCGGGCGCGGGTTCGGCGGTGCGGCTGCGGACGCGCTGCGCGGTCTTGAGGGGGGCCTCGGCGGCGGCGAATTCTGCCCCGAGCTGATCGCGCAGCATCCGCGCGCGCACCTCCTCGACCGCGCCCTCGGGCAGATCGCCCAGCCGGAAGGGGCCGAAGCTGATGCGGATCAGCCGGTTAACGATCAGCCCCACGGCGCCGAGCGCGCGGCGGATCTCGCGGTTGCGCCCCTCGCGCAGGCCGATCGTGAGCCAGGCGTTCGCGCCCTGCTGGCGGTCGATCGTGACCTGCATGGGCTGAAAGTGCTCGCCCTCGACGGTGATGCCCCGGCGCAGGGGATCGAGGCTTGCCTCATCGGGCGTGCCCTTGACGCGCACGCGATACTTGCGCAGCCACCCCGTCGCCGGCAGTTCGAGCCGCCGCTTGAGCCCGCCGTCGTTCGTCAGTAGCAAGAGCCCCTCGGAATTGAGGTCGAGCCGCCCGACCGACACGACGCGCGGCATCCCCTCGGGCAGGTTGTCAAAGACCGTGGGCCGCCCCTCTTCGTCGCGCGCCGTCGTCACGAGGCCCGCGGGCTTGTGATAGAGCCAGAGCCGCGCGGGTTCGGGCGCGGCCAGGGCCACGCCCGAGACGGTGATGATGTCCGAGGGCAGGACATTCAGCGCCGGGCTGTCGATGAGCTTGCCGTTGACGCGCACCGCCCCCTCGGCGATCAGCCGCTCGGCCTCGCGGCGCGAGGCCCGCCCGGCGCGGGCGATCACCTTGGCGATGCGCTCGCCGGGGTGGGCGGCCGCTTCGGGGGGCGCGCCCCCCGCCGGTTTGCGGGCCACCCCGCCCGACTTCCTACCGCCTGTCCCGCCGGCCATCCCCGCCCCCGATTCCCGATCCCCGGGGCCTAGCGCGGCGCGCCCCCCGCGGCAAGCTTGCACCCGGCCCCGCGCCGCGTCATGTGAGGGCATGGAGCCCTTTCGCAGCCCGATGCAGACCGCCCTCGCCGAGGCCCGCGCCGCCGCCACCCGCGGCGAGGTGCCGGTGGGCGCGGTCGTGCTCGACCCCGCGGGCCGCATCGTTGCGCAGGCGGGCAACCGCACGCGCGAGTTGGCCGACCCGACCGCGCATGCCGAGATCCTCGCGCTGCGCGCCGCCGCCGCCGCCGCGGGCAGCCCGCGCCTGCCGGGGCACACGCTGTGCGTGACGCTCGAACCTTGTGCGATGTGCGCGGGGGCCATCGCCGAGGCGCGGATCGCGACCCTCGTCTATGGCGCCGAGGATCCGAAATCGGGCGGCGTGCGGCACGGGGCGCGCGTCTTCAGCCATCCCCAGTGCCACCACCGCCCCGAGATCCTCGATTCCATCGCCGAGGCCGAGGCGGCGGCCCTCTTGCGCGCGTTCTTCGCCGCGCGCCGCTGAGGGGAGGCTAGACGGGGTTCGGCACCGGCCAGCCGCCGAAGAAGGCGCGCAGGTTCTCGACCGCCATCATCCCCATCGCCTCGCGCACCTCGAGCGCGTTGGTCCCCAGATGCGGCAGCAGCGTCACGTTCTCCATCCCGATCAGCGCCTCGGGCACCCGCGGTTCGAACTCGTAGACATCGAGCCCCGCGCCCGCGATCCGGCCGGCGGTGAGTGCCGCGACCAGCGCGGCCTCCTCGACCACGTCGCCCCGCGCGATGTTGACGAATATCCCGTGCGCGGGCATCGCGGCGATGGCGGCGGCGTCGATCAGGTGATGGGTGGCCTTGCCGCCCGGCACCGCGACGACGACGACATCCGAGGCCATCGCCTCGGCCAGCGTCGCGACCTGCGTTGCCGGCACGCCCGCATCGGCGACCGGCGAGCGGTTGTAGAACCGCACCTTCATCCCCAGCCCGTGATGGGCGCGCCGCGCGATGGCCTTGCCGATGCGCCCCATGCCGATGATGCCGACCGTCCGCCCGCCGAGGTGCATGCCGAGCATCTGCACCGGGTGCCAGCCCGTCCATCGGCCCGCGCGCAGCATCCGCTCGCCCTCGCCCGCCCGCCGCGCCGTCATGAGCATGAGCGCGAGCGCGATGTCGGCGGTCGCCTCGGTGACCGCGCCGGGGGTATTCGTGACCTCGAGCCCCGCGGCGCGGGCCGCGACGGTGTCGATGTGGTTGTAGCCCACGCCGAAGTTGGCAAGGATCCGCGCCCGGATCGGCCCCGCGAAGGCCTCGGCGCGAAAGGCATCGCCCAGGGTCGGCAAGAGCGCATCGAACCCCGCCAGCGCCGCGCGCACCTCTGCCAGGTCCATCGGCAGGGTGGTGTCGCGGCAGGTCAGATCGAAATCGCGCGCAAGCTCGGCCATGACCCGATCGGGCAGGCGACGGCTGACATGGAGTGTGGGTTTCAAAAGAGCCTCCCGCCCAGGGGCACCGCTTGGTCGGGCCCGATCAGAACCACCTCGCCCGCCGCGTCGGGCACGCCGAGGACAAGGACCTCGGACATCACCTTGCCGATCTGGCGGGGCGGGAAATTGACGACCGCCAGCACCTGCCGACCCACGATCTGGTCGGGCGTGTAGTGGCGGGTGATCTGCGCCGAGGATCGCTTCTCGCCGATCTCTGGCCCGAAATCGACCCAGAGTTTCAGCGCGGGCTTGCGCGCCTCGGGAAAGGGTTCGGCGCGGGTAATGCGGCCCACGCGGATGTCGACGCGGGCGAAATCCTCGTATCCGATGGTCATGCGCCCCGCCCCAGTTCGCGCCCCCGTTCGGCCGCCGCTGCCACCGCCCGCACCATCAGGGGCGGCAGACCCGCGACCGGATCCATCAGCACGCGCAGCGCCGCGGCCGTGGTGCCGCCGGGGCTGGTCACGTTCTCGCGCAGGCGGGCGGGTGTTTCGGGCGCGAGGCGCGCAAGCTCGCCCGCCCCGCAGACGGTCGCGCGCGCCAGTTGCGCCGCCATCGCCTCGGGCAGGCCGGCCGCGACACCCGCCGCCGCCATCGCCTCGATCAGGTGAAAGACATAGGCCGGGCCCGAGCCCGAAAGCGCGGTCACGGCATCCATCTGCCCTTCGTCATTGAGATGTACGACCTCGCCCACGGCCGCCATCAGCGCCTCGGCCAACGCCAGATGCGCAGGGCCCGCGGCCGCGTTCCCGATCAGCGCCGAGATGCCCCGCCCGACGGCCGCGGGCGTGTTGGGCATGACGCGCACGATGGGCGTTCCCGGCGGGCAGGCGGCGGCGAAGGTGGCAAGGGGCGTCCCTGCCGCGATGCTGATCACAAGCGTCGCGGGCCCCGCCATCGCACCCAGCGCGCCCAGCACCTCGGCCATCTTCTGCGGCTTCACCGCGACCAGCACGACCGCGGGCTGCGCGGGCGGCGCGGTGTTGAGGTGCAGGCCCCGCCCCGCGAGGGCGACCAGATCCCCCGACGGCGCCGGTTCCTGCACCCAGACCGAGGCTGGCGCGATCCCGCGCGCGAGCCACCCCTCGAGCAGCGCCGACCCCATCCGCCCGCAGCCGATGAGCACGAGGCCGCGTCGGCCGATCTCTGCGATATCCATGATCCCGTCCCGGCTCAGGCGCGCCCGTAGGCCTCGGCGATTGCGACCTCGAGCGCGGCCTCGGGGCTGCGCTCGCCCCAGCCGACAAGCTGGAAGGCGGGATAGTAACGCTCGCACGCCACGACGGCCGAGGCGATCATCCGGTCGATCTGCGCGGGCCCCGCGCTCGCCCCGCCCGCGAGCACGAGGCCATAGCGCCAGACCATCAGCTTCTGCTCGGCCCAGTAGCTGAAGGCGCCCGACCAGCAATCGTCGTTGATGCGGTTCAGGAGCGCGAGGATCGGCCCCTGCCGTCCCTCGGGGGGCTCCATCTCGAAGGTGCAGACAAGGCGCAGCGTCTCGTCCCGCGCCGACCAGGCGAGGGTCAGCGAATAGGTGCGCCACTGGCCCTCGACCGCCATCGCGATCTGATCGTCCCCGACGCGGTCGAACTCCCACGCGCGGGTCTCGGCGATCGTCTCGACCATGTCGATCGGGTGGATGTCATCGTGCACGAGGTGGTCTTCGCCGAACGGCATTCTGGTGCCCTTTCAGTTGCGAGCGCTTGTCCGTCAACCGCTAGCTGAAGGTGCTGGCGCAATCGGCGGCGTCCGATGGACTTGTTCTCACAAAATATGGTGTGCCGAAAGGGCGTCGGTGTAAAGTGATTCTTAGCGCCGACGCGCATGGCATCGCTCGACCCTGCCGCAGGCGGCAGCGCCATGATCTGCGCCATCGGCGGCGAGGCGTCAGCGGGTGCCGACCGTGGTGGTGTTCCGCGCGAGCAGAAGCGCCAGCGAGCTCAGCACCACGGCCCCGCCGATCATCGCGGGGCGCGAGAACGGCATTTCCTCAACCTGAGTGTCGTACGACTGGGTAGTGCCGATGCCGGCCGGCGCGCAGGCCGAGAGCGACAGGCAGACGAGCATTGCAATGGACAAACGAGGCATGGGCCAAAAGCTCCGATAAAATCGGCTCAACGCTAGCATTCGCCTCTGGTCGCGTAAAGCTCGGCCTAGGCGAAGCCCGCCATCTCGGCCCGGACCTGCTGGCGCAGCACGTCGATCGGGATCGTCTGCCCGTCGCGGCGAAAGTGCCAATAGGTCCAGCCGTTGCAACTCGGCGCGCCCTCGAGCGCCGCGCCGAGCTGGTGGATCGAGCCCGACCGGTCCGCCCCCGCGAGCGTGCCATCGACCCGCACCCGCGCCGTCGCCCCGCGCGGCGAAACCAGCACCTCGCCCGGACGCAAGAGCCCGCGCTCGACCAGCGTGCCGAAGGGGATGCGCGCCTCGGCCCGGCGCGAGGGGGTGACGGCGAGCGCGCTCGCGTCATAGGGGCGCACGCGGGCAAGGCGCGCGCGCGCCGCCGCGACATAGCGCGCCTCGCGCTCGATCCCGATGAAGTCGCGCCCGAGCATCCGCGCCACCGCCCCGGTCGTGCCGGTGCCGAAGAACGGATCGACGACCAGATCGCCGGGTTTCGTCGTGCCGACGATGATGCGGTGCAGGAGCGCCTCGGGCTTTTGCGTCGGATGGGCCTTGTCGCCGGCCTCGTCCTTCAGCCGCTCGTGGCCCACGCAAATGGGCAGCGTCCAGTCCGAGCGCATCTGCGTGCCCTCGTTCAGCGCCTTCAGCGCGTCATAGTTGAAGGCATAGCGCGCGCCCTCGGATTTCGAGGCCCAGATCAGCGTCTCGTGGGCGTTGGTCAGCCGCCGGCCCTTGAAGTTCGGCATCGGGTTCGTCTTGCGCCAGATTACGTCGTTGAGGATCCAGAACCCGAGGTCCTGCAACTGAACGCCGAGGCGGAAGATGTTGTGATAGCTGCCGATCACCCAGATGGCCCCGTCGGGCTTCAGGATCCGGCGCGCCTCGGTCAGCCAGTCGCGGCAGAAGCGGTCGTAGGTCTCGAAACTGGCGAAGCGGTCCCAGTCGTCGGTGACGGCATCGACCCTGCTCATGTCCGGGCGGTGGAGTTCGCCCTTCAGTTGCAGGTTGTAGGGCGGGTCGGCAAAGACGAGATCGGCGCAGCCGTCGGGCAGGCTGCGCAGGGCGGCGATGCAATCGTCCTCGATGATCTGGTTGCGCGGCAAGGGCGCGCCGGCGGGCGGTTTGGGGGGGGTCATCTGCTGCCTCGGGTTCGGGTCGCCGCTGTAGGGCTTTGGCGGCAAGATGATCCGAACGCGATTCGCGGTCAAATGTTTTTTGAATCAGCAGCTTACAATTTATTCTTCACACAACATCTTGTGGATGGGGGCAAAGCTGCGCCGATGATGTGGGGTGATGCCGAGCCGGCCGAGCGCGTCGCGGTGCGTGGCGGTCGGGTATCCGGCGTTCTCTGCCCAGCCATAGCCCGGGAAAAGTCGGTCGAGGTCGGCCATGATCCCGTCGCGCGCGACCTTGGCCACGATCGAGGCGGCCGCGATGCTGACGGCGCGCGCGTCGCCGCCGATCACCGCCGTCGCCGCGCAGCTCAGGCCCCCGGGGATGAGGTTGCCGTCGATCAGCGCATGCCCCGGCGCGAACGGCAGCGCCCCGATGGCCCGGCGCATCGCGAGGTGGCTTGCCCGCAGGATGTTGAGGGTGTCGATCTCGGCCACCTCCGCAAGGCCCACCCCCACGGCCGCCACGGCGCGGATCTCTCGGTCGAGCCGGACGCGCGCGGCGGCCGTCAGCCGCTTGCTGTCGGCGATGCCGGGGGGCGGGGGCAGGGCGCCGAAGACGACGGCCGCCGCCACAACGGGCCCGGCCAGCGGGCCGCGCCCGACCTCGTCGACCCCCGCGACCGGCCCCGCGCCGGCGCGCGCCAGCGCGGCCTCAAGGCTGTCGTCGGGCAGGGCGCGGGCGCTGGGGATCCGGGGCATGGCGCAGCCTTGCCCCGGATGCTCCCGCCCGGCAAGGGGCCGCGGCCCTTGCCCCGGGGCGCCGCCGTTTCCATATGGCGGGGCAGGACCGAGGCGGAAGGGCCGCGCCGGCCAAGGGGTCGATGCCATGTCGGGATATGCCCGCACCGCGTTCCTGCTTGCCGCGATGACGGCGCTTTTCGGCGTGGTCGGCCTCTTGCTCGGGGGGCAGGGCGGGCTTGTGGTGGCGCTCGTGCTCGCCGGGGCGATGAACCTCTGGGCGTGGTGGGGATCGGACCGGGCGATGCTGCGGCTGCACGGCGCGCGCGAGGTCGGACCGGCCGAGGCGCCCGATCTGCACGCGCTGCTCGCGGGCCTCGCGCGGCGGGCCGGCATGCCGGTGCCGCGGCTCTATCTGATCGCGACCGAGCAGCCCAACGCCTTCGCCACCGGCCGCAACCCCGAGAACGCGGCGGTGGCGGTGACGCAGGGCCTGATGCGGGCGCTGACGCGCGAGGAACTTGCGGGCGTCATCGCGCACGAACTCGCCCATATCCGCAACCGCGACACGCTGATCATGACGGTGACGGCGACGCTGGCGGGGGCGATCTCGCTTCTGGCCAATTTCGCGCTGTTCTTCGGCGGCGGCGACCGCGAGCGGCCGCTCGGCATCGTGGGCACGATCGCGATCATGATCCTCGCGCCCATGGGCGCGATGCTCGTGCAGATGGCGATCAGCCGCGGGCGCGAATACGAGGCCGACCGGATCGGCGCCGAGATCTGCGGCGCCCCGCTGTGGCTTGCCGCGGCGCTCGAGCGGATCGACGCGCTGGCGCGCCGCATCGACAACCAGGCGGCCGAACGCAACCCGGCCACCGCGCATCTCTTCATCGTCAATCCGCTGCACGCGCACGCGCATGACCGGCTGTTCGCGACCCACCCCGCGACCGCGAACCGCGTGCGCGCGCTGCGCGCGTTGGCGGGCGAAACCGCGCCGCCCGCCCCCCGCCGCAGCCTCTGGTCGCGCCGCGGCCCCTGGGGCTGAGGGCGGCCCCTCAGCCGACGTGGAAGAGGGTGGCGAAGAGCTTCGGGTCGAGGCTCGTCTGCGCGAAGGTCTCGCCCTCGGTCAGGACCGAGACCGCATCGTGGCTGTGCAGGCTTTCCTGATGGCTCGCGATCACGCGGAAGTCGCCGATGCGCGAATCGGCCCGCAGCACGGCCGAGAAGCTGCGCGCCGCATCCTCGACGAAGATCGGATTGGCGGCATTGAGTTCGGCGAACGCCTGCTCATCCTCGCGCTTGACCATGACCTGCGTCTCGGTCGGCACGGCGCGGCGGCAGGCCTCGATCAGATCCTCGAACCACAGCACCTCGCCCGGCACGACCTGCACCGAGATGCGCGCGACCGAGCGCTGTGAATGGGGCGTCGCCAGCTGGCCGCGCTCGCGCCGCGCATGCTCCGAGAGTTCGAGCGAGCACGGGCAGGTCGAGGAATAGACGTAATCGAGGTGCATGATCTGGCTGCGCACGCCGCCGCGATCGACAAGTTCGAGCGCGATGTCGTAATACTGCCACCCCGTCAGCCCCGAGCGCAGCGAGCGCACCTTGGCCGGGAAGGAAAAGCGCATCTGGATGCGGGCATCGAAGCTCTCGAGGTTGCGCTTGTAGTCCTCGAGCGCGTGCTCGATCACCTGAAAGCTGAACGACCGCTCGGCATGGGCATAGAACGAGCGCATGATGCGGCTCATGTTGATGCCCTTCTTGTCCGCCTCGAGGCTGACGGTGCCGGTGACCGAGGTCTCGAGCGTGAGATCTCCGTTGTCGCGGGTGTGAAAGCGGATCGGCAGGCGGAAGTTCGAGATGCCGACATGCTGGATCTGGCGCGCCTCGCCGACGATGAGGCTCGAGGGGCCGTTCTGAAGGTCGGGCAGGGTCGCGCGATAGCCCTCGTCGGACGCGAAATCCTGCGGATAGGCGCGGCTCAGTTCGGGATAAGGCGCGCGCGCCTCGGGCAGGAGCGCCTGCACGGCGGGGTCGAGCGCCGCGATCTCGGCATCGCCCGCCCGCAGCGCCCAGCGGCGCAACGTGTCAAGCGCCACTTCGGCGTCCGAGAGGCTCGGCATCCGGTCAAGGTCGGGGGCGTGCACGTTCATGGCGGGACTTCCTTCCTGATCTGCTGGGGCGCCGCGGCGGGTTAGGTCGGGCAATCGCCCTCCGAGTTCGCGGTCATGCAAGGTATACGCACCTCACCCGCCCCCGGATCACCCGAGCGCTGCCCGGAGGTCGGCCAGCAGATCGTCGCAATCCTCGAGCCCGACCGACAGCCGCACGAGGCCCGGCGTGATCCCGAGCGCCGCCTTCTGCGCCTCGGGCAGGCGCTGGTGCGTGGTCGAGGCCGGGTGCGTCGCGATCGACTTCGCATCGCCGAGGTTGTTCGAGATCGACACGATCTCGAGCCGGTTGAGCATCGCGAAGGCCCCCTCGCGCCCGCCGGCGACCTCGAAGGACAGAAGCGTGCCGCCCGACCCCATCTGCGCCATGGCAAGCGCGTGCTGGGGGTGGTCGGGCAGGCCCGGATAGATCATGCGCGCGATCGAGGGGTGCGCCGAGAGGGCCGAGGCGATGCGCGCCGCACTCTCGGCCATCGCCCGCACGCGCAGGTCGAGCGTCGCCATCCCGTTGAGCATGATCCAGGCGGTAAAGGGGCTCATCGCGCCGCCGGTGTGCTTCATGAAGGTCTCGATGGGGCCGCGGATCACCTCGCGCGTCCCGCAGATCGCGCCGCCGAGCGCGCGGCCCTGCCCATCGATGTGCTTGGTCGTGGAATAGACGACAAGGTCCGCGCCAAGCTCGGCCGCGCGCGAAAAGACGGGGGTCGCAAAGACGTTGTCGACGATCACGAGCGCCCCGGCCGCGTGGGCGAGCCGCGCGACCGCCGCGATGTCCACGACCTCGAGCGTGGGGTTCGAGACGGTCTCGAAGAATACCGCGCGCGTGCCGGGGCGGATCGCGGCGGCCCAGGCCGCGGGGTCGGTGCCATCGACGAAGGTCACCTCGACCCCGAAGCGGGGCAGCACCTGCTCGAGGATATAGAGGCACGACCCGAACAGCGCGCACGCCGAGACGACATGATCCCCGGCCTTGAGCACCGCCATCAGCGCCCCGTTCACCGCCGCCATCCCCGAGGCGGTGGCAAAGCAATCCTCGCAGCCCTCGATGGCGGCGAGGCGGTCCTCGAACATCCGCACGGTCGGGTTGCCGTAGCGGGCATAGATGAATTCGTCCGCCCCGGCCGCGATGAAGCGCGCCTCGGCGGCCTCGGCCGTCGGATAGTCGAACCCCTGGGTCAGGAAGATCGCCTCGGCCATCTCGCCGAACTGCGAGCGCCGGATGCCCCCGTGCACGAGCGTCGTGCGTGTCTTGTCCTTGCGTGCCATCGCCCGCGTCCCCTCAGGTGCTGAAGAGGAAGTGCAGCACGTCGCCGTCCTGCACCTCGTAGGTCTTGCCCTCGACGCGGAACTTGCCCGCCTCCTTGGCGCCGACCTCGCCGTTGCCGGCGATGTAGTCGGCATAGGCGATCGTCTCGGCGCGGATGAAGCCCTTCTCGAAATCGCCGTGGATGACGCCTGCCGCCTGGGGGGCGAGCGTGCCGCGCGCGATCGTCCAGGCGCGCGCCTCCTTGGGCCCGACCGTGAAATAGGTCTGAAGGCCCAAAAGCGCGTATCCCGCCCGGATCAGCCGGTCGAGCCCGGCCTCGGAGAGCCCCATCGCATCGAGGAACTCGGCCGCCTCGGCGGGCGCAAGCTGGGCGATCTCTTCCTCGATCCGGGCCGAGATCACGACATGCGCGGCGCCCTCGGCCGCGGCCATCTCGGCCACGCGCGCCGATTGCGCGTTGCCGGTCGCGGCCGCGGCCTCCTCGACGTTGCAGACATAGAGGACGGGCTTGGCGGTGATGAGTTGCAGCATCCGCCACAGCCGCTGGTCGTCCTCGGCGACGCGGACGGTGCGCGCGGGCCGCCCGGCCTGCAGCGCGGCCTCGGCCGCGGCCAGAAGCCGGTCCTGATCGGCCGCCTCCTTGTCGCCGCCCTTGAGCTTGCGCGCGAGGTTCGCGCGCCGCCGTTCGACCGAATCGAGATCGGCGAGCATCAGCTCGGTCTCGATCGTCTCGGCGTCGGCGATGGGGTCGATGCGGCCCTCGACATGGGTGATGTCGCCATCCTCGAAGCAGCGCAGCACATGGGCGATGGCATCGACCTCGCGGATGTTGGCGAGGAACTGGTTGCCGAGCCCCTCGCCGCGCGAGGCCCCGCGCACGAGGCCCGCGATGTCGACGAAGGTCATCCGCGCCGGAATGATCTGGCGCGAGGCCGCGATCGCCGCGAGCCGGTCGAGCCGCGCGTCGGGCACCGCGACCTCGCCCACATTGGGCTCGATCGTGCAGAAGGGAAAATTCGCCGCCTGCGCCGCCGCCGTCTTCGTCAGCGCGTTGAAGAGGGTGGACTTGCCGACATTCGGCAGCCCGACGATGCCCATCCTGAAACCCATGCGACATGCCCCCCTGATCCAGCGCGCCTTCTAGGCGCGGCAGGGGGTGCGCGCAAGCGCCCGGCTTGATTTCGCCGCGCCGATGGCGCAAGGGCAACGGAGGCCAAGGGGGCGGACATGACACGGATCGAGGCGCGGTTTTCGGCGTTGCGCAAGGCGGGCAGGAAGGCGTTCGTCGCCTACATCATGGGCGGAGACCCCGATTTCGACCGCTCGCTCGCGCTGATGCAGGGGTTGCCCGCGGCCGGGGTGGACGTGATCGAGCTTGGCCTGCCCTTCACCGATCCGATGGCCGATGGCCCGACGATCCAGCGCGCAGGGCAGCGCGCGCTCGAGGGTGGGCAGACGCTCGCCCGCACGCTCGAGATGGTGCGCCGCTTCCGCGCGGGCGACGATGCCACGCCCATCGTCCTGATGGGATACTACAATCCGATCTATTCGATGGGGGTCGAGCGTTTCCTCGCCGAGGCGACGGCGGCGGGGGTCGATGGCCTCATCATCGTCGATCTGCCGCCCGAGGAGGATGCCGAGCTCTGCCTGCCGGCGCGCGCGGCGGGGATGAACTTCATCCGCCTCGCCACGCCCACGACGGATGATCGCCGCCTGCCCGCGGTGCTGCGTAACACCTCGGGCTTCGTCTATTACGTCTCGATCACCGGCATCACCGGGGCGGGGGCGGCGGATGCGGCCGCCGTCGCGCCCGAGGTCGCGCGGATCAAGGCCTCGACCGACCTGCCCGTGATCGTGGGCTTCGGCATCGCGACGCCCGAGGCCGCCCGCGCCGTCGCCTCGGTCGCGGACGGTTGCGTGGTGGGATCGGCGATTGTGGCGAAGATCGGCGCGGGCGCGCCCGTGGCCGAGGTGCTCTCCTTCGTCGCGGGGCTGGCCGAGGGCGCGCACGGCGCCTGAGGCAAGGGTCCGAGGTCAGCGCCCATCCGGCCGGCCGTCCGCGCTGCCGACGGGCCGGCCGGGGCGCGAGCGGTAGACGGGCAGCGACCAGCCGAGCCCGATCGCCCCCGCCCGGATCCCGAAGGCGACCGCCACCCCAGCCGCGACCGCGCCCCATTGCGGCGCGCCGGCGGCCGTCGCGGCGACAAACACGACCCCGCCCAGAACCGGCGCGGTCACATAGATCTCGCGCCGCAGAAGGACCGAGGGCTCATTGGCCAGAACGTCGCGCAGGATCCCCCCGAAGCTGCCGGTCAGCGCCGCCATCACCACCGCGATCACGGCCGAGCCGGTCTCGGCCTCTCCCTTCACGGCGCCGAGCACGCCATAGGCCGCGAGCGCCACCGCATCGCACCACAGGAGCCAGCGATACCGGTATTCGATCAGATGGGCCGAAAAGTAGACCACGACCGCCGTGCCCGCGCAAAGGATGACCGGCAGCGGATCCTCGACCCAGAACACCGGCACCCCGAGGATGAGGTCGCGCACCGTGCCGCCACCGATGCCGGTGACCGTCGCGAGAAAGATGAACCCCATGAGGTCAAGCTCCTTGCGCGAGGCCGCAAGTGCCCCCGTCGCGGCGAAGAGCACGACCCCGATCGGATCGAGCGACGCAACCGAGATCATGCGCGGACCCATGTAGCCAGAGCGAACGACACACTCGCGCCTGCCGGCAGATCGCGCAAGCCCCGCGGGCGCGCAGTCCCTGCACGGATCAGCGCAGGGTCTTGCCGACGGCGATCAGCGCCTCCATGCGCCGGGACTCGAGCATCGCCTCGCATCTGCCATCGTCGTAGACGCGAAAGCCCCAGCGGATCGATATGCTCTGTCCGCCCTGCATCATCTCGGTCGCCTGATAGGATGCAGAGGTGAAGCTTTCGGCGCGCACGATCTTGACCGGGGTCCAGCCGGTCGCGAGATTGTCATAGACCCTCCGGATCTTGGCCTCGTCGACATCGACCACAAACCCCGTCCCGAGCCACGATCTCGCGATTTCATCCGTCCGCGCGCCGCGATAGCTTTCGTACTCGCAAAAAGTGTCGGCCGCGGCAGGCCCCGCGCCAAGCCCGAGGGCTATGCTCAGGGCGGCCGCGCACCACCTCATGTTCCTCATTCCCGAACTGTTCAATCGACCCTCCAATGACTGGAACCAATGCGACGACTTTATGGCCTGCTTTGGGCGATGCAAGGCTTGACCTGCCCGACCACGCGCCCCTTTCGCGGCGCGGCGTTCCGTGACACTCTTGACCGTTCCCTTGGAATGCCTCCGCCATGAACCGACCCGTCGTCCGCATCGCCCATTCGGTCTGCCCGCATGACTGCCCCTCGACCTGCGCACTCGATGTCGAGGTGCTGGCGGACGGGCGGATCGGGCGGGTGCACGGGGCGAAGGGCAACGATTACACCGACGGCGTCATCTGCGCCAAGGTCGCGCGCTATGCCGACCGCATCCACCACCCCGACCGGCTGACGCGCGCCCTCCTGCGGACCGGCCCCAAGGGCAGCCGCCAGTTCCGCGAGATCCCGCTGGCCGAGGCGCTCGACCGCACGGCCGAGGCGTTTCTGGCCGCCGAGGCCCGCCACGGGCCGGCCGCCGTCTGGCCCTATTTCTACGCAGGGACCATGGGCCTCGTGCAGCGCGACGGGATCGAGCGGTTGCGCCACGCCAAACGCTATTCGCGCCAGTTCTCGACGATCTGCACCAACCCGGCCTGGACAGGCTTTGCCGCCGGCACGGGGCGCCTTGCGGGCCCCGACCCGCGCGAGATGGCGCGCGCCGATTGCGTCGTGATCTGGGGGACGAACGCGGTCGCGACGCAGGTCAACGTCATGACGCATGCGATCAAGGCACGCCGGACCCGGGGGGCGAAGATCGTGGCGATCGACGTCTACGAGACCGAGACGGTCCGCCAGGCCGATCTCGGCCTCGTGCTGCGGCCGGGCACGGATGCGGCGCTCGCCTGCGCGGTCATGCATGTGGCCTTTCGCGATGGCCACGCGGATCGTGCCTTCATGGCGCGTTTCGCCGATGCGCCCGAGGCGCTCGAGGCCCATCTCGCGACCCGCGGGCCAGATTGGGCGGCCGCGATCACCGGCCTGTCGGTGGCCGAGATCGAGGATTTCGCGCGCCTTGTCGGGACCACGCCGCGCACCTTCTTTCGCTTGGGCTACGGCTTCACCCGGACGCGCAACGGGACGGTGGCGATGCATGCGGCCGCCTCGGTCGCGACCGTGCTCGGGTCATGGCAGCACGAGGGGGGCGGGGCGTTCCACACCAATTCGGCGATCTTCGCCCTCGACAAGACGATGGTCGAGGGGCTCGACATCCTCGACCCGACGGTGCGCGAGCTCGACCAGTCGCGCATCGGGGCGGTGCTGACGGGCGAGGCAGACGCCCTCGCGGGCGGGCCGGGGGTGGCGGCGATGCTCATCCAGAACACCAACCCCGTCAACATCGCGCCCGAGCAGGAGAAGGTCCGCCGCGGGTTCGCGCGCGAGGATCTGTTCGTCTGCGTGCACGAGCAGTTCCTGACCGAGACCGCCGCCATGGCCGACATCGTCCTGCCCGCGACGATGTTTCTCGAGCATGACGACATCTATCGCGGGGGCGGGCATCAATACATCATCTGGGGGCCCAAGACCCTCGATGCGCCGGGCGAGGCGGTCGAGAACCACCATGTCATCGCCGAGCTGGCCCGCCGCCTCGGGGCCGGGCATCCGGGCTTCGGGATGAGCGCGCGCGACCATGTGGACTGGATGCTGCGCGCCTCGGGTCGCGGCACGCTGGCCGAGCTCGAGGCCGCGCGCTGGATCGACTGCCAGCCGCCCCCCGAGGTCGCGCATTACCGCGAAGGCTTCGCCTGGCCCGACGGGCGTTTCCGCTTCCGCCCCGACTGGACGGCGGTGCCGGCCCCGAACATGGGCCCGCTCGGCCCCTGGGCCGAGATGCCCGCGTTGCCCGACCACTGGGCGGTGACGGACGCGGCGGACGCGCGCCATCCCTTCCGCCTCGTCACCGCCCCGGCGCGGTCGTTCCTCAATTCGAGCTTCGCCGAAACCGCCGCCTCGCGCGACCGCGAAGGGGCGCCGTCGGTCATGATCCACCCCGAGGATGCGGCGGCGGCGGGGCTGGCCGAAGGGGCGCGCGTGACGCTCGGCAACGAACGCGGCACGGTCGGGGGGCTGACGCTGCGGATCGGGGGCGGGGTGCGGCGCGGCACGCTCGTGGCCGAGGGGATCTGGCCCAATGCCGCGCATGAGGGCGGGCGCGGGATCAACACGCTCACCTCCGCCGACCCCGTCGCCCCCTATGGCGGGGCGGCGCTCCATGACACGAAGGTGTGGCTGCGCGCCGACGGGCCGCCCCGGGGCTGAGGGGGGCGGCGGCCGTCTGCGCCCCCTCAGGCGCCGCCCGGATCGCGCATCGCGTCCATCACCTCGCGCAGCGCGCTGAGTGAGGACAGCGCCTTGCCCACCCGCAGAGCGATTGCACCGCCTCTCTTACCCGAAGCCTCCAGGCTGCGGCAACGCGCAGGCCGTGGGCTCAGTCGGTGGATCCTGCACCCCGATAATCACGCTCGACGCGGTGTCTTGAGAAATTGATTTCGCGCCAGTTGGAACGCACATTGGAGAAATTTGCGCGCAAACAGGTGCCCCCTTGGCGGATCTTGCTCTCTTTCTCGGTCAGACCTTCATCGTTTCGATGGCGATCGCGGCGCTGACGATGGGGCTTTCGGTCTTCTTCAAATGGCTCCCTCGTCAGGGCCCTCCGCGGCCCGGCATTCATGTCCGATCCGCATCAGCCCTGTTCGAAGAGGGGCGCCGCTACGATGTCCTTCTTTCGTCCGGTCAGCGCCTGCCGGCCCTGCGGTTCGAGGGCCTCGTCCAGGCAGATGCCGATGCGGGGTGGTCCCTGAACCAACTCGCGGTGATGCGGCGGGCCGATGGCGGCAAGGTGATCTTGCGGTTCGACAGCGTGCGCGTATGCGAGGAGGTCGCGCCACCCCGCTCGGCGGTGTGACCTGCCATGGAGCAAAGGATCGAGCATTTCGTTTACGGCACGGCACCGCGACTGAGACGATTTCGCGCCTCACTTCCCGCCGGAACAACGGTGGAAGCCGTCAAGGGAGGGCTTGTCGTGCGCGAGCCTTGCCACGCGGGGGAAAGCATCGATGCAGCCATCGCCCGGATCGCCGCGCTCGCACTGGCGCAGGGCCTCGACTATGACGGCCACGGGCAAGCAGTTACCGACGACATCGGACCGCTTGACGGGGGTCGGGTGCGAGACATCCAGCACGGCTCCTTCACCGACAGGACCGGCATCAAGGCCGGCCACGGATTCGCGCTGCACCTGCCCGATGGGCGCCTAGGCCACGCTGTCCACCTGGGGAGCGACCGCCACGGGCATCTTCTGCTCGACATCCGCGCGTTGGTCACGGATGAGCCAGCCACCGCTGCGGCCCTGAGGGAGGTGCCGAGCCGCTATCGCCAGCCGATCCTTGTCTGGCACACCGCTTTTGCCGCGCTGCCGATTGCGTCCAGCGCGCCGCTGGCACACCTGCCCTGCGAGGTGGCATTTCGCGTCGGCATCGGATGGCCCGGTCCGGACGAGGTTGCGCAGCTTGCGCGACGCTTCGCGCTTCCGGCGACAGACACGCCAGAGGGGGGGGATGCCCTTCTGGCCGCCATGGCCGAAGCGGGTGAACGTCTGCCGGGGATTGACGGCTTCAGCATCTGGACGGCCCGTGTCGGGCGGACAGGAAAACTGAGGCTGATCGAGGATCATGCTGTTGTGCACATAACAGACGAGGGCCACTGGCCGATGCCGTGGCAACCGGCCGACATCGACGAAGTAACGGGCGCACTGGCTGGCGGGCCGGACATGGTCGCAATCAGAGACAAGGTGACATGACCAAGATTGGCCCGACAATCACGCGCCCCTTCTCGAGTCGGGATGCAGAGCCCCTCAGCCGCCGTTCTCCCCGCCCGGATCGCGCATCGCGTCCATCACCTCGCGCAGCGCGCGAAGGGTGGGGAGCGCCTCGGCCACGCGCGCGGCGGGAAAGCGCGCGCCAAGCGCCGCCACATCGGGCGCCAGCGCCGCGAGGGCCGCGTCGCGGAATGCCTGCCCCGCCGCGGTGACAAATACGCATTTCGACCGGCCATCGCGCCGGTTCGGGCGCATCTCGATCAGCCCGTGCCGCTCGAGCACGGCCAGGCTGTGGGTCATCGATGTCTTCGGCACCTGGAAGGCACGCGCGAGTTCGAGGGGCGTCTGCCCATCGCCCCGGCGGATCAGATGATTGAGCACGCTGAACTGTGGCAGGTTGAAGCCCGGCGGCAGGCGGGCCTCGAACACCGCGCGGCTCAGTTGGGCGAGGATCCCGACCTCGAGAAAGAAATCGAAGAAGATCTCGTCTTGCCGAGGTTGCGGTTCAGCCATGCACGATCTTCGCCTCCAGCGGCCAGCGCGGGCTCGGATCCACCGCCGGGCCATGGCCGATGCGGGCGAGCATCTGGACCGTTCCGCCCCCAGGCGCAAGCCTTGCGTGCACCCGGGCATGAAGCGCCGCCATCTCGGGGTATTCCTGCAGGGCCTGGCTCAGCGGCTGGAAGGCCACCCCGGCCGCGGTCGCGGCGAGGTTGACGCGCAGCCAGTCCGCCCCGCTCGCGATCTGGTCGGCGCGGCTGTTGGCGTCGGTCACCAGCCAGACATGGCCCATGGCGGTATCTGCGTTGGCAAGGACCGCATCGATCCCCGCCCGATAGGCCTGCGAGGACGGATCGAGCGCCACCTCGCGCGTGAACAGCCCCGTGGCCGACATCAGTTCGAACATCGGCCCGCTGAAGTCGATTCCGTCGGGGTCCGCATCGACCTCGGCGTGGCCGATGCGGAAGAGATCGACGGATTCGCGATAGGTGTGCGGCGTCTCGATCTCGATCATCAGGGCCTCGCGGGTCAGGCCGCGCAAGTCCGCGACTTCCGCAGGCTCGATCGTGCCGCCGAAACGGCCGTGGCGCGCCACGTCGAGTCGCGCGAGGATGTCGCCCGCAAGCGCGCGGCCCGTGTCATAGGGTTCCTTGTTCGACCGGCGGTCGAGCACATGGGCAAAGAGCGGGTCGGGCTCGACCGAGGCATCCGGGGTGAAGACGGCGCGCGCGACGGGCCGGGCATCGAGTGCGGCCGGATCCTCGCCCTCGGGGAAGGGCGTGATCGTGACGCGCTGGCCGTCATGGCTCGCGGCCATCCGCATGAGTTCGAGAAAGCAGCCAAGCCCGATGGTGATCTGGCGGCTGAAGGGGTCGGTATGGGGCAGGAGGCGCGCGGTATCGACCAGAAGCGTCACGACGCCATCCTCGCGCAGGTCCACGAGCCAGGGCTGGCGGTTGTGCGGGTTGGGTGCGAGGAGCGCGAAGCTCAGCGCGCGGCGGCGCGGATCCTCGCCCTGTCCGGCGGCGGCCCAGGGCAGGGTGGCGGTGCGCGGCTCGCGGGTTGCGATGACGCCGAGCGTTGCAGTCGCGGCTAGGATCGTGCCCCCACCGACGATGGCGAGGGTCTGGCGACGGGACAGGGACATGGCGGCCTCTACATGATGCGATATCGAACAACATAGTTCGATATCGCATCAATTGCAATCCGTCGTCCGCGCCCTCAGTCGCCGCCCTGGCGGCGGGCGCGCTGGCGGACGAACCATTCCACGCGCTTTTTCAACTCGCGCTCGAACCCGCGGTCGACGGGGGTGTAGAAGACGGGTCGGCGCATGCCTTCAGGGAAATAGTCCTGCCCCGAAAAGCCATCCTCGGCGTCGTGGTCATAGAGGTATCCCGCGCCGTAGCCCTGATCCTTCATCATCCTGGTCGGCGCGTTCAGGATGTGCTTGGGGGGCGGCGCCGAGCCCGACCGGCGCGCCTCGGCCCGGGCGGCCTTGTAGGCGACATAGGCCGCGTTCGACTTCGGCGCGAGCGCGAGATAGACGACCGCCTGCGCCAGCGCGAGTTCCCCCTCGGGCGATCCGAGCCTCTCGTAGACCTCCCAGGCGTGCAGGCAGTGGGCCTGCGCGGCGGGGTCGGCGAGGCCCACATCCTCGACCGCCATCCGCGTGATCCGCCGCGCGAGGAAGCGCGGATCCTCGCCCCCCTCGAGCATCCGCGCGAGCCAATAGAGCGCCGCGTCCGGGTCCGAGCCGCGCACCGCCTTGTGCAGCGCGGAGATGAGGTTGTAGTGCCCCTCGCCCGACTTGTCATAGACGGCCGCCCGCCGCATCAGGCGCCGGCCAAGCTCTTCGGGCCCGATCGGGGCGGCAAGGCGCCAGCCCGCCACCTGCTCGACCAGATTGAGCAGCGCGCGCCCGTCGCCGTCGGCCATGGCGACCAGCGCCTCGCGCGCCGGCGCATCGAGCGGCAGCCGGAGCCCGAGCGCGCCCTCGGCCCGCGCGACGAGGGCCGCGAGATCATCCTCGGCCAGACGGTCGAGCACCACGACCTGCGCCCGCGACAGCAGGGCCGCATTGAGTTCGAACGAGGGGTTCTCGGTCGTGGCGCCGATAAGGGTGATGATCCCCTCCTCCATCAGCGGCAGGAAAGCGTCCTGCTGGGCCTTGTTGAAGCGGTGGATCTCATCGACGAACAGAAGCGTCCCCTGCCCGCCGGCATGGCGGGCGCGCGCGGCCTCGAACACCTTGCGCAATTCGGGCACGCCCGAAAAGATCGCGCTGATCTGGACGAAGGCGAGATCGGTCTCGGCCGCGATCAGGCGCGCAATCGTCGTCTTGCCGACGCCGGGCGGCCCCCAGAGGATGACCGACCCCATCCGCCCCGAAGCAACCATCGCCCCGATCGGACCGTCGGGGGCCAGCGCGCGCGACTGGCCCACCACATCGGCAAGCCGCGCCGGCCGCAGCCGGTCGGCGAGCGGGCGGGGCGCGCCATCGCCCGCATCGTGAGGGGGTGAGGAGAAGAGATCGCTCATCCCCGCCTTTCTAGCCGCTTCGCCGCTGCGCGCAAAGCACCCGCAATTTGGCGGTCCGGGTGACGGAGCACCATGCGTCCGCCTCGAGGCGGGGGCATCGTTGCGCCGAATGAATCCGTCAGGAGTTCGCCCCGTGCCTCCCGGAACGTTCACGGGCCTTGCGGGCGCGATCGCGACGCTCACCCTCGCCGGACCGGCCCCCGCGCAGGATATCGTTGCGGCCCTCGCGGTGACGGGCACCCATCAACGCCTCGTGCAGGCCATCGATGTCGCTGGCCTCACGCCCGCGCTGAAGGGCGACGGCCCCTTCACCGCCTTCGCCCCGAACGAGACCGCCTTCGGCAAGATCAAGGAGGGCGGCGAACTCGAGCAGTTGCTGGCGGATGCCGCGCGCCTCTCTGCAACGCTCGGCTTCCATGTGGTCGAGGGCAGGATCATGGCTGCCGACCTCACCGAGGGCAAGACGCACCGGACCCTGCAGGGCAGCACGATCACGATCACGCTCGCTGGCGGGGCCAAGGTCAATGGCGCCCGCATCGTCAAGGCCGATATCGCGGCCTCGAACGGGGTCGTCCATGTCATCGACACGATCCTCGATCCCTGGCGCTGAGGTCGGGGCGCGCGAAAGGCTTTGACACCGGCCGCGCGCTGTGGCATCGGCCCGGATCTGACGCCAAAGGCCAAGGACGACGATCATGCCCAAGCAAGAGTGGGGCACCAAGCGCGTGTGCCCGACCACCGGCAAGCGGTTCTACGACCTGAACCGTAGTCCGGTCATCAGTCCCTATTCCGGCGAGGTCGTCGATATCGACTCGATTCGCCGTCGCGCGGCTGGCATCATCCCCGAGAAGGATGTCAAGGTTACCGGCCTCGTCGAGGAGGATATCGACGAGGATCTGATCGAGAGCGCGGTCGGCGACGACGCGGAACTCGACGACGAATTGCTCGAGGACGACGGCGAAGAGGGCGTTTCGCTCGATGACATCGCCGAGGTCGCGGGCGGCGAGGACGACGTCTGATCGCGGTTTTCGGGCTTGCGCAAGCGGCACGGCGCGTCTAGACGTCTCGAACGCTGCCCCGCGGGGCGGCGGAAACTCCGGTGGGGCCATAGCTCAGTTGGGAGAGCGCTTGAATGGCATTCAAGAGGTCAGGGGTTCGACTCCCCTTGGCTCCACCAAGTCTTCCAGATGCTCGCGGATGAATGGCCTCGCCTCGTGCGGGGCCTTCGCATTTAATTCTGCGGTGATCGGCCGGTATCGGGGCGGGGGCATCCGGGGTCAGCCCGGATCGGGATCGAGGCGATAGCCCTCGCCGCGCACGGTGTGCAAATGGCGCGGCAGGCGCGGGTCGTCCTCGAGTTTGCGACGCAGGCGCGTGATCTGGACATCGACGGCACGGCCCGAGGCCCCCGAGGCCCCCGAGGCGCCTGCGGCCTCGCTTTGCCCCATCAGGCCCGCCAGTTCGCCGCGGGGGATGCAGCGACCGGGCGCGGCCGCGAAGGCGCGCATCAGCGCGGCCTCGGTCTGGGTCAGGTGGATCGGGGTGTCGCCGCGCCGCAATTCGGACCGCTCCAGATCCCACGAAAGCGCCCCGAGGGCGAGGCGCATGGGCTTCGGGCGGGGCGGTTCGGGCGCGAGGCTTCCGCGGCGCAGCACGGCGCCGATCCGCAGCACGAGCTCGCGCGGCTCGAACGGCTTCACGATGTAATCATCGGCCCCCGCCTCGAGGCCCTCGATCCGCTGCTCGGCCTCGCCACGGGCCGTGAGCAGGATCACGGGCATCGCGCCGCCGGCGCGGATCGCGCGCGCAAGGCTTAGCCCATCCTCGCCCGGCATCATCACGTCGATAATCACGAGATCGAAGGCAAGGCCCCGCAGCAGCGCGCGCGCCTGCGCCGAGTCGCGCGCCGTGCTGACGAGAAATCCCTGGCGCATAAGATATTTCTGCAACAATCCCCGGATGCGCGCGTCGTCGTCAACGATCAGGATATGGGTATCTGGCCCCTCCGCACGCTGGTCGGGGCGCGGATCGGGGCGCGGATCGGGGCGCGGATCGGGCCGCGGATCGGGGCGGGGGGTGGCCGCGGCGCCGGTCATGCGCGGGGCTCCGGCCTCGGGCCGAGAAAGCGCGCCCGCTGGTCGGGGTCCATCATCTCTTCGAGGACGCGGCGAAATCCGGCCACCGCCACCGGACCCGCGGCGCGATAGGCCGCGCGCATCCTTGCCCGCTGGGCATCCGACAACTCGCGCTCAAGTGCCGCTCCCGCGGCCGTCAGGTGGAGATGGCGCTCGCGCCGGTCCTCGCGGCCGACGCGCGCCTCGACGAGGTCATCGGCCACGAGCGTGCGCAGCACCCGGTTCAGCGATTGCTTGGTGACGCCGAGGATGTCGATGAGGTTCGTGACCGTGGTGCCGGGGCTGCGGCCGATGAAGTGGATGGCGCGGTGGTGGGCGCGCCCATAGCCGCGCGCGCCGAGGATGCGGTCGGGGTCGGCGGTGAAGCCGCGATAGGCGAAGAACATTGCCTCGATCCCCCGGCGGAGCTGGTCGTCGGTCAGGAAGAGCAGGCTCTCGCCGCCGGAATCGGCGATCCGGCCGCCCCCGCCCGATCCGTCGCCCGGCCCTCGTGCCATCGTCCCGCCCCCGTGTGTCGTCTTGCGGAATTTATGTCAGCCTTATTGACTTTCCAAGGCCCGATTGCTACCCGGAAGGGGCTTTCGCGCAAGAATCCGTCCGCTCCGGACCTATTCGGCGCAACATTCGCAAAGAGGACGGGGGAAGCCATGGCTGGCGCCTATGACGATCGCGACGGGAAGATCTGGATGGACGGCACGCTCGTCGACTGGCGCGACGCCAAGGTGCATGTGCTGACCCATGCGCTGCACTACGCCTCGTCGGTGTTCGAGGGCGAGCGCGCCTATGGCGGGCGCATCTTCAAGAGCCGCGAGCATTCCGAGCGTCTGCTGCGCTCGGGCGAGCTTCTCGACATGCAGATCCCCTGGACGGTCGACCAGATCGAGGCCGCCAAGGCCGAGGTGCTCGCGGCCAACAACCTCAAGGACGCCTATGTGCGCGCGCTCGCCTGGCGCGGGTCGGGCGAGGACATGGGCGTGGCCGCGCGGCGCAACCCGGTGCGCCTCGCGATCGCGGTCTGGGAATGGGGCGCCTATTACGGGGCGGCCAAGATGCAGGGCGCGAAGCTCGACATCTCGAAGTGGAAGCGCCCCTCGCCCGACACCATCCCCTCGGCGGCGAAGGCCGCGGGCCTCTACATGATCTGCACCATGTCGAAGCACGCCGCCGAGGCCAAGGGCTGCTCGGATGCGATGATGTTCGACTATCGCGGCTATGTCGCCGAGGCGACCGGGGCCAACATCTTCTTCGTCAAGGACGGCGAGGTGCACACGCCGCTGCCCGACTGCATCCTGAACGGCCTGACGCGCCAGACCGTGATCGGGATGCTGCGCGGCATGGGCGTCACCGTCCACGAACGCCACATCATGCCCGAGGAACTCGAGGGCTTCCAGCAATGCTGGCTGACGGGCACGGCGGCCGAGATCACGCCCGTGGGCCAGATCGGCGACTGGCACTTCCAGGTCGGGCAGATGACGCGCGACGTGGCCGCGGCCTACGAGAAACTCGTGCGCGCCTGACCCCCAGCGAGCGCCGCGAGGCCCTCGCGATAGGTCGGGTAGGTCAGCGCGACGCCGAGCTCATGCCGCAGCCGCGCGTTCGAGACGCGCTTCGAATCGGCATAGAACTCGCGCGCCATGGCCGAGAGGGGGGCCCCCTCGAAGGGCTCGGTCGGGGGAGGCGGGATGCCCAGCAGGCGCGCCCCCTCATCCACGACATCCTCGGGCGGGCAGGGCAGATCGTCGGCGAGGTTGTAGATCCGCCCCGGCCGGGGTGAGGCAAGCGATGCCGCCACCGCCGCGGCGATGTCCGCGACGTGGATGCGCGAAAAGATCTGCCCGGGCTTGACGATGCGCCGCTGCGTTCCGGCCCGCAGCGCGCCGATCGTGCTGCGCCCCGGCCCGTAGATGCCCGCGAGCCGGAAGACATGCGCGCCGAGCGCCTGCCAGCGCGCTTCGGCCGTGAGCCGTGCGCGGGCGCGCGGGTTGGCCGGGCTGCAGGGCGTTTCCTCGTTCACCCAGGCGCCGCCATGGTCGCCATAGACCCCGGTCGTCGAGAAGTAGCCGATCCAGGGCGCGCCCGCGGCCGCGATGGCCGGGCCGAAGGCCGCGAGCACCGGATCGCCCGCCGCATCGGGCGGCACCGACGACAGGATCGCCGCACCCCTGATCGCGGCCGCGACCTGCCCCGCGCCGTCGCCGGGCCACAGGATCGGCGCGAAGCCCTGCGCGGCCAATGCGGCCGCCCGGGCGCGGTCGCGCGTCGTGCCCCCGACCTGCCAGCCGCGCGCCATGAGGTCGCGGCCGAGCGTCTCGGCGCTGTAGCCCAGTCCGAAGCAGAAGAGCCTGTCCATGGCGCCCATTCCACCCCCGCGGTCCCCCCGTGTCAACGCGGCGCTTGTGCCGCGCGCGCCAAGCTGCGACGGTCGGTCATTGTTCGAAGGGGGATGCGAGACGCATGACTGCCGCCAGCCAGCCGCCCGGAATGCACCCCGAAATGCCCCCTGCAACCCCCCCGCCCGAGCCCGAGCAGAGCTTTGCCTCGGGCGCCGAGGCGGTGGCCGAGCTGGCGCGGCGCTATGATGGCGCAACCGCCTTTCTGCGCGCGGCCTTCGCGCGTGCCCTGACCGAGGGGCGCCCGGCGGCGCGCGTGCGCGCCTTCTATCCCGAGATCGAGACCCAGATCGCGCGCTTCGACAAGATCGACAGCCGGCTGTCGTTCGGCTACGTCGCCGAGCCCGGCGTCTATGCCACGACCGTCACGCGGCCCGACCTCTTTGCCGACTACCTGACGGCCCAGATCGACCTCGTGATCCGCAACCACGGCGTGCCGGTGCGGGTGCGCACCTCCGCCACGCCCATTCCGCTTCATTTCGCGGGCGGCACGACCCCCCTTGCCGTGCCCGATCACGGCCGGCTCGATTTCGCGCTGCGCGACGTCTTCGATGTCCCCGACCTCTCGACCACGCATGATGACATCGTGAACGGAATGCGCCCGATCGCCCCGGGCGAGACGCGCCCCCTCGCGCCCTTCTCGGCCCAGCGGATCGACTATTCGCTCGCCCGGCTGGAGCATTACACCGCGACTCGGCCCGAGCATTTCCAGAACTTCGTGCTCTTCACCAACTACCAGTTCTATGTCGATGCCTTCGAGGCCTATGCCCGCCGCGCGCTCGCGGATCCGGCCTCGGGCTATCAGGGCTTCGTCGGGCCGGGCAGCGGGGTGCTGACCGATCCGGCGGCGCCCTTGCCCCTTCCCGCGCGGATGCCGCAGATGCCCGCCTATCACCTGCTGCGCCCCGGCCACGCGGGCGTCAGCCTCGTCAACATCGGGGTCGGGCCCTCGAACGCCAAGACCGCGACCGACCACATCGCGGTGCTGCGCCCGCATGCGTGGCTGATGGTCGGGCATTGCGCCGGGCTGCGCAATTCCCAGAGCCTCGGCGATTACGTCCTCGCGCACGCCTATCTGCGCGAGGATCACGTCCTCGATGAGGATCTGCCCGTCTGGGTGCCGATCCCGGCGCTGGCCGAGATCCAGATCGCGCTCGAACAGGCGGTGGCCGAGGTGACGCAGCTTCAGGGCTACGACCTCAAGCGGATCATGCGCACGGGGACGGTCGCGACCATCGACAACCGCAACTGGGAGTTGCGCGACCAGTCGGGCCCCGTCGCGCGGCTGAGCCAGTCGCGCGCCATCGCGCTCGACATGGAAAGCGCCACCGTCGCGGCCAACGGGTTCCGCTTCCGCGTGCCCTACGGGACCCTGCTGTGCGTCTCGGACAAACCGCTGCACGGTGAGCTGAAATTGCCCGGCATGGCGAGCGATTTCTATCGCGCGCAGGTCGCGCGCCACCTCGAGATCGGGATCCGCGCGATGGAACGGCTGCGCGAGATGCCGCTCGAGCGGATCCATTCGCGCAAGTTGCGCAGCTTTGATGAGACCGCCTTCCTCTGACATCGGCGGCGGCAGTTGGCCGATTGCGCGGTTTGCGGGCGAAGTGCCCTTGATCTGGGTCACGAATCCCGTGTAGCCCGCATTGACGCCCGTGCACGGGGCAGGAAAGACCCCGCCCTTCAGCGGGGCATGAACGAGGAGAGAGACGATGTCCAAACCGATGACGAAGACCCAACTCGTGGCGGCTGTCGCCGAGGCGATGGGCGGCGACAAGAAGACCGCCGCCGCCGCACTCGATGCTGTCGCATCCGTCGTGACGGCCGAGGTTGCCGCCGGCGGTGCCGTGACACTTCCCGGCATCGGCAAGGTTGCCTGCCGCGCCCGCCCCGAGCGGACCGTGCGCAACCCCGCGACCGGCGCCACCATGACCAAGCCCGCCGACAAGCAGGTGAAGTTCACGATCGCCAAGGCGCTCAAGGACAGCGTCAACGCCTGATCTTCGACCCGGGCCGGCCGCGCCACCCGCGGAGGTGCGGGGCGCGCGGCCCGGTTCTACCGCCCGATCAGTCGAGCAGGCGCGGCGACAGCACGAGGATCGAGGGCCTGCCCGGAAGGTCGCGCAGCCCGATCTCGATCGAGGACATCCCCGTCTCGACCACGTCGAACTCGCCCTCCATGCCGGCCAGGAAGGTCGCGAGGGCGGTTCCCGAGAACCAGTGCATCGGGATCACCACCGACGAGCGCAGCCGCGAGACGATCCGCATCATCGTCGGCTGATCGAGCGTGTAGCCCCCGTCGACCGGCACCATCACCACGTCGAGCCGCCCGATCGCGGCATACTGGGCATCGTCGGGTTCGTGATGCAGATGGCCGAGATGGCCGATGCAGAGGCCCGCGGCCTCGAAGACGAAGATCGAATTCCCGTCCGGCCGCACCCCGCCGCCCGAGCGCACGTCGGTCGGCACGTTGCGCACCCGCATCCCGCCCAGATCGAGATCATGCGCGGCCGGCTGCCCGCCCGTCGCCCAGCCGCGCAGAACATGGGGGATGCGCGGGTCGGGCGTGTCGGTCCAGTGCGTGCGGTGGGCGTTGTTCATCGTCGCGACGTCGGGGACATGATCGCCCGACCCCAGATAGCCCGCGTAGTCCGTCACCGCCGAGAGGCCGTCGGGCGTCTCGATCAGGAACATCGCATGCCCGACGAACGAGATGCGCACCCGCCCCTCGGCCGGCGGCGTGCGCGCCGCGGCCGGGATGATGCGCGCGGCCTCGGCGATGGCGTGGCAATGGCTGGGGGGGCGGGTCTCGGCGCCCGCGGCCGGGGTCAGGCAGAGCGCGCAGAGCAGGCCCGCAAGCCAGTGCCGCATCGCTCAGCCCCCCTTCAGGGCCGCGCAGGGGTCGGGGCGCGGCTGCGGATCGGTCACGATCCAGAGATCGAAGGGCGCATCCCCCCCCGGATCGAATTCGGTCTGGCCGATCGAGAGCACGCGCACCCCCGGCGCGGCATGGGCGAGTGCCGCCGGAATGCCGCGCGCGCGGTCGGCATGCCCCGTGCCGGTTATGACGACGACCGGCCCGCCCGTCCGCTCCAGCGCCTCGAGCGTCGCGCGCGCCAGGGCGGCATCGCGCAGCCGCTGCGCCGCGACCATGCCGGGCAGCAGCTCCGCCGGCAGCGCGTGGCAATGCGCCTCGGCCTGCAGCGCCTCGCGCGCGGCCTGATCGGCGGGGTCGAGTGGCCGGTCGAGCCCGAAGCGCGCGGCATCCGGGCCGAAGGGGGCCGCCGCCCCCTCGCCGATCGCGCGGCGCACCGTCTCGCGCGGCAGCGCCCCGCCCGCCAGATGCGCCGACGGTGCGGCCGTGAAGATCGGATGATAGAGCGCGAAATCGGGCCAGCCCGAACCTTCCCATTCGAGCGCCGCGGCAAGGGCGGTTGCATCGGTGCGCGGAACGGCACGCGCGCGGTCGGCAGCGGCCGGGCCGAACATCTCGAAGACGATCGCGGCAGGGCCGATCGCCGCCACCGCGCGCGCCTGATTGGCATGGTGGACCGGGTTGTCGTGCACCTCGCCCAGGATCACCACATCCGCCGCCGGCAGGGTGTCGAGCGCCTCGGCCCCGATCTGGCCCGCCGCCGCCTCGCCCGCAAGCACCATCGCCGCGACCATGGCGCGCATCATTGCAGGAAGTGGCGCACCTCGGGGGCACGATCCTGCAGGATGCGGCGCATCTTGGCGAAGGCCGCCGCCTCGAGCTGGCGCACCCGCTCCTTCGAAAGGCCAAGTTCCTGCCCGAGGCTCTCGAGGGTGCGCGGCTCCTCGCGCAGCTTGCGCTCGGTCACGATGTAGCGCTCGCGGGAATTGAGGGCGCGCAACGCGAGGATGAGCCAGTCGCGCAGCTGGCCCGCATCGTGGTCCGCCTCGACGATCTCGGCCGCCTGCGCGCCCTCATCCTCGAGCGCATCGATCCATTCGCGGCCGTCCTCGTCGACCGACTGCGTCGCGTTCAGCGAGAAATCGGACCCCCCGAGGCGGCCCTCCATCATCTCCACATCCGCGACCGACACCCCGATCTCGGCCGCCACCGCCACGCGCAACCGCGCCGGGTCGATGCTCTCGCCCCGGTGGCGGGCCTCGCGTTCAAGCTGGGCCTGCACGCGGCGCAGGTTGAAGAACAGCGCCTTCTGGCTCGAGGTCGATCCGGTGCGCACCATCGACCAGTTGCGCATGACATAGTCCTGGATCGAGGCCTTGATCCACCACACCGCATAGGTCGAAAAGCGCACCCCCCGGTCGGGGTCGAACTTTTCGGCCGCCTTCATCAGGCCGAGCC
>CAYYJB010000012.1:0-46845 GCA_964472135.1 uncultured Gemmobacter sp.
AGGCCGATGTTGCCCTCCTGGATCAGGTCGAGGAACTGCAGCCCGCGGTTGGTGTATTTCTTGGCGATCGAGATCACGAGGCGCAGGTTCGCCTCGACCATCTCCTTCTTGGCCTGACGGGCTTCCTTCTCGCCCTTCTGGACCTGGTTCACGATGCGGCGGAACTCGCCGATGTCGACGCCGATCATCTGCCCGACATAGGCCATCTCGGAGCGCAACTCCTCGATCCGCTCGCGGCTCTTGTCGATCAGCGCGGCCCAGCCGCGGCCGGGGCGCGAGGCCATGCGGTCGAGCCAGGTCGGGTCGAGCTCGTGGCCCTGATAGGCGTCGATGAACTCGCGCCGGTTGATGCGCGCCTGATCGGCAAGCTTCACCATCGCGGAACTGATCGTCATGATCTTGCGGTTGATGCCGTAGAGCTGGTCAATCAGCGTCTCGATGCGGTTGTTGTTGAGGTGGAGCTCGTTCACGAGGGTGACGATCTCGCCGCGCGCCTTCTGATAGGCGGCCTCGTCGGCCGCCGAGAACACCCCCGCCTCGGCCAGCGCGGCCTTCATCCGCCGGCCCTGCATCGCTTCGAGAACGACATAATGCTCCGCGATGCGTTCGAGCGTCTCGAGCGCCTTGGGCCGCAACGCCGCCTCCATGGCCGCCAGCGACATGTTCGAGCCGTCGTCGTCGTCGTCCTCTTCCTCGGGGCGGAGGATCGGGTTGCCGTCGGCGTCGAGTTCGGGCCCTTCCTGGCCCCTCGGCGCCACGCCGGGCGCGACATCGATCCCCTCGAGGTCCGGCCCGTCGATGGCCTCCTCGCTCTCGCCGTCAAGCGAGCGACCGAAGGTCGCCTCGAGGTCGATGATCTCGCGCAGCAGCACGCCCTCGTTGAGGAGTTCCTCGCGCCAGACGGTGATCGCCTGAAAGGTCAGCGGGCTTTCGCATAGCCCCGCGATCATGGTGTTGCGGCCGGCCTCGATCCGCTTGGCGATCGCGATCTCGCCCTCGCGCGAGAGGAGTTCGACCGAGCCCATCTCGCGCAGATACATCCGCACCGGATCGTCGGTCCGGTCCAGCGCCTCGGACTGCGTGCCGGCGACCACGACCTCGCGCGAGGTCGAGACCTCGGGCAGTTCAGCCGCGGGTTCGCCCTCCTCGGCCTCTTCTTCCTCGATGACGTTGATGCCCATCTCCGAGAGCATCGACATCACATCCTCGATCTGCTCGGAGGAGACCTGATCGGGCGGCAGGGCCGCATTCAGCTGGTCATAGGTGATGTAGCCGCGCTCGCGTGCGTCCGCGATCATGCGCTTGATCGCCGTCTGGCTCATGTCGAGGCCGACATCGCTTTCGGTCTCGGTGCCTGGCACGTCGTCGGAGTCCTTGGCGGCCATGGGCGCTCCTTGGTTGGCGAATCGCAACATCCGCGATTCGACTCCATAGCGCGAATCGCGCCAAGTGGAAGCCTCAGCGCCTGCGGCGTTTCCACACTTCGTCGTCGATCATCCGCTGGAGCCCTGCCGAAAGGGCGGCGCGATCCTCGCCGAAATCGGGCTGATCGGCCTGTGCAGGCTGGTCGGCGCGGCGCAGCGCCTCGGCCGCGCGCGACAGCCGCCAGGTCAGCCCCTCGCCCGCCTCGCCCGTGACGTCCGCCATGGCCTCGGCGATCTCCGCCTCGGCGCTGCGCCGCGCCGCGAGCCGCGCGAGGTCTTCGGCCACCGACATCCGCGCGCGTTCCGAATCACCCGGTGCGCGCAGGGCCGGCGCGACTCGCGCCAGCGGCGAGGCCATGATCTCGCGCAGGACCGCGCCCGCCTCCGGCCCCAGTTCGGCGGCGGCCTCGGCCTCGGACGCGGTCGCGGCGGTGCTCGGCCAGCCGATCAGCGCGTCGCGCAGCCGGGCATGGGCGGGCTCTGGGGTCACGAGCGTCTCGAGCGCGCCAAGAAAGCCCTGGATCAGGCCCGGATGCAGCGCCAGTGTGGCGAGGACGACCGAGACGCGCATCGTCTCGGCCGGATCGGTCCGGCCGGCAGCCGCGAGGGGCGAGGCGCGGGTAGCAGGCAGGGGTGCGGCGGCCACGGCGCCCGCGCCACGCATCCGCCCGCCTGCGCCCCCCGGTCCCCGTCCACCCGGCCCGCGCCAGGGCCGCACCGGCTGCGCGAGCGAGGCGAAAAGCTCCGACCGCAGGCGGCGGATCTCGGCCTCGTAATGGGTGCGCAGCGCGGGGTCGCGGATCTGGGCGAGGACGGCGCGCAGGCGCTTGTCGAGTGCCGCGCGCCGTTCGGGGCTGTCGAAGCTGCGGCCTTCGGTCTCCCGCTGCCAGATGAGCGCGATCATCGGCCGGGCGGCATCGAGGACCTGCTGCATCGCGGCCCGCCCGCCCGAGCGGATCAGGTCATCGGGGTCCATCCCGCCCGGCAGGAGCGCGAAGCGCAACCCGTAGCCCGCCTCGAGCATCGGCAGCGCCAGATCGACCAGCCGGCCGGCGGCGCGGATCCCGGCGGCGTCGCCGTCGAGCGCGATGACGGGCTCGGGGTGGACGCGCCACATCAGGCGCAGCTGATCCTCGGTCACGGCGGTGCCGAGGGGGGCGACGGTCGCGCCGAAGCCCGCCTCGGAGAGGGCGATGACATCCATGTAGCCCTCGGCCACGACAAGCTGCGCGCCCTTGCCGGCGGCCGTGCGCGCCGGCCCGATGTTGTAGAGGCTGCGCCCCTTGTCGAAGAGGGGCGTCTCGGGGCTGTTGAGGTATTTGGCCGGCGCGCCCGGGTCCATCGCGCGCCCGCCGAGCCCGATGCAGCGGCCGCGCGCGTCTCGGATCGGAAAGATCACGCGGCCGCGAAAGCGGTCATAGGGCGCGCCGCCGCCCTCGGGGGCGATGACAAGGCCCGCCTCGGCGATCGCGCCGACCGCGATCCCCTTCTGCCCGAGCGCGGAGACGAGTCCCTGCCGCTGGTCGGGGGCGAAGCCCAGATCGAACCGCTCGATCGCGCCGTCGGACAGGCCGCGGCGTGCGAGATAGGCGCGCGCCTCGGCCCCCGCGGCGGCGCGCAACTGCAGCCGATAGTGCTGGACCGCCGCCTCCATCACCTCGGCGAGGTCCGATTGGCGGTTGGCGCGGACCTGCGCGACGGGGTCGGGGTCGGGCAGCGCCATCCCGGCCTCGCGGGCGAGCGTCTCGACCGCCTCGCGGAAACCCATGTTGTCGGCCTCGCGCAGGAAGGTCAGCGCATCGCCCTTCGCGTGGCAGCCGAAGCAATAATAGAAGCCCTTGCGGTCATCGACGTGAAAGCTCGGGGTCTTTTCCTGGTGGAAGGGGCAGGGCGCCCAGAAATCGCCCTTGGCCGCGTTGGTCTTGCGCCGGTCCCAGGTGACCTTGCGCCCCACGACGCGCGAGAGCGGGACGCGGCTGCGGAGGTCATCAAGAAAGCCGGGCGGGAGACTCATGCCCGCAGTATCGGCTGCGCCGCCCCGCCCCGCAAGCGTTCGGGCGGGAGGTCCGGGCGCGACATCCGGCGGGCGTGTCCGGGGGGGAGCGGCCGGGCACCCCATTGAGGGCTGCCCGGCCGCGCGGGGCCGGCGGATGCCGCCCCGCCGGGGGGCGGCGCGCGGGGCGCCTCAGCGCCAGCGGGTCGAGAAATCGGGGGGCAGCATCAGGTTGTGGCGGCCGAGCGCCCGCACGTCGCGTTCGCCGCAGAGCGCCATCGTCATGTCGAGCTCGCGCCGGATGATCTCGAGCGCCTTGGCCACTCCCGGCTCTCCCATGGCGCCGAGGCCATAGACGAAGGCGCGCCCGATGTAGGTGCCGCGCGCCCCGAGCGCGAGCGCCTTCAGCACGTCCTGCCCCGAGCGGATGCCGCCGTCGAGGTGGATCTCGACCCGCTCGCCCACCGCCTCGACGATCTGCGGCAGCATCCGGATCGAGGAGAGCGCGCCATCGAGCTGCCGTCCGCCGTGGTTCGAGACGATGATCGCATCGACCCCGAGATCGGCCGCGCGGCGCGCATCCTCGGGATCGAGGATGCCCTTGAGGATGAATCGCCCCTGCCACTTGTCGCGCAGCTTCGCGACCTTGCCCCAGTCGAGCTGCGGATCGAACTGCTCGGCCGTCCAGGACGAGAGCGAGGAGGCATCGCTCACGCCCTTGGCGTGCCCCACGATGTTGCCGAAGAAGCGCCGCTTCGTCCCGAGCATGCCGAGCCCCCAGCGCCATTTCGTGGCGAGGTTCGCGACGGTGGCGGGGGTGAGCTTGGGCGGCGCCGAGAGGCCGTTCTTGAGGTCCTTGTGGCGCTGGCCGAGGATCTGGAGGTCGAGCGTCAGCACCAGCGTCGAGCATCGGGCGGCCGCGGCGCGCGCGATCAGCCGGTCGACGAAATCCTCGTCGCGCATGACGTAGAGCTGGAACCAGAAGGGTTTGGATACATGCGCCGCGACATCCTCGATCGAGCAGATCGACATGGTCGAGAGCGTGAAGGGCACGCCCGCCGCCTCGGCCGCGCGCGCGGCGAGGATCTCGCCGTCGGCGTGCTGCATGCCGGTCAGCCCCACGGGCGCGAGCGCCACGGGCATCGCCACCGCCTGCCCGGCCATGGTGCTCGCTGTCGTGCGGTTCGACATGTCGACGGCGACGCGCTGGCGCAGGCGGATCTCGGCGAAGTCGGCGCTGTTGGCGCGGAAGGTCTGCTCGGTCCAGCTGCCCGACTCGGCATAGTCGTGGAACATCCGCGGCACGCGGCGCCAATAGATCCGCCGCAGATCCTCGATGGTGGTGATGACGCCCATGTCCCGCCCCGCGTTGACGTTCGACATGCCTAGCCGAGCGGGGGCGCCAATTGCAACCCGCCACGGGGCGTTGACAGCCTGACGCGGCGGGAATAGAGGACGGACACGCAGCCTGCCCAGGTGGCGGAATTGGTAGACGCGCTGGTTTCAGGTACCAGTGACGCAAGTCGTGGAGGTTCGAGTCCTCTCCTGGGCACCAGTTCTGTCCAAAAAGTCCTTCAATCCTATTGGCTTGCAGGACTTTTGATTTTCCGCTCCACCTTCCCGTCAGCCCTTCGCGCGCGCGTGGGTGGATAGGGGGGTGCTTAACCCGCCCCAAGGCGGGCAGGATGCAACGATCATTGGGGCAGACGCGCGCCGGGCCTGTCGGTTCCACGGGTTGCGGCGAAAGGTGTCAGGCGACACGGCAAACTGACCCCCTGTCGACATGAGGAACTGACCCCTCCTGCAGAGAGGAGGTTCCAAGATGACCGAGTTGGGCAAAGGTCTTTCACCGGCTGGCGTGTCGGGGAGGATAGAGACGCCGACGCCGGACGAAGTGTCGGTCATGCTTGGGTCGAAGGTCTGCGCTTGCCCCCGTCCATCGCGCCAGCATCATGCCGGCGCAATCGACGAACATCCCTGCACCGGCAACAGCCACAGGGTCGGCGGTGCGGAACCTCCCGTAGCCGACAGTCAACCCGCATCCAGATCGGGCCTCGCTGTCGGTCGAGATCGGGGCCTCGCCGGACACCGCGGTGACGACCGGCGCCGGCGAACGCCTCGCACCTGCGCAATCCCGAGATCCGCGTGGTCACACTTGTCAGGATTATCGACTTGACCTGTTTCCGCCGAAGTCAAATTGTAACAGATCCATGACGAAGCGCGCGCGCCCCGAAAGCCGCGCACCCCGGAAGCCGCAACGATGCACCCGCTGATCCTCCTGTTGCACCTTGCCGCTGCGGTCATGCTGCTTCTGTGGGCGGTGCGCATGGTGCGCACGGGCATGGAGCGGGCGCTCGGCGCATCGCTGCGCGACTGGTTGTGCCGGGCAGAGGGCAGCACCATCGCGGCGGCAGGGGCCGGGCTGGCCCTTGCGGTGCTGTTCCAGGGCGCAACGGCGGTAGGAATATTGTCGGCCGGGTTCGTCGCGGGCGGGACCCTGTCGGCGGGGGGGGCGCTGGCGGCCGTTCTGGGCGCCGATTTCGGCTCGGCGCTGGTGGTGCGGCTTCTGGCCTTCGACCTGTCGGAGTTGGTCCCGGTCCTGCTGCTATCCGGCGCGGTGCTTTTCCTGAAGTTCGAGCGCCGGGGCATCCGTCAGGCCGGCCGCATCGTTCTCGGCGTTGGGTTTGTCCTTCTGTCGCTCCAGATGATCGGCGAGGCGACCGAGCCCCTGCGCGAGAGCGCGCTGCTGCCCTCGGTGATCCGCCACCTTCAGGGCGACCCGCTGACCGCGTTCGTCGTCGTGGCCTTGCTGACATGGGGGATGCACTCATCGGTCGCGATGGTGCTTGTGATCGTGGCCCTGACGCAAAAGGGTGTCCTGCCCGTGCAGGCGGCGGTGCCGATGGTTCTCGGCGCGAACTTCGGCGCGGGTCTGATCGCGCTATGGCTTGCGCGCGCGATGCCGCCCGCCGCGTTACGGGTGCTGCTCGGCAATCTGATGCTGCGGGGTGCTCTTGCCGTGGCGGCGCTTGCGATTGTCATGGCCATCGCCCCCGGCCTCGGCTGGCTCGGAGCGCGGCCCGAGGTTCAGATCGTCCATCTGCACCTTCTGTTCAACCTCGGCCTCATGGTGATGGCGGCACCCCTCGTGGTGCCCGTTCTGCGGCTCTGCGCGCTCATGCTGCCCGATCCCGCCCAGCCGCAAGACGCCGCGCGCGTGCGCCGCAGCGCGCTCGATCGAAGCGTGATCGATCAGCCCGCTCTCGCGCTTGCGTCGGCAAAGCGCGAGCTGCTGACGATGGGCGAGACGGTCGAGGAAATGCTCGTGCCCGTGATCGAGGTTCTGGCCAATCCGAACGCTGGGCGGATCGCCGCCATCAATGCAATCGAAGTGGAGGTGAACGCCCTCCACAACGCCATCAAGCTTTATGTCGCCGAGGTCAATCGCCATGACCTGACCGGGGCGGAGACCTTGCGGGGCGTCGATCTCACGGATTTCGCGATCAACCTGGAACGTGTCGGCGACATCGTCGCCAAGACGCTCCTTCCCCTCGCCGAGGACAAGGCCCGCCTCGGCGTACGCTTTTCCGACGAGGGCTGGGCCGAGCTGCGGGGGATGCATGCGCGCGTGCGCGCCAACCTCCAGCTCGCGCTCAATGTCCTCGTTTCGGGCGATACCGGATCGGCGCAGGCGCTGATGCGCGAGAAGGAAGCGATGCGCCGGCTGGAACGCGAGAGCCAGGATCAGCATTTCTCGCGGCTTGCGCGCGGTAATGCCGACAGCCTCGCGACATCGAACCTGCACCTCGAGGCGGTGCGGGCCTTCAAGGAGGTCAATTCCCTTCTTGTTACCGTGGCGCATCCGATTCTCGCCGAGCGCGGATTGATCCTGCAAAGCCGCCTCGCCCCCGTCAGGACGCCGGAGCAAATCGGATGACCAAAGCCGCCACGCACGGGCAGACGACCCATGATCTGGCGGTCGTGGGGGCCGGGATCCTCGGACTGGCACATGCGCTGGCCGCCGCGCGGCGGGGTCTGCGGGTGGTGGTGATCGACCGGGACGCCCGCGCGAACGGGGCAAGCATCCGCAACTTCGGCTTTGTCGTCGTGACCGGGCAGAAACCGGGCGAGGATCGTGCCCGCGCCGAGCGCAGCCGCGACATCTGGCTCGGGATCGCGCCCGAGGCCGGGATCGATATCGAACACCGCGGCACGATCCTTGCGGCCCGCCGGCCCGAGGCGATGGATCTGCTTGCGGCCTTCATGCGCGATGGCGATGCCGAAGGGTGCCGCCTGCTGGGTAAGGCGGAGCTCGGCAGCCTCCAGCCCGGCATCGAGGCCGGTGCCATGATGGGCGGACTCTACAGCCCGCACGAGGTGCGGGTGAACTCGCGCCTCGCGCTGCCGCGCCTGGCGGCGCATCTCGCACGCGTCCATGGCGTGGAGTTCCGCTACGGCAGCGCCGTCACCGCGATCGTGCCGCCGCTGATCGAGACCGGCGCGGGACCTGTCCGGGCAACGAAGGTCGTCGTCTGTCCGGGCGATGATCTGACCGGGCTCTATGCCGACCGCATCGCCGCGCATGGCGTGACGCGCTGCAAGCTTCAGATGATGCGCCTGGCCGCACCCGGCTTCAGATTGCGCGCGGGCGTCCTGTCCGACCTCAGCCTGCTGCGCTATGGCGGTTTTGCGAGCCTTCGGCAGGCGGGCGCGCTGCGGCAGCGGCTTGAGGGTGAGCAGCCCCAGATGCTTGCGAACGGCGTGCATGTGATCGTGGTCCAGGATGCCGATGGATCGCTCGTGGTCGGGGATTCGCATCACTATGGTCCCACCCCCGACCCCTTTGGATCGGACGAGGTGGACCGGATGATCCTTGCAGAGTTCGCCGCCGTCTTCGGGCCGCGGCCGCTACCGGTGACCGAGCGCTGGACCGGCACCTATTCGGTCGCGGATGGCTCGGCCTTTCGCGATGCCCCCGAGCACGACGTGCGTCTCGTGATGGTCACGAGCGGGACAGGCGCAAGCACGGGCTTTGCCATCGGCGAGGAAACCGTGGCGGAGTTGTTCGAATGAGGGAAGCGGCAAGGTGTCTCTGACGCATACCGAGGGGGAATCGAACCGATCCGCGGCGCGGTTGCGCTGGCAGGCCAGCCAGGAGCATGGCCCGAGCCGGGCGCTGCTCGCGCGCGATGCCCAAGCATTCCTGCATCAGAGCCTTTCGAGCCCCTGCGTGCTGACAATCGCCCACGCCGAGGGGATCTGGATCGAGGATCTGGCTGGCCGGCGCTACATGGATTTCCACGGCAACTCCGTGCATCACATCGGCTATCGGCACCCCCGGCTGGTTGCGGCCCTCAAGGCACAGCTCGATGCGCTGACGTTTTCGCCACGGCGCTTCGCCAACGAGGTGGCAACAGAGCTTGCCGAACGCCTGGGGGCGCTCGCGCCGGGTGATCTCGGCAAGGTCCTGTTCACGACGGGCGGTTCGGATGCCGTCGAGGTCGCGCTGAAGATCGCCCGCGCCGCAACGGGGCGCTTCAAGACGCTGAGCTTCTGGGATGCCTTTCATGGGGCAGGCTTCGGCGCAGCGACAGTCGGCGGCGAGGCGACCTTTCGCAGCCATATCGCCGGGCCGCTGGTGCCTGGGGCGGAACATGTGGCGCCCTTCAACTGCTATCGCTGCGCCTACGGCCACGCCGGGCCAGAGACCTGCGCCCTCGCCTGCGCGCGGATGGTCGACTACGTCCTCGGCCGCGAAGGCGATGTCGCGGCGGTGATCGCCGAACCCATGCGCGCCGTGCCGGTCGTGCCGCCGCCGGGGTTCTGGGCGGCGGTCCGTGCCGCATGCGATCGCCACGGGGCACTGCTTATCTTCGACGAGATCCCGACGGGTCTTGGCAAGACGGGGCGCGATTTCGCCTTTGAACACGACGACGTCGTGCCTGATATCGTGACCCTCGGCAAGGCGCTCGGCGGCGCGATGCTACCCATCGCGGCGGTCGTGGCGCGGCGCGACCTCGATGTATGCGGCGAATTCGCGGTCGGTCATTACACGCATGAGAAGAACCCGCTCACCGCGCGCGCCGCCCTCACCACCCTTGATATCCTGCGCGACGAGGGGCTGGCGGACCGGGCGGCAGAGCTTGGCCGCACCGCGATGGACAGGCTGCGCGACACGCTTGCCCGATGCCCCCATGTCGGCGACATCCGGGGGCGCGGCCTGATGTTCGGCGTCGAGATCGTGACCGATCGCGACAGCCGCACCCCCGATCCGGCACGGGCCGAGGCAATCTATTACCGCTGCCTCGATGCGGGCCTCAGCTTCAAGATCAGCGCGGGGGCGGTGCTGACCCTCTCGCCCCCGCTGGTGATCGCGGCATCCGATCTCAACCGGGCGCTCGGGATCGTCGAGGATGCGATCCATGCCGCGTGAGCGATCTTGAGCGGCCTTGCCCTGGGGCTTGTCCTGTTTGCCGCACTCCTGCACGCAAGCTGGAACGCGATGGTGCGCGGGGGCAACGACCGGGCGCTCACACTGGCCGGAGTGGCGACAACCCATGCCCTCGTCGGCGCGGTCTTCATCGCCATATCCCCCCTGCCCGCGCCGGAAAGCCACCCCTGGCTCATCGTCTCGGCGCTGGTGCACTACCTCTATTACTGGCTGCTCTTTCGGGCCTATCGCGAAGGCGATCTGTCGCAGATCTATCCCGTATCGCGGGGCATGTCCCCCGCGCTCGTGACGCTCGGGGCCATGGTGCTGATCGGCGAGACGCTCGCGCCGGTGGGTCTCGCGGGCGTCGTGCTTGTGTCATGCGGGGTCGGGATACTCGCGCTCTCGGGCAAGGCCCGAGGGGGTGCGCCGCTATGGTTTGCGGTGGCGCTCGGGGTCGTGATCGCGCTCTATTCGGTTTCGGACGGGATCGGGATCAGGGCAAGCGGCAGCCTGCTGGGATACATGGGCTGGTTGTTCCTGTCCGAGGCACTGGTTACGGCAACCGTCATGTGGCGGCGCGTAAGGCGGCGCGAAACCATGGCGCCGTCTGCGCTGGCACTGGGGATGATCGGCGGCATCTTTTCCGTCTCGGCCTATGGGATCGTGCTTTATGTCAAGACGATCGCCCCGATCGGCGCGGTCTCTGCGGTGCGGGAATCGAGCGTCATATTCGCGGCTCTGATCGGGGTCACGATTTTCGGCGAGCGTCCGGTCGGCTTGCGCCTCATGGCGGCGGGGATCGTCGCGGCGGGCGTCATCGCACTCGCGGCGGGGGGATGAGGCCAGACAAAACCGCCCGATCTTCACAAATATGAACTTGCCTTGCGTTGGCGAATTCCACACTCTCATTCGGGGCGTGTGAAGACGGAGAGCCTTATCGGCTTCTTCGATCCGATAGCAAACACGGACCAAATCAAAGAACGGCATAAAGCCGCACTACTTTTCAACACCTGACAGGGGCAAAAGCCATGATGATGAAAATCCCGGGAACAGCGGCCACCCTTGCCGCGGTGCTGCTGGCCACGACCGCGTGGTCGCAGACCGAACTGACGGTCTACAGCGCCATCGAAGCCGAAGATCTCGAAAAATACGCCGCGAAATTCAACGAAGACCACCCGGACATCAAGATCAACTGGGTCAGGGATTCGACCGGCGTCGTTACCGCCAAGCTGCTCGCCGAAAAGAACAACCCGGTAGCAGACGTGATCTGGGGGCTGGCCGCGACCTCGCTGCTCGTGCTCAAGACCGAGGGGATGCTTGAGCCCTACGCGCCCGCGGGGCTCGAACGGCTGGATGCGAAGTTCCGCGACAGCGACACCCCGCCGGCCTGGGTCGGCATGGATGCCTGGGCGGCGGCGATCTGCTTCAACACCGTCGAAGCCGCGAAATATGGCCTGACCGCCCCGACAAGCTGGAAGGATCTGACCGACCCGCAATACAAGGGGCACATCGTGATGCCGAACCCCGCCTCGTCGGGGACAGGGTTCCTCGATGTCTCGAGCTGGCTTCAGCTCTTTGGCGAAGAGGAGGGCTGGAAATACATGGATGCCCTGCACGAGAACATCAAGGAATACCAGCATTCGGGCTCCAAGCCGTGCCGCCATGCCGGTGCGGGCGAATCCGTGATCGGGATCTCGTTCGAATTCCGGGCCGCGCGCACCAAGCGCGACGGCGCCCCGATCGACATCATCGTGCCTTCCGAAGGGATCGGCTGGGACATGGAGGCCACGGCTATCGTCGCGGGTACCGCAAACCTCGAGGCCGCCCAGACGCTGGTTGATTGGTCCGTGTCGGACAAGGCGATGGAGATGTACAGCGAAGGCTACGCTCTGGTCGCCGTCCCGTCCATGTCGCGGCCGCTCGAGCATCTGCCGGTCGATTTCTCATCGCGGCTCATCGCGAACGATTTCGAGTGGGCGGCGAACAACCGTGCGGCCATTCTGGACGAATGGACCAAGCGCTACGACGGAAAATCCGAGGCGCGCTGAACTTCCGCCGGGGCGGGCGGGGCGCATGCCCTGCCCGCCGACCCCTCGCGCCACAGGCAAAGACCGTCATGACCGACCGGACCCCGGCCGAACCGCCCTTTCTCGAGATCCGGAATCTCTGGAAGGCCTTCGGCGATTTCATCGCGTTGCGCGACATCAACCTCGAGATCCGGCAGGGCGAATTCGTCTGTTTCCTGGGGCCTTCCGGCTGCGGCAAGACCACCTTGCTGCGCGCGATCGCCGGGCTTGACCTGCAAAGCCGGGGCACGATCCTGCAGGCGGGCAGGGATATCTCCAGCCTGCCGGCCTCGAGACGCGACTATGGCATCGTGTTCCAGTCCTACGCCCTCTTTCCCAACCTCACGGTCGAGAGCAACATCGCGTTCGGCCTCGAAAATATCGGCCGTCCGAGGGCAGAGGTGCGAGCGCGAGTGGCCGAGTTGCTGGCGCTCGTGGGGCTGGCCGACCAGGGCACGAAGTATCCCGCGCAACTCTCGGGCGGCCAGCAGCAGCGCATCGCGCTTGCGCGGGCGATCGCGATCCGGCCCGGCCTTCTGCTCCTCGATGAGCCGCTCTCGGCGCTCGACGCGAAGGTGCGGGTGCACCTGCGCCACGAGATCAAGGAATTGCAGCGCAAGCTCGGCGTGACCACCATCATGGTGACGCATGATCAGGAAGAGGCGCTGGCGATGGCGGACCGGATCGTGGTGATGAATGATGGCGTGATCGAACAGATCGGCACCCCGATCGACGTCTACCGCAACCCGGCGACCATCTTTGTCGCGGATTTCATCGGCGAGACGAACAAGTTCGACTCAAGGCTCGGCGAGGGTCGCGTGCATGTCGAGGGGCTGGTCCTCGAGGCCGCCAACCTGAACCATGACGAGACGCTCGCGACCACGGTCGCGATCCGGCCCGAGGATATCCTGCCGGTCGCCGCCGATTCCCCCGTGGGCGGCAACCGCCTGCTGGCGCAGGTCGCGGACATGGAGTTCCTCGGCTCTTTCTGGCGGTGTCATCTTCGTGTCGGGCGGGCGAACCTGATCGCCAACTTCTCGATGAATGCGGTGCGCCGTTTCGGAATCGGGGCCGGGTGCCTGCAGACGGTCGAAATCCCGCCCGAGCGCGTCCTGCTCTTTGCGGGTTCCCCGCGATGACGGCGGCCCCGACCGGGATTCAGGCCCTTCCGCCCGGTCGCGAGGTGCGGATGAACCTCGACCGTGACGCCTGGATCAAGCGGTTCTTCGTGATCGTGATCGGGCTCTACCTTGTCGGCGCGCTTGCCCTGCCGCTGTCGACGATGCTGTCGAAATCATTTGTCACCTACCGCTTCGACCTCTCGCGCTACGAGGTGATCCGATCGGATGCCGCCGGCAACTGGGGCGAGATCCGTAATCTGGCCGAGTTGAACGCCGAGATCGGCAAGTTTTCGCCCGACGATCTGCGCAGCAACGTCAACGGCCGCCTCGCCCCGAGCGAGCTGTTCGCGGATTTCAGCTTTCGCAGCCCCGAACGCTGGAGATTCCGCAGCACGGACCCCGACGCGCGCTATCTGGTCGGGCTTGAGCTGAGCCGCTCGAACGACTGGATCGAACTCGACAGCAACACCTTCCGCCGCGTCAACATTCGGCCCATGCCCGCAACGGGCCTTGAGAATTACGTCGCCTATTTCACCAACCCCTCCCTCTCCGGGTCGATCGAGAACTCGCTCACGGTCGCGTTCATCAGCACGGCCCTTACCCTCGTGCTGGCGTTCGGATTTGCCTATGCGATCAACCGCAGCTGCATTCCCTTCAAGGGCGCCTTCAGGCTCGTCGCCATGATGCCGATCCTCGTCCCCTCCCTGTTGCCGGGGATCGCGCTCGTCTACATGTTCGGCACGCAGGGTTACCTCACGCCGCTGCTTCTTGGCGAAAGTATCTATGGACCGATCGGGATCGTGATCGGCTCTGCCTTCTTCACCTTTCCGCATGCCTTCATCATCATCTCGACCGCGCTCTCGATCGCCGACCAGCGCCAGTACGAGGCGGCGGAATCTCTCCGCGCGAGCAGTTGGCGGACTTTCTGGACCGTGACGATCCCCGGCGCGCGCTATGGTCTGATCTCGGCCGCGTTCGTCACCTTCACCCTCGTGATCACCGATTTCGGCCTGCCAAAGGTGATCGGCGGCCAATACAGCGTGCTCGCGGTAGAGATCTACAAGCAGGTCATCGGACAGCAGAACTTCGAGATGGGGGCGGTCGTCTCGGTGTTATTGCTCATCCCGGCGGTGCTGGCCTTTGTTGTCGATCGGATCGTGACACGGCGTCAGGTCTCGCTCCTGTCGTCACGCTCGGTGCCGTTTCAACCAAGGCCGGACGCGGTCGCAGACCGTTTCTGGCTTGGCTGGTGCATTGTCGTCGCGATCTTCATCATCAGCATCATCGCCACCTGCCAGGCAGCCGCGCTGATCCGTTTCTGGCCCTATGACCTGAGCGTGACGCTCGCCAACTACGATTTCAACAGGATGGATGGCGGCGGCTGGGCGGCCTACTGGAATTCGCTGAAGATGGCGGGGTGGACGGCCATGGCGGGGACGCTGATCGTCTTTACCGGTGCCTACATGGTCGAGAAGATCGACGGCTTTCGCGTCGGGCGCAACCTGTTCCAGTTCCTCGCCATGCTGCCGATGGCCATACCGGGCATGGTGCTCGGGCTTGCCTACATCTTCTTCTTCAATGACCCCGCGAACCCGGCGCATGCGATCTACGGCACGATGACGATCCTGGTGGTCTCGACCGTGACGCATTTCTACACGGTCGGCCATCTGACCGCGATGACGGCGCTGAAGCAGATCGACGCCGAATTCGAACCGGTCGCAAGTTCTCTGCGTCAGCCGTTCTGGCGCCTGTTCGGTCGCGTGACGGTCCCCGTCTGTCTGCCTGCGATCCTCGACATCTCGATCTACATGTTCGTCAACGCGATGACGACGGTCTCGGCCGTGGTGTTCCTCTATTCGACCAAGACGGCGCTCGCCTCGGTCGCGGTCCTCAACATGGACGATGCGGGCACGATCGCGCCGGCGGCGGCGATGGGCATGATGATCTTCTACACCAATGCCACGGCGCGGATCCTGCACGCCGCGGCCTCTCGGCGCATCATGCGGCGCACTCAGGCCTGGCGGACGCGCTGATGAACGCCATCCCTGTCCCCGCCCCGACGCGGGGTGTTGCCCGCCGGGCCGATGACCGCCATCTCGGGCCCCGAGACCGCCGAGCGCCGGCTGATCGCGATCATGCGCGATCACTTCCGGGGTGACACCCGGATATGGCCCGGCCGGACGAAACCCGCCAAGGCCGCGCCCTTCAGGCGCAACAGGCAGATACCGCCACCCAGCCGATCAGGTCGTGGGCACCATCACATCGGGCACGATGCCCGAGGCCGCGATGAAGGGAAGGGGGTCGCAGCCCTTGAGGATGCCGTGCCCGGTCACGAGCACCGCGCCCATCCCGGCCGCCCGGCCGCCGAGGATGTCGGTGTGCAGTGTGTCGCCGACCATCGCAAGCCGCCCGGGCGGCAGCCCGGCGCGCGCGGCCGCGACCGCGAAGGCGCTCGCGTAGGGTTTGCCGAACCAGTGCACCTCGGGCGCGAGCCCCGCATCGATGAGATCATGGGCGAAGAACCCGGGCTCGACCGACAGCCCACCCTCGCGCGGGGCGACGAGGTCGGGGTTCGCGACGACGAGCGGCCGTGGCCGGCGCCGGAGCGCCTCGGCCAGCCGCGCCTGCAGCGCCGTCGTCCAGCGCGCGGTCGAGAGGAAGAGAAAGCCGTCCGCGTGCTCGAACGCCTCGGGCTGGTCGATGGCGCTGACGACCCCAGCGGGCAGATCCCCGAACCGGTCGCCCTCGGCCGCGAGCGCCGCCCAGACGGCACCCGGCGCGATGGCCGCAAGATGCATCGCCGCGACATCGCGCGACGAGACGACCTCTTCGGGCGCGAAATCGAAGCCCATGCGCCGGAACTTCGCCACCGCCGCCGCATGCGGATATGAGGCCGCATTGGTCAGGACAACCAGCCGTCGCCCCGTCCGCCGCAACGCCGCCATGCGCGCGACCGCGCCGGGGATCGGCGAGTCGCCCACGTTCAGCACCCCGAAGGCATCGAGCACGAAGCCGTCCCAGCGCCCCGCCACCGCGCCAAGGTCGGGCGCAACCTCGGGGGCCTCGGCAAAGGTGGCGGCAGGCAGGCGGTCGCGGATCCTTTCGTAGCGGGCAAAGGCTGCGGCCGCGTCGCGCGGGGCCTCAGACACTCGAATAGCCCCCTTCGATCATCATGATCGCACCGTTGACAAGCGCAGAGGCCGGCGAGGCGAGATAGAGCGCCATGTCCGCGATCTCGACCGGCTCGCCAAAGCGCCGGGCGGGGGTTGCGGCGATGAAGGGCGCGCTCTTCTCTTCGGGGCCCCAGACCTCGCGGCCCATCGGCGTCAGCACCACCGTCGGGCAGATCGCGTTCACCTGCACATTGTGCCGCGCCCATTCGGCGCAGAGCGATTTCGTCAGCGCATTGAGCCCGCCCTTCGAGCTCGCATAGGCCGCGTGATCCTCGAGCGCGATGACGCCCGTCTGCGAGGAGATCATGATGATCTTGCCCCAGCGCTGCGCGATCATCCCCGGCGCGAGCGTCCGGGAAAGCAGGAAGGGCGCCCGCAGGTTGACGGCGAAGGTCCGGTCCCATGTCTCGGTGTCAAGCTCGGTCGCCGGCGCCACCAGCGCCACGCCCGCGGCGTTCACGAGGATGTCGATCGTGCCCCATGCCGCGAGTGCTGCCTGCGCCGCCGCGACCGGCCCCTCGCGCGTCTCGAGATCGGCCTCGAGCACGAGGCAGCGCCGCCCCTTCCCCCTGACGGCCGCGGCCGTGGCCTCAAGCCCCGCGCGGTCGCGCGCGACCGCGACGATGTCTGCGCCCGCATCGGCGAACACCGCGCAGATCTCTGCGCCGATGCCCTTGGAGGCGCCCGTCACCAGCGCCTTGCGCCCCTCGAGCGCGAAGCGCCCGACCCACTCGCCCCGGCTCACCGCCCTACTCCAGATTGGTGTGGCGCGCGCGCATGGCCTCGGCGCTCATCCCGAGGCGGTCGCGCAGCGCGAGCACGAGGATCTCGAACACGAGATACTGCGCCCCCTCGAAGAGCGACCCCATCGGCAGGACGGAACGTGCCGGGCCGCGGTCGTCCGCCATCGTCTGGGCGGGGATCGCGAGGATGCGGTCGCAGGCGGCGGGCACCGCGCCGCCGGGTTGCGCCGTCACGCAGAGCGTCCGCGCCCCCGCGCGCCGCGCCACCCCGACGAGCCCCGCGACGGTCGAGAAATCGCCGGGGCCCGCGCTGACGATGAGCAGGTCGCCGGGGCCCACGGGGGGGGCCGACATGTCGCCCACGACATGGGCGTCGCAACCCAGATGATAGAGCCGCATGGCGAGCGCGCGCATCATGAGCCCCTCGCGCCCGACGCCGTAGCAGACGATGCGGCGCGCGGCGGCGATCTCGGCCACCGCGGCGTCGATTTCGGCGGGGTCTGTCGCGGCGGCGGCGGCCCCCATCTCGCGGGCGGCGCGTGTGGCGAGGTCGGCGTGGTCGGTCATCGCTTCATCCTTTCGAGGCGCCGTTGGGCGCCGAGCCCGGCATCCATCCCGCCCGCGATCCTGGGCACGACGGCGCCGATGGCCGCCTGCAGCAACCCCGTCTCGTCGAGCAGGTCGAGCACGGTATAGCGCGAGCGCAGCCAGCGCGCATGGGCGATGCTGCGCGCCAGATGCGCCGCCGACACCCCGATCCCGGCCGCGTCGCAGGGCGCGCCCGCGGCCGAAAGGCGCGCGGCCATCTCGGGTGCGCGCATCAGCCGCCGGGCGAGCGTGTCGCGCAATCCGGGCCAGACCTCGACGATGCGCCTGATGCGCGCGAGGCGCGCGTCGGGGGCGAGGTGTTTCTGCGCGGTTTCGGCGATCGCGCGCTCGGCGATCTCTCCCGGCCCGAGGCCCGCGCGGATCTCGGCCGCGAGGCGGTCCATGTCGGGGGCGTCGGCAGCGAGGCGCGCGGGATCGAGCCGCCCGAGGTCCTGCCCGATCAGCCAGTCATAAAGCGCGAGGGTCGCGACGCAGCCGACCGCGACGCAGGCGCCGTGGCTGACGGGTTCGGCACCAAGGGCGAGGCCCTCCATCTCCCACAGATGCGCGATCTGGTGGTCGGCGCCCGAGGCCGGGCGCGATGAGCCGTGCACCTCCATCGCGAGGCCGACGAGCGTCAGCCCGGTAAAGAGCCCCTCGATCGCGCCCGCCTCGCCGCGCGCGATCCGTTCGGGCGCGGCGAGCCACCCGTCCAGACCGTCCTGGACCATCGACCAGGCGACGGGGTCGAGCGGTTCGATCCCGAGGCGGTCGGCGATGATCCAGTCGCCCCCGGCCGGCACCTTGCCCGCGAGGTCGCCATATCCCCACCCGGCCATGGCGCGGGGGGCGGCGGCGATGATCTCGAGATCGGCCAGCAGAACGCGCGCGGGGGCGCAGGGGATCGTCTTCTTGAACCCCTTCTCGGCCAGCGGTGCCCCCGCCGAGGTGTACCCATCCATCGAGGCCGCCGTCGCGACCGACATGTAGCCGCGCCCGAGCGAGAACGCCGCGAACTTGACAAGGTCGTTGATCACCCCCGATCCGACCGCGACGGGGATCGCGGGCGCGGCACCGATGGCCTGCGCGATCGCGCGCCCGAGATCGACCGAGGGTTTGGGCCGTGGCGATCCGGGCAGGATGTGGCTGCGCACCGCGATGCCGGCGGCCTCGAGTATGCCCCGCAGCGCCGTTCCGGCGGCGCGCCATGTGTTCTCGTCGGCGACGAGGCAGACCGGACCGCCCCCGAAATGGCGCGCGAGCAGATCGGGCGCAGCGCGGAGCGCGCCCCGCCCCAGCGCGACCTCGGCGACCGCACTTGAGCGGGCGACGGCGGCGGCGATCTGCGCGCTGGCCGTGCTCATGCGGCCACCCCGCCCGAGGCGAGGGTGCGCCCGTCCGCGGCGAAGAAGTGCAGACGCGCGGCCGGCAGATCGGCCCCGATCCGCGCCCCGGCATCGAGCACCGTGTCGCCCTCGGCACGGATCACGAGCGTATCGCCCGCCTCGGTGCGCGCATAGAGATAGGCGTCGCCCCCGAGCGTCTCGCGCAGGGTCACGTCGAGGTCGATGTTCCCCTCACCCACCGGCCGGATCACGACGTGCTCGGGCCTTATGCCGATCCTGGCCGCACCGGCGGCGCCGGGGGGCGCGGAAATCGCGTGCCCGGCATAGGCGACCGAGGACGCATCCCGCGCCGCGACATCGAGGAAGTTCATCGCCGGCGCGCCGATGAAACCCGCGACGAACTCGGTCGCGGGCCGGTGATAGAGATCGAGCGGGGCGCCGACCTGCTCGATCCGGCCCCCGTTCAGCACCACGATCTTGTCCGCCATCGTCATCGCCTCGACCTGATCGTGGGTGACATAGATCATCGTCGCGCCAAGCTCGCGATGCAACGCCTCGAGTTCGACGCGCATCTGCACGCGCAGCTTGGCATCGAGGTTCGAGAGCGGCTCATCGAACAGGAACACCTTGGGTTTCTTGACGATCGCGCGCCCGATGGCGACCCGCTGGCGCTGGCCGCCCGACAGCTGTGCGGGCTTGCGTTCGAGATAGTCCTCGAGCTGGAGGATGCGCGCGGCCTCTGCGATCCGCGCCTTGCGTTCCTCGGGGCTGAAGTTGTTGATCTTCATGCCGAAGTCCATGTTCTCGCGCACCGTCATGTGGGGATAGAGCGCGTAGGACTGGAACACCATCGCCACGTCGCGCTCGGAGGGGGCGAGGGCGGTGACATCGCGCCCGCCGATCGAGATCCGGCCCGCCCCGATCCCCTCGAGCCCCGCGATCGAGCGCAACAGGGTCGATTTCCCGCAGCCCGAGGGGCCGACGAACACCGCAAACTCGCCATCGGCGACATCGAGGCTCACGTCGCGGAGCGCCTGGACCGCGCCGTAGGACTTGTTCACCCCTTGAAGGCGCACCTCGGCCATCGTCCACCCCCCGACGCACGCGACACCCGCGGCCGCGCGCAACATTTTTTCGTTGACTCGCATCGTCCCATTACATTTATATGAAGTCGGTTACATTTGAAAGTCAACCGCACTCGTCAGTTTCCAAGGACCCTGGGGGAGGATACCAGATGAAACTCAAGGCTTCGGCGAGCGCCATCGCGCTCGCAACAACGGCCGCGCTCGCTGGCGGACAGGCAGGTGCCTGGTCGCTCGAAGAGGCGGCGAAACCCTACGCGGGCACGACGATCGACGTGCTCTTCCTCGACCGGCCCGGCTATGCCGCGGCCAAGCAGATGCTGCCCGAGTTCGAGGCCGCGACGGGCATCAAGCTCAACATCACGACGGTTCCCTACGAGAACGCGCTCGGCGAGCAGGTGCGCGACTTCGTGGCGGGCGGCGACATCGACGTGGCGCTGATCGACCTCGTCTGGATCGGCAACTTCGCCGAGAACGGCTGGATCGAGCCGATCGAGACCTTCACCTCGAATCCCGATCTCGCCGATCCCGCGCTCGAGATCGACGATTTCTTCCCGCTCGTGCTCAATGCCTTCGGTGGCTGGAACGGCACCGTCTATGGCCTGCCCTTCGACAACTACTCGGGCCTGATGTTCTACAATTCCTGCATGCTGAAGGACGCGGGCTTCGACGCGCCCCCGGCGACGTGGCAGGAACTCAAGGATGTCTACGGTCCGGCGCTGACCAAGGACGGCAAATATGCCTTCGCGCTCCAGTCCAAGCGCAACGAGACCCAGTCGGCCGACAGCTTTGCGCGGATGCTCTGGCCGTTCGGGGGGTCGTTCCTCAATGCCGAGTTCCGCTCGAACCTCAATTCGCCCGAGAGCCAGGCCGGCCTGAACTTCCGGCAGGAGCTGATGCAGTACATGCCCGAGGGCATCGTCGCCTATGACCACGCCGAGACGGTGAACGGCCTCGCGCAGGGCGATGTGGCGATGATCACGGAATGGTCGGCCTTCTACTCGACCCTCGCGAGCCCCGAGACCTCGACGCTCGGCGATTGCCTCGCCGTCGCGCCAGAGCCCAAGGGCCCCGCTGGCCGCAAGCCCGCGCTCGGCGGCTTCAGCCTCGCGGTCGCGACACAGGCCGACGATGCCGAGAAGGCGGCGGGCTGGCTGTTCATCCAGTGGGTGACGTCGAAGGCGAACGCGCCGCGCTATCTCGAGCTTGGCGGCGTGCCCGCGCGCAAGTCGGCCTATGCCGATCCGGCCCTGGCGGAGACCTACAAGTTCATCCCCGCCCTCGTCGAAAGCTGGCAGGAGGGCGTGCCGGAGTTCCGTCCGCGCTTTGCCGAGTGGCCCGAGATCACCGAGATCGTGCAGGAGTGGGGCACGAAGATGATGCTTGGCGAAGTGTCGGTCGAGGCCGGCGCGCAGGAGATCGGCACCCGCATGGAGGCCGTGCTCGACAAGGCGGGCTATTACAGCGGCAAGAAGCCCCTCGCGCAGTGATCGGGGCTTGAACGGGGGGCGATCCCTCGTGAACAATCGCGGGGTGCCGGTCGATCCGGCACCCCGCATTCGCCTCGGCAAGCAGGAAACGCCGCGATGGCAACGAAGGTCGCCCGACGCACGATCATCGCCTTCCTCGGCCCCGCCGTCGCGGCGCTCGCGCTCGTGGGGATCGTGCCGCTCGGCTATGCGCTCTGGAAGAGCCTGCATTATTTCAACCTGACCAAGCGCAACCAGCAGGAGTTCGTGGGGCTCGAGAACTACGCCACCGTCCTGACCGACGAGGTGTTCTGGCAGGCGATGGCGCGGACGGCGACGCTGTTCTTCATCTCGGTCCCCGTCCAGATCGCGCTCGGGCTCGGCATCGCGCTCTTGCTGCACCGGCCCGGGCTCGGGTTCTTCAAGACGCTCACGCGATTGTCGCTCGTGCTGCCGATGGCGACGACCTATGCCGTCGTGGGTCTGCTCGCGCAGGTCACGCTCAACCAGAAATACGGCGTCTTCAACCAGATGCTGGGCTGGGTCGGGGTCGAGCCGATCAACTTCATCGGAGATCCGACGAACGCCTTCATCGGTGTCATCTTCTGGGACATCTGGCAGTGGACGCCCTTTGTCGCGCTCGTGCTGCTCGCGGGGCTTTCGACGGTCCCGCCCGAGATCGAGGAGGCGGCGCGCCTCGAGACGCGCAGCGCCTGGAAGGTGCTGCGGCATGTGCAGTTTCCCTTTCTCATCCCCTCGCTCGTCGCGGTCCTGATCCTGCGCACGGCCGATACGCTCAAGCTCTTCGACATGGTCTTCACCATGACGCGCGGCGGGCCGGGTTCGGCGACCGAATTCATCGCCGTGCTGATCGAGCGTGTCGGCAACCGGCAATTCGATATCGGCATGGCATCGGCGCAATCGGTGATCCTGCTCGTGCTCACGATCGTGCTGGCGCGGCTTTATATCCGCCTCTTCTACCGCGAGGTACGCTGAGATGTCCGAGGTCATCCCCGGGGGGCGGCGGGGCCTCGTGCTGCAGGGGCTCATGCTCGGGCTCATCTGCCTGTTCTGCGTCTTTCCCTTCTACTGGATGGTGACGACGAGCCTGAAGACCCAGGTCGTCGCGCTCCAGTCGCCGCCCGCCTGGATCTTCACGCCGACGCTGGCGAACTATGTCGAGGTGCTCTTTGCCGACAGGGTCGGGGTGTCGCTGCTCAACTCGATCATCGTGGCGGTGGCGACGACGGCGCTCGCGGTGGGGCTCGGCTGCCCGGCGGCCTATGCGCTCGCCCGCTTCGAGTTCCGCGGCAAGCGCGACCTGTGGTTCTGGTTCATCACCAACCGATTCGTGAGCCCGGTCGTGCTGGCCTTCCCCGTCTTCCTCATCTCGCGCGAGATCGGGCTGCGCGACACGCATCTCGCGCTCATCCTGATGTATCTGACCTTCACCATGCCGATCGTGATCTGGATCTGCACCGACCAGTTCCGCTCGATCCCCTATGAGCTCGACGAGGCGGCGCTGCTCGAGGGGGCGTCGCAGTGGCGGATCTTCCGGTCGGTGTGCCTGCCGCTCGCGATGCCGGGCGTGGCGGTGTCGGGCATCCTGTCGTTCATCTTTTCGTGGAACGAACTCCTGTTTGCCTATATCCTCGCGCCGAAGGCCGCCAAGACGGCACCTGCGATGGCCGTGACGTTCATGGAAGGCTACGACGTGCCCTATGGCAAGATCATGGCGACATCGACGCTGATCGTGGTGCCGGTGCTCATCTTCGCGATCATCGCCTCGAAGCACCTCGTGCGCGGCCTGACCATGGGCGCGGTCAAGTAGCCCGCGCCGCGCACCGATGCCAAGGCCCCCGAAACTCCCGTCGCTCGACACCGAGGAACGTTTCCTCGCACAGGTCGCCTGGGCCTATCATGTCGAGGGGCTGACGCAGGAGAAGGTCGCGGACAAGCTCAAGGTCACGCGGCTGCGCGTGAACAAGGCGCTGTCGGAGGCGCACCGGCGCGGCCTCGTGCGGATCAGCTTCAACACGGCCTTCGCGGCCTGCGCCGAACTGGAGGCCGCGCTCGTTGCGCGTTACGGGCTTGCGCGCGCCTATGTCGCGCCTGCCCCGGCCGATCCGGCCGATGTGCAGACGATCGTCGGCGCGGCACTCGGCAACGTGCTGTCGGATGTGCTCGCGGCCGACACGGTGCGGCTTTTCGGGATGTCCTGGGGCAACACGCTCAACATCGCGACGCGCTTCGTTGCGGCGATATCAAGGCCCGATCTCGAGGTGATCTCGGTCATGGGCGGGCTCACGCGGGGCTCGGACCTCAACAGTTTCGAGATCACGACGCGGCTGGCGGCGTTGCTCGGCGCCCAGCACAGTTTCTTCACCGCCCCCCTCTACGCGGGCTCGCGCGAGAGCCGCGACACGATCATGGAGCTTGACGTCTTCCGCGCGCTGCTCGCCAAGCTCCGGGCGGTCGACGCGCTCGCCATGGCGGCGGGGGATCTCTCGCAGCGGTCGCTGCTCATGCGCGACGGGCTGCCGCAGGATACGACGATTGCGGAACTGGTCGCGCGCGGCGGGGTCGGGGATGTGCTCGGCACCGTCATCGACGCCGCCGGCCGGCCGATCGACCACCCGATCAACGAACGTGTCATCGGGCTCGGGCTTGCCGATCTCGGGCGGATCCCGAACGTGATCCTGGCGGCGGGCGGGGCGCACAAGGTCGCGGTGATTGCGGCGCTCCTCGGGCTCGGTTGCGTCGATACCTTCGTCACCGACGAGGACACGGCGCGCAGCCTGCTCGGGGCGGGCAAGGGATGAGCGATCTCTGCCTCGGGATCGACCTCGGCACCTCGGGGATCAAGGCCGTCATCCTCGCGGACGCCACGCGCGTCGTGGCCGAGGCCGCGACCCCCGTCGCGGTGTCGATCCCGCGCGTGGGCCACAGCGAGCAGGACGCCGACGGGTGGGTGGCGGGGGTGTTCGCCTGCCTCGACCGGCTGCGAGCCGAGGCCCCCACGGCGATGGCCGGGGTCGGGGCGATCGGGCTTTCGGGCCAGATGCTCGCGGCGCTGCTGCTCGACCGCGACCTGCGGCCCCTGCGCCCGGCGATCCTGTGGAACGACCAGCGCGCGATCCGCGAATCTGCCGAGTTGCTGGAGCGGCGGCCCGACATCGGCCGGCGGACGAACGGCGCGCCCGATCCCGGGCTGACCGCGCCGAAACTTCTCTGGCTCGCGCGGCACGAGCCGCATCTTTTCGGGCGGGCGCGGATGCTCCTGCTCACCAAGGATTATGTGCGCCTCGCCCTCACCGGTGAGGTCGCGAGCGAGCCCACGGACGCGGGCGGCACGCAACTTCTCGATTGCGCGAGCGGTCGGTGGGATCCAGACCTCTGTGCGGCGGTCGGGTGGGATCCGGCGCATCTGCCGCCCCTCGTCGCGCCCTGGGCCGAGGCCGGGCACCTCCGGGCCGAACTCGCGCAGCGATTCGGTCTTCGCCCCGGCATTCCCGTCGCGGCGGGTGCCGGTGACAACATGGCCTCGACCCTCGGCGTGGGCGCGGCGCGGCCCGGTGACGCGGTGCTGACGGTCGGCACCTCGGGGGTGGCGTGCCTCGTCGATGAAGCGTTTCATCCGGGGCCGCAGCACGCGATCCTGACCTCTGCGCATGCCGCGCCCGACACCTTCCTCTCGATGGGCGTGGTGATGAGCGCGACCGCCTCGCTCGACTGGATCGCGCGGGTGACGGGCCGGACGGCGGCGACGCTCGCGGCCGAGGCCGAGGATTTCGCCACGCAGGGCGACATCATGGACGCGCCCGTGTTCCTGCCGGCGCTGAACGGGATCCGCACCCCGCTCAACCGGCCGCAGGCGCAGGGGCGGATCGACGGGCTGCATCCGGGCGTCACGCCCGCGATGCTGGGTTATGCGACGCTCGAGGGGGTGGCATTTCAGATGGCGGATTGCGTTGCCGCGCAGCGCTCCGTGGGCGTGCGGCCCGAACGTTTCGCCATGGTCGGCGGCGGGGCGCGGAGCGATCTCTGGGTGCGCCTTGTGGCCACCGCGCTCGGCGAGGCCGTTTCGCTGCCTGACGGGGTGCATGTCGCGGGCCCCGCGGGCGCGGCGCGGCTTGCGGCCGTCGCTGCCGGCGCGCCGGTCGGGACACTGGCGAGCCCCGCGCGCGTCAGGCGAACGGTCGCGCCCGACATGGCGCTGCAGCCGCTGCTCGAGGCGCGGCGCGGCCGCTTTGCGGGCATGCTGCGCGATGGCTGACGCAAGGTCCGATGCGGGATTTCGGATCAGGCGCCGAGGGCCGCGCCGCCGCATCGGAGTCGCGAGGTCGCCTTGCTTGGCGGGGGCGCATGGCGGTTGGCCCGCAAGCCGTGCGGCGCGCGATCGTGGAGGGCGAGGCAGGTAAGATGTTCATCGGGCTCGATCTCGGGACGTCGGCGCTCAAGGGTCTGCTGATCGGGGACGATCAGCGCCCGATCGCGGAGGCGAGCGCGCCGCTTCGGGTCGAAAGACCCGCGCCTGGATGGTCCGAGCAGGACCCCGCCGACTGGATCGCGGCGGCGGAGGCGGTGCTCGACGGGCTGGCGGCGGCCTGTCCGCTGGGCGGGGTGCGAGGGATCGGCCTGTCGGGGCAGATGCACGGGGCGGTGATGCTCGATGCGGGGGGCGCCGTCATCCGCCCCGCGATCCTGTGGAACGATACGCGGGCGGCGGCGGAGGCGGGCGCGCTCGATGCCGATCCGCGCTTTCGGGCGGTGTCGGGCAACATCGTCTTTCCCGGTTTCACGGCGCCGAAGCTGATCTGGGCGGCGCGGCACGAGCCCGCGACCTTCGCCCGGACGGACTGCGTTCTTTTGCCCAAGGACTACCTGCGGCTGTGGCTGACGGGCGAGCGGGTCTCGGAGATGTCGGACGCCGCCGGAACGGCGTGGTTTGACACCGGCGCGCGCGACTGGTCCGACACGCTCCTCGGCGCGAGCGGGATGTCGCGGCGCCAGATGCCCGCGCTGGTCGAGGGCTCGGCCGTGTCGGGCGGGCTGCGCGGCACGCTTGCCGCGCGCTGGGGGATGGCGGCGGGTATCCCGGTCGCGGGTGGGGCGGGCGACAATGCGGCCGCGGCGATCGGCTCGGGCGTGGTGCGGGGCGGCGAGGCGTTCGTCTCGCTCGGCACCTCGGGCGTCCTATTTGCCGCGACCGAACGCTATGCGCCGGCGCCGGCGACGGCCGTGCACAGCTTCTGCCATGCGCTGCCCGGGCGGTGGCACCAGATGGGGGTGATCCTCGCCGCGACCGACGCGCTCAACTGGCACGCGCAGCTGCTCGGGGCGGATGCGGCGGGGCTGACGGGGGGCCTCGGGGAACTGCGGCCGCCGGGCGGGACAATCTTCCTGCCCTATCTCGGGGGCGAGCGGACGCCGCTCAACGACGCGCGGATCCGGGGCGCCTTTCTCGGTCTCTCGCACGGGACCGACCGCGCGGCGGCGACGCGGGCGGTGCTCGAGGGGGTGGCCTTCGCGCTGGCCGACTGCCGCGACGCGCTCGCGGCAACCGGGACGCGGATCGGCACGCTGATCGCGCAGGGCGGGGGGGCGCGGTCGGACTACTGGCTCGCGCTCATCGCGACGGTGCTGGGTGTGCCGGTCGGACGCCCGGCCGAGGGCGATTTCGGCGCGGCCTTCGGCGCCGCCCGCCTCGGGCTGATGGCCGCGACCGGAGCGGGGGCCGAGATCGCGACGCCGCCCGCCATCGCGCGCATCTTCGCGCCCGACGCCGCTCTCGTCGATGCCTTCGCCGCCGCACATGCCCGTTATCGGGCCGCGGCGGCCGCGATCGCCGCCATTTGACAACGGGTCGAACCCGATCGCCCGCGGGCGCCGCCGCAGGTTGCGCGCCCGGCGGTTTCGTCGCGGGCGGTGGCCGTGGTGCCCGAGGCGAGAGTCGAACTCGCACGCCTTGCGGCGGAGGATTTTGAGTCCCCTGCGTCTACCGTTCCGCCACTCGGGCACGATCCGGGTGCTAAACGAGATCGGCGCGGAGGTAAAGCGCGGGATGCGGGGGCCGGGCGGGTGCGGTGGCTGGAACCGACAGGGCCGTGTCGCGGCGAGGACAGACGGGCCGGGGCGGGCGCGCGAGCGTGGCGCGAGGTGAGGAGCTTCGATGTTCGATCGGTTCGCCCTGGCGGGGTTGCGGCGTGCGCCTGCGCCCGGCGTGCGGTCCTTTGCGCTGCTGTCGGGGCTCGATGCCGCGGTGCGGGGGATCCTGATCTCGGTGCTGCCGCTGGAACTCTATGCCGCCTACGGCGATGCGGCCGTGGTCTCGGGCATCTATTTCGCGGTCGGTTGCCTGTCGCTGGTGGCCGGGCTTCTGGTGCCGCGGGTGGCGGCGGCGATCGGGCGGCGGTGGGCCTATTCGGTCGGAGGGTGCCTGTTCGTCGTCGGGCATCTGTGCGGGATCGCGGGCGGATCGCTGATGGCGGCGGCGGTGCTGTGCATCTCGGTCGGCACAGTGATGGTGTTCGTGTGCCTCAATGCCTATGTGCTCGACTACATCGCGCGGAGCGATCTGGGCAGGACGGAATCGACGCGGATGCTCTATGCGGCGCTCCCCTGGACGGCGGGGCCGCTGCTCGGGGTGGAGTTGCTCGAGGCGTGGCGGCCGCTGCCTTTCCTGGTGGCGGGGTTCCTCGCGCTCATGCTGCTCGGGACGTTCTGGGCGCTGCGGCTGGGGAACGGGCGCGCGATCTCGAGGGCGCGCGGCCCCTCGCCCAACCCGCTCGCCTATCTCGGCCGGTTCGCCCAGCAGCCGCGGCTTGTCGCGGGGTGGGTGTTCGCGGTGATCCGCTCGAGCGGGTGGTGGGTGTTCGCCGTCTATCTGCCGATCTTCGCGGTCGAGGCGGGGCTGGGCAAGAAGATCGGCGGGGCGACGTTGTCGATCGCATCGGCGCTGATGTTCCTGACGCCCGTGATGTTGCGCTGGATGCAGGCGCGCTCGGTGCGCGCAGCGGTGCGCGCGGGGTTCATCGGGGCGGGGGCGTGCCTCGGGCTGGCGGCGGCGATGTCGGGCTGGCCCTGGGCAGCGGTGGCGGCGATGATGGGGGCGGCGTTCTTTCTGGTGCTGCTCGATGCCGTGGGGGGGTTGCCGTTCCTGCTCGCGGTGAAGCCGTCGGAGCGTGCCGAGATGGCCGGCATCTATTCGAGCTTTCGCGATGTGTCGGGGATCGTGACGCCCGGCGTCGCCTGGGTGGTGCTGACGGTCGCGCCGATCCCGGGGATCTTCGCGGCGATGGGGGTGCTGTTCGGGGGGATGTGGATGCTCGCGGGGCGGCTGCATCCGAAGCTCGGGGTGCCGCTGGCGCGCCGTCACCCGCGGGCGGCGGCGGGCAGGGACGTTGCGGCCTGAACGGGGAGCGCCGGCACCCGGGGGTGCCGGCCTCGGTCTGTGGCGCCGGTCTGTGGCTCCGGTCGGTGGGGCCGGACCCCCGCCGGCGCGCTGGTCAGGCGAGGGATATGTTCGTCGCCGATTCGCGGCCGTCGCGGCCGGATTCGATGTCGAAGGTGACCGCCTGGCCGTCATTGAGGCCGCGCAGCCCCGCGCGCTCGAGCGCGGAGATGTGCACGAACACGTCCTTGCGGCCACCCTCGGGGGCGATGAAGCCGTAGCCCTTGGTAGCGTTGAACCATTTCACGGTGCCCTTGGCCATCGTGATAACTCCTGTCTGTCATGCCGCCCGCGGAAGTGCGGCGGCCCGGCGCGGTCACGTCAAGATCGAAAGACTGCGGCCACGAGGGAGACAGGTCGATAAAGAGCACAACGCGAGGGCGCGATGGCAGATTTCGGCGTGTCTGGCAAGGAGAATCTGCATGCGACCCCTAGTCGCGGGCGGCGCGTTCCGCCGTCTTGGCGGCGGTCCAGAGCGCATCCATCTCGGCGAGGGTGCTGTCGGCGGGGGTTCGGCCGGTCTCGGCGAGGGCGGCCTCGATCCGGGCGAAGCGGCGGACGAACTTCGCATTGGTGCCGCGGAGCGCGGCTTCGGGGTCGATGCCGAGATGGCGCGCGAGATTGGCGAGGACGAAGAGGATGTCGCCGAACTCGTCGGCGATGGCGGCCGGATCGGCGCTGGCGCGCGCCTCGGCGAATTCGGCCAATTCCTCGTCGAGCTTGGCGAGAACCGCGTCGGTCGCGGGCCAGTCGAAGCCGACGCGGGCAGCGCGGGACTGGAGCTTGACGGCGCGGGTGAGTGCGGGCAGGGCGGCGGGGATGCCATCGAGGGTGCCCGCGCCGGTCGCGCCGCGTTCGCGCGCCTTGGCGGCCTCCCAGGCGGCGGTGCGGGCGGCGGGATCGGCGGGCCGCGGCGAAGCGGCGGCGGGATCGAAGAGGTCGGGGTGGCGCGCGATCATCTTGGTGCAGATCGCGTGGGCGACATCCTCGAAGCGAAAGAGCGCGCGCTCCTCGGCGATACGGGCGTGGAAGACGACCTGAAGCAGCAGATCGCCGAGTTCGGCGGGGAGCTCGTCCCAGGCGGCGCGCTCGATCACGTCGGCGACCTCGTGGGCCTCCTCGATGGTGAAGGGGGCGATGGTGGCGAAATCCTGCGCGAGATCCCAGGGGCAGCCGGTGCGCGGATCGCGAAGCGCGCGCATGATCGCAAGGAGCGGCGCGAGCTCTCCCGCAGCGGCGTGATCCTCTGGCTCGGGGGTGGGCGCTGTCATGGCGGGGGGGGGCCGGGGGCCTCGGGTCGGGGGCGCTGGCGGGGTTCAGGCGCGGGTGTCGAGGCCGGGCGCGGCGGCGGGGGCGGCGGGCATCGAGGAGACGCCGACGCGGGCGGGCCGCAGGAGGCGGTCGTGGATGGCGAAGCCCTCGGACATAACCTCGATGATCTGGCCTGCGGCGGTGCCGGGGACGGGGGCCTCGAACATGGACTGGTGGAGCTGCGGGTCGAAGATGTCGCCCCGGGCGGGGCTGATGCGGGTGATGGCGTGGCGCGAGAAGGCCGCGAGCAGGTCGCGAAGGGTGAGTTCGACGCCTTCGATGAAGGCAGGAGCGGCGGCGCGCAGCGAGTCGTCGGCGGCATCGAGGGCGCGGCGGAGGTTGTCGTGGACATCGAGCAGGTCGCGCGCGAGGCGCGTGCCGCCATACATCTCGGCCTCGCGGCGGTCGCGCTCGGCGCGCTTGCGGGCGTTCTCGGCATCGGCGAGGGCGCGCATGTAGCGGTCGCGGAGATCGTCGCGCTCCTCGCGAAGGCGCGCAAGGTCGTCCGCCTGGGAAGCGGGATCGGACGTGTTGTCGGGGCCAGTGGGGGCGGCGGCGGCGGCGGCGGCGTTCGGATCTTCCTGCATCTTCATCCCTTGTGGCGGTCGGCGACGAGCCGGCCGACCATCTGTGCTGTGTAGTCGACGATCGGCACGATCCGCCCGTAGTTGATGCGGGTGGGGCCGATGACCCCGACCGCGCCGATGACCTTGCGGTCGGCATTCATATAGGGGGAAACCACCAGAGCGGAACCCGTCAGCGAAAAAAGCTTGTTCTCGGAGCCGATGAAGATGCGCACGCCTTCACCCGTGTCGGCGAGGTCGAGGAATTCTGCAATGTCGCGCTTGCGCTCGAGATCATCGAAGAGGGTGCGGATGCGTTCGAGGTCGTCCGCGGGTTCGCCGCCGGGCAGCAGGTTGGCCTGGCCGCGCACGATCAGCCGTTCGCGGGGTTGGCCTGCGTGCTCCCATTCGGCGAGGCCGCTTTCGACGAGGGCGCGGGCGAGTTCGTCGATTTCCTGCCGGCGGCGCTGCATCTCGATGCCGACCTGCTGGCGCAACTCGCCGAGGGTGCGGCCCTCGGCGATGGCGTTGAGGAAATTGGCGGCGGTGCGCATCGAGGACGGGGTCTGGCCCGGTGGCGGGCGGAAGACGCGATTCTCGACGTGGCCATCGGCGAAGACGAGCACGACGAGCGCGCGGTCGGGGGCGAGGCCCACGAACTCGATGTGGCGGATCGCGGCCTCGTGCTTGGGGGCGAGCACGAGGCTCGCGCTGCGCGTCAGGCCGGAAAGCGCCTGGCCGATCCGGTCGAGGAGGTTCGAGATCGAGCTTTCGCTTGCGCCGAGGGTGGCGTCGATCGTCTCGCGGTCGGCGCGGTCGAGATCGCCGACCTCGAGCACCGCGTCGACGAACATGCGCAGGCCGGCCTCGGTCGGGACGCGGCCGGCGGAGACATGGGGGCTGTCGAGGAGCCCCATGTACTCGAGGTCCTGCATGACGTTGCGGACGGTGGCGGCAGAGACGCGTTCGGACATGCTGCGGGTGAGGGTGCGCGAGCCGACCGGCTCGCCGGAGGCGAGGTAGCTTTCGACCACCCTGCGAAACACCTCGCGCGAGCGGGCGTTCATCTCGGCGATGAGGCTTGGCGGGTCGGACATCTCTGGCGGGGCTTTGGAAGGGGTGGCTCGGTCCTTGGGCAGGGGGTAGGATTATGCCGCATCAAGCGGGCGCGTCAATCGCGGGCCGCGGGGCGGCGGGTTGCCTTTCGACGCGGCGCGGGGCATGAGGTGGCGTGCCTCAGGGGGAGAATGCGCGATGCGGCCGTCGGGAAGGGCTTTGGACGAATTGCGCGAGGTTCGCATCGACGCGGGCGTGCTGCGCCACGCCGAGGGATCGTGCAGGATCGTGATGGGGGGCACGGAGGTGCTCTGCGCGGCGACGATCGAGGACAAGCCGCCCGCCTTTCTGCGCGGGACGGGGCTCGGCTGGGTGACGGCGGAATACGGGATGCTGCCGCGCGCCACGCAGACGCGCACGCGTCGCGAGGCGGCGTCGGGCAAGCAGCAGGGGCGCACGATCGAGATCCAGCGGCTGATCGGCAGGGCGCTGCGGGCCGGCGTCGACCGGGCGGCGCTTGGCGAGCGGCAGATCGTGATCGATTGCGACGTGATCTCGGCTGATGGCGGGACGCGCTGCGCCGCCATCACGGGGGGGTGGGTGGCGCTGCGGATGGCGACGGCGCGGCTGATGTCGGCGCGGCTGGTGACGTCGGATCCGATCCTCGATCATGTCGCGGCGGTGTCATGCGGGATCTATGCGGGGCAGGCGGTGCTCGATCTCGACTATGCCGAGGACAGTGCGGCGGGGGTGGATGGCAATTTCGTGATGACGGCGGCGGGGCGGCTGGTCGAGGTGCAGGGGTCGGCGGAGGGCGCCACCTTCGGGCGCGACGATCTCGACCTTTTGCTCGGGCTCGCGGCGGCGGGGGTCGCCCGCCTCGTGGCGGCGCAGAAGGCGGCGCTCTGATGGCCCCGGCGCGGCCGATGATCGTGATCGCCACGCACAATGCCGGGAAACTGGAGGAATTCGCTGATCTTCTAGAGGGTTACCATCTCGATATCGTGGGTGCGGCGGAGCTTGGCCTCGCGGTTCCGGAGGAGACGGCGGATGATTTCACGGGCAATGCAGTGTTGAAGGCGCGGGCCGCTGCGGCGGCTTCTGGGCAGGTGGCGCTTGCTGACGACAGCGGGCTTTGCATCGATGCGCTGGGTGGCGCGCCCGGCGTGCGTTCGGCCGACTGGGCGGAGACGCCTGGCGGGCGCGATTTCGGTGTGGCGATCGGTCGGGTCGAGAAAGCCCTTCGCGCGAGTGGTGTGGCTGCGCCCTGGGGCGCCGCCTTTCATTGCGCGCTTGCGCTCGCGTGGCCGGAGGGGCGCTGCGTGACGGCCGAAGGGAGGGTGCGCGGCGAGATCGTGCTGCCGGGGCGGGGCAGTCTTGGTCATGGTTATGATCCGATCTTTCGCGCCGAGGGTCAGGCGCTGGGGTTCGGCGAGATCGATCGCTGGGTGAAGAACCGGCAAAGCCACAGGGCGCGCGCGCTGGCGGCGCTGGCGCCGGCGCTCGGCGACGTTTCACGTGAAACATCCAGGGGCGGAAGATGACGGCGCCGTCGGACGACGGCGGCTTCGGGCTTTACGTTCACTGGCCCTTTTGCGAATCGAAATGCCCCTATTGCGACTTCAACAGCCATGTCGCGTCGCGCATCGATCACGAGGCGTGGTCGGACGCGCTTTGTCGCGAAGTCGCGCGCTCGGCGGCCGAATGCCCCGATGAGCGGCTCGGGAGCATCTTTTTCGGGGGTGGGACGCCATCAACGATGGCGCCATCGACCGTCGGTGCAGTAATCGAGACGGCCCTGAGCCTCTGGAGGGCCGACGGCACACCGGAAATCACGCTCGAGGCCAATCCGGGATCGAGCGACGCCGCAGCCTTTGCCGGATTTGCCGCCGCCGGCGTCAACCGGCTGTCGGTCGGGGTACAATCCTTGCGCGACGAGGCCCTGCGGGCGCTCGGGCGTCGGCATAGCGCCGCCGAGGCGGTGGCAGCGGTCGAACTCGCGCTGCGGACATTTCCCAGGGTGAGCCTCGATCTGATCTATGCCCGACAGCATCAGAGGCTACGCGACTGGGAAGAGGAGCTGACCCAAGCGATCAGCCTCGGGACCGGGCACCTCTCGCTCTATCAGTTGACGATCGAGCCGGGCACGCCGTTTGCCATGCGCCGGAATCGGGGCGGATTGCGCGGGCTGCCGGACGAGGATCTCGGGGCCGACCTGTTTGCCGCCACCCAGGAGATATGCGCCTCGGCCGGACTGCCGGCCTACGAGATCTCGAACCATGCGCGGGCTAACGAGCAGTCACGGCACAACCTCGTCTATTGGCGCGGTGGACGTTGGGCTGGCATCGGCCCCGGCGCGCACGGGCGGCTGGGACGAGGTGGTGAGCGCTGCGCCACCGAGGCGTTGCGCGATCCGTCGCGATGGATCGAGGCCGTCGCGTCGCGCGGCTCGGGCGAGGCGGGGCGGCAAGACATCCCGCTGGACGATCTCGCGCATGAATATCTGATCATGGGTCTGCGGCTGGAGGAGGGTCTATCTCTCCGCCGCTTGCGGTCGCTTGACCCGCGTGCGGCGCAGCGCGCAAAGGTCGCGTCATTCATCGAGGACGGCCTGTTGCGCCTCGATGGCGACCGGCTCTCGGCGACGCGATCGGGCAGATTCGTGCTCGACGCGCTGATCCTGGAGCTTGCCGGGGGCTGAGTCCGCCGTTCAGAAATCCGCGTCCCGGGGGATCACCGCGAGAACCCGGCAAAGAAGGTCTAGCTCATCGAGGCGGGCGTACCTGATCGTGAGCGTGCCGCCCTCATGGCCTGGCTCATGGCGGATACGCACCTGCATGCCGAGATTGGCCGAAAGCTCGGACTCAAGTGCCTTGGTGTCGGCGTCGTCCGATCGCCGGAGGGGCGACGGCCCGCGCGTCGTTTCCGGCAGCGCGCCGTTCTTGACGAGCCTCTCGGCCTCTCGGACAGTCAGGTCGCGGTCGATGATCTGTCGGGCATAGGCTGCCGCGTGCTCGGAACCGACGAGGGCGCGCGCGTGCCCTGCCGTGATCTTTCCTGTCGCTAGGGCCGCCAGAACCTGGTCGGGCAACTTGAGCAGACGGAGCATGTTGCTGATATAACTTCTGCTTTTGCCGATCAGATCGGCCAGTTGCTCCTGGCTGTGCCCATAGGTCTCGATGAGTTGCCGATAAGCTGCCGCCTCCTCCACGGGATTGAGATCGCTGCGCTGCACGTTTTCGATGAGGGCGATCTGCGCCGCCTCTGAATCGCTGAGCGGCCGGACGACCGCGGGGAGTTCATGCAATTGCGCGCGTTGTGCGGCACGCCAGCGCCGCTCACCGGCAACGATCTCAAACCAGTCTCCCTCCGCCGACGGGCGCAAGATTATGGGCTGAAGGACGCCCTTCTCCCTGATCGATTTGGCCAACTCCTCAAGCGCGCCGTCGTCGAAACTGCGCCGGGGTTGTTTGGGGTTTGGCCTGATCGATTCTATCGGAATCAGTCGCGCCTGTGTCTGCTCGGCCCCACCGCGCTGTCCGGGACGACTGTCAACTGCCGGTGCTCGCCCCGAAGCAGCGGCGCCAGCAGCAGCGTCGGCGTCGGCCTCCGACAACAGGGCCCAGAGGCCGCGCCCGAGGCGCGGCGGTTGCGATTTAGACTGGGTCATGCTCCAACCTCCGGTCCCTCCACCCGCCACCGGCGCAGAAGCTCCTCGGCGAGGGCCTGATAAGCGAGGGTCGCCTTCGAGAGCCGATCATAGCTGAGCACGGGCTTGCCGTGCGACTGCGCCTCGCTCACGCGAACGTTTCGCGGAATCGTCGTCTCGCAGACGAGGCCGCCGAGGGTGCCGCGAACATCCTTTTCGACTTCCCTGGCCAAGCGGTTCCTGGGGTCATTCATCGTCAGAACGATCCCCTCGATCCGAAGGTCCGGATTCGTCGCCTGCCGCAATTCGCGCACCGTCAGGAGAAGTTGGGATAGTCCCTCCAATGCGAAGAACTCGCTCTGGAGTGGCACCAGAACGCTGTCCGCTGCAGCGAGCGCGTTCAGCGTAATCAGATTGAGCGATGGCGGGCAGTCGATCAGCATGACATCCGGCCGCTCACTTCCCGGCGTCGGATCTGCCCTGATCGCATTGCGCACGATGCGCAACCGCCCGCGCTGCTGCGCCAGATGGAGACCCATGGACGACAGGTCGGTCGTGGCCGGAGCAATCCGCAGACGATCGACTTGCGTCGACTGGATCGCATCCGAAAATGTGCATTCGCCGATGATCACCTCGGTCATGCTGCGGGATCGGTCTTCCATCGCGATGCCGAGCGCGGTGGACGCGTTGCCTTGCGGGTCCAGGTCCACGATGACAACCGTCAGACCGATTTCTGCTAAGGCTGCGCCCAGGTTGACAGCGGTCGTTGTCTTGCCCACCCCGCCTTTCTGGTTGGCGACGGCAATGATGCGGGTGCTGTCCTGTTCATGCGACACGACGGTAGTCCGCGCTGCTGATCATGATGATCGCCGATTGCAGGTTCGTCCGGCTTGGGAAAACCCCCAGGACCCGATGCTCCGCTCCAAGCGACTCGATTTCGCCATGATAGTTTTCCCCTTTTGGAAAAATGCCGACGCCACCAGGGGCAAGATGGCGCGCGGCGAGGGGCGCGAGGCGGTCAAGCGGCGCGAGAGCCCGCGCCGTGACAACATCGGCCTGAAGCGGTTCAACATGTTCAGCGCGCGCGGCGTGAACAATTGCACTGAGACCGAGGTCGCGCAGAACGCTCGACAGGAAAACGGACTTGCGCTTGTCGCTCTCGATGAGATGCACGGTCGTCGGGCGACCCGCTCCTTCCAGCAGGGTTGAAAGAACGACGCCGGGAAACCCTCCGCCCGAACCAAGATCAACCAGGCTCGCGGCCGCCGAAGGCAGTAGCGGGAATATCTGCGCGCTATCCGCCACATGGCGCGGCCAGATCGAGGCTAACGTTCCTGGTGCGATCAGGTTGATCTTGCTGTTCCAGCGTTCGACCAGACGGGTGAAAGTCTCCAACCGGGCGAGTGTTGCGGCATCGACGCTCGATCCGGTGATCGAAGAAAGTTGGTCTGGCGTCATGGTCATCCCCGTAGGCCGTTTCTGCGGTTACGGCGAAGGCGCCCATGGATAAGCACAAGCGCGGCTGGCGTCATGCCTTCTATGCGGGAAGCCTGACCAAGATCGACGGGTCTGACCGCTTCGAGTTTTTTGCGCAACTCGGTCGATAGCCCGCCGATGGAAGCGTAATCAAAGCCCTCGCCGATCTGCTCGGCAGCATCCCGCTCCACCGCGGCCGCCATCTCTGCCTGCCGTGGCATGTAGTTGAGATAGACAACCTCGCGCCTGATCTGTTTCGCGAGGTTTGGCGGCGCCATGACAATCTCTGGCAGCAAGCGCTCTGCTGCATCATCGGACAGCGTCTCGAGGGAAAGGATCTCGAGGCCGTTGCGTCGCCTGCCGTCCATGCGCACCTCGCAACCCGCCTCCTGCAATTCGTTCGGCGAATACGATCGCTGCTTCAGTGTATCGCGCAGCCGACCGAGGCTGTCCACCTTCCGCCCGAACGCGGCAGCGCGGATTTCACCGACACAGCCCGCCGCCATACCGGCCGGGGTCAGGCGCTGGTCCGCATTGTCCGCGCGCAGGCTGAGCCGGAACTCGGCGCGAGAGGTGAACATCCGATAGGGTTCGGTCACGCCCCGCGTCACAAGATCGTCGATCATGACGCCAATGTAGGATTCCGAGCGAAGAAACCTGACGGGGTCTGCCGCGCGGATCGCCGCGGCGGCGTTCATGCCCGCGACGATCCCCTGCGCGGCGGCCTCCTCATAGCCTGTCGTGCCATTGATCTGTCCTGCGAGATATAGGCCGTCGAGATCACGCACCTCGAGCGTAGAGTGGAGCGCACGCGGGTCGAAGAAGTCGTATTCGATCGCATATCCGGGCTGAAGTATCCGCGCCGAAGCGAGCGCCGGAATGCTTCGGACAAGCTCCGCCTGCACTTCGGGCGGCAGAGAGTTCGACATCCCGTTCGGATAGACGGTCGGATCATCCAGCCCTTCGGGCTCGAGAAAGATCTGGTGCGATGTCTTGTCAGCGAATCGAACGATCTTGTCCTCGATCGAGGGGCAATATCGCGGACCATTCGCGCTGATCTGCCCGCCATAGAGCGCCGATCTCGAGAGGTTACTGGCGACGATCTCGTGCGTTCGACCTGTCGTATGAGTGATGCCGCAGGCGCGCTGTTCGAGCGCGGGATGCGTGCTGAGAAACGAAAGCATTTCCGGTTCGGCATCCGCCGGCTGGCTCTCTGTCATCGACCAGTCGATCGTCCTGCCGTCAAGTCGGGGCGGCGTGCCGGTCTTGAGGCGACCCCTCCCCGGAATCGTCGCTGCCAGCCGATCCGCCAGCCTTAGGCTCGCAGGGTCTCCCTCGCGCCCGGCGCTGCGCCGCTCGGCGCCACAATGGATGACGCCGTTGAGAAAGGTGCCCGTAGTCAGGATCACCGCCTGTGACTCTAGGGTCGTGCCGTCGGCGAGCACGACGCCCCGCACCCGGCCCGCGGCGACCTGCAGGTCGACAACCTCGCCGCCGAGGATCGAGAGGCCATCGGTGGCCCCGAGCAATGCCCGGACGGCGGCGCTGTAGCGCGCCCTGTCGGCCTGGGTGCGCGGCCCCTGCACTGCGGGCCCCTTGGAGCGGTTAAGCAGGCGGAACTGAATCCCGGCCGCATCGGCCGCCCGCCCCATGATCCCGTCGAGGGCATCGATCTCGCGCACGAGGTGCCCCTTGCCCAACCCGCCGATCGCCGGGTTGCACGACATGGTCCCGATCCTCGCCGCGTCCTGCGTCACGAGTGTCGTCGGCACACCCATGCGGGCGGCGACCGCGGCAGCCTCGACGCCCGCGTGCCCCCCTCCGATGACGATGACGTGGCCATGTTTCACGTGAAACGCCCCTATTTGCCGATGCAGAACTTCGCGAAGATCTCGCCCAGAATATGCTCCACATCGATGCGCCCGACAATGGCATCGAGACGCGCCATCGCGAAGCGCATCTCCTCGGCCCTCATTTCAAGCGCCCGCGCGCCGGCCGCGAGCCTCAGGGCCGCCGCCGCCTGCTCAAGCGCGACACGGTGGCGCGCCCGAACGGCAAGACCCGCCCCCGCGACCCTTGGGGCAAGGCGTGCGGATATCTCGGCCACGAGCGCGTCCACCCCCTCTCCAGTCAGCCCGGAGACACCTGTTCCCTTTCGATGGATGTCATATTTACCATATAATACAATGTCTTGGTCAGATATCTCCGGGGTGGGCCGGCCAACCCCCACCGCTGTCGGATCGACAAGATGAACCCTCAGATCGGCGGCGGCTCCACGGTCGAGGCTTCGCGCGATTCCGATCTTCTCGATCGGATCGTCGCTCTCCCTGATCCCGGCAGTATCGAGCAGCGTGACAGCCATCCCCCCGATATCCATCCGTACCTCGATGACGTCGCGCGTCGTGCCCGCGATCGCCGAGGTGATTGCCGCCTCTCGGCCCGCGAGGCGGTTCAGCAACGTCGACTTTCCGCTGTTCGGCGCTCCCATGATGGCGACCTCGAACCCGTCCCGCACCCGCTCCGCCGCGGCCTGACCACCCGCCTGCGCCTCGAGGTCGCGCGCCAGATCGAGGATTTCGCGGTCGAGCGACGCCATGATGTCGTCCGGGATCTCTTCCTCCGCGAAATCGATGCCCGCTTCCAGCCGCGCCAGGATCCCGAGCGCGCGCGTCCGCCATTCGGCCGCCTTCGCGCCAAGCTCGCCCGAAAAGAGCCGCATCGCCTGGCGCCGTTGCGCCTCGGTCTCGGCCGATATCAGATCGGCGAGGCCCTCGACCTGCGCCAGATCCAGCCGGTCGTTCTCGAGCGCGCGGCGCGTGAACTCTCCCGGTTCCGCCAGCCGCAGCCCCTCCATCCGCCCGAGCGCCCCGAGGACGGCCGAAATGACCGCGATGCTGCCGTGCAGGTGCAGCTCGACCACCTCCTCGCCGGTAAAGCTCGCCCCCGCCGCGAAGCAGAGCACGATCGCCCGGTCGATGGTCTCCTGCCCGATCCGGACCTCCCGCAAACCAGCCATCCGCGTGTCAGGCAGGGGCCCGCACAGCGCCGTAACGGCCGCACTCGCCCGCGGCCCTGACACCCGCACGACCGCGACACCCGCCGGCCCGCGCGCGCTCGCGAGCGCAAAGATCGTATCCATCCGCCCGCGTCCCCTCGCCAGGGCCCCTCCGGAGGCGCGCCGCCCAGCGCGACCTTCAGCTGTTCATCGAATCGAAGAAATCCGCGTTGCTCTTCGTCTGCTTGAGCTTCGAGATCAGGAACTCGATCGCATCCGTCGTTCCCATCGGATTGAGGATCCGCCGCAGCACATAGGTCTTCTGCAGGTCGTTCTTCGCGACCAGCAGCTCCTCCTTGCGCGTGCCCGACTTCAGGATGTCCATCGCCGGGAAGATCCGCTTGTCCGCCACCTTGCGGTCGAGCACGATCTCCGAGTTGCCGGTGCCCTTGAACTCCTCGAAGATGACCTCGTCCATCCGGCTGCCCGTATCGATCAGCGCGGTCGCGATGATCGTGAGCGACCCGCCCTCCTCGATGTTGCGCGCCGCCCCGAAAAAGCGCTTGGGCCGCTGCAGGGCGTTGGCATCCACCCCCCCCGTCAGCACCTTGCCCGAGGACGGCACCACCGTGTTGAACGCCCGCCCGAGCCGCGTGATCGAATCGAGCAAGATGACCACGTCGCGCTTGTGCTCGACCAGGCGCTTGGCCTTCTCGATCACCATCTCCGCCACCGCCACATGCCGCGTCGCCGGCTCGTCGAAGGTCGAGGAAATGACCTCGCCCTTCACGCTGCGCTGCATGTCGGTCACTTCCTCGGGCCGCTCGTCGATCAGCAGCACGATCATGAAGCACTCCGGGTGGTTCTGCTCGATCGAATGCGCGATGTTCTGCAAGAGCACCGTCTTGCCCGTCCGCGGCGGCGCCACGATCAGGCTGCGCTGCCCCTTCCCGATCGGCGCCACCAGATCGATGATCCGCGCCGAGCGGTCCTTGACCGTCGGATCGTCGAGCTCGAGCTTGAAGCGCTCATCGGGATAAAGCGGGGTGAGGTTGTCGAAATGCACCTTGTGGCGCGCCCGCTCCGGGTCGTCGAAATTGATCCGCGACACCTTCGTGAGGCTGAAATAGCGCTCGCTCTCGTTCGGCGCCTGGATCACCCCTTCGACCGTGTCGCCCGTCCGCAGCGACCAGAGCCGGATCATCTCGGGTGAGACATAGATGTCATCGGGCCCCGAGAGATAATTCGCCTCGGGCGAGCGCAGAAAGCCGAAACCGTCCTGCAACACCTCGAGAACACCGTCCCCCCCGATCTCCCAGCCTTCCTCGGCGTGCTCCTTGAGCAGGCTGAACATCATCTCGCCCTTGCGCATGGACGAGGCGTTCTCGATCTCCCACTCCTCCGCCATGGCCAGAAGATCGGCCGGCGTCTTGGCCTTGAGGTCGGCAAGCCGAAGCTGCTGCATGTCACGCTCCACGGCCGGACGACACGCCAGTGGGGCGCGCTCGGCTCTCTGATCGGGAAAACGGTTCCGGCCGGACGGCCGCCGCTCTCGCCCTCTAGCGCCGTTCCGCCCGCCAAGTCAAGCCGCGCCTCAGAACTTCACCACCACCGAGATGACGATCAGGATCATGAGAAGAGTGGGCACCTCGTTCATGACGCGATAGCTTCGCCCCGATCGCCGGTTCGTCCCCGCTTCGAACTCGCGCCGCACCCGCGCCAGCCACATGTGAAAGACACTCATCGCGATGATGCCCGCAGCCTTGACCCAGACCCAGCCGGCGCCCCAGTCGATCACCCCGGGCGTCATCACCAGCGCAACACCGAATACCCAGGCCGCAATCATCGCCGGGTTCATGATCGCCCGCAAAAGCCGCCGCTCCATCGTCCGGAAAAGATCCTCCGCCGCCTCGATCCCCCCGCTCACCCGCTCTGCGTGATAGACATAAAGCCGCGGCAGATAGAAAAGACCCGCCATCCACGCCATCACCGACATGATGTGAAGCGCTTTCGTCCACGGATAGGCCACCGCGAGCAGATCAGACACCTGCCGTCCCTCCATAATTCTTCATATCTCTTATCGAAGAAAGATTCGGATGATGTAAACCCTGTGGTCATGTGGATTGCCCCGTTTCTCCACCGCTGCCAGCGGATAACTCCGGCATGGGTGATCATCCCGAAAAACCAATCCAGACCCTGTGGAAAATGAAAATTAGCATAGCAAAAACAATATAATAGGTATACATTTCCTGTGGATTTCAAAGCCCGGCCCGCAGGCGGTCCCCCACCGCTCCGCCATCAGTCGCCATCAATCCACCGAGGGCGCGAGCACCCGTCCACCGGCGCAAAACCCGCCTCCCCGCCACCCCGGCCCCGCCCGTCCGGCCAGGTATTTCCGCCCCGCCCCGATCCGTGCTAGATCATCCGAAGGCTCGCCCAGAACCTTCCACCGAGATGTCCACAGACCTGCCGATCCTCGCCTCGACCTCTCCCATCCGCCGGTCGCTCCTGACCGCCGCCGGCGTCACGCCCGAGGTCGTCGCCCCCCGCGTTGATGAGGAAACCCTCCTCGCCGCACTGATGGCCGAGGGCGCAACGCCCCGCGACATCGCCGACACGCTGGCCGAGACCAAGGCCGCCCGCGTCGCTGCCCGCCACCCGGAACGCTTCGTCATCGGTGCCGACCAGGTGCTCGATCTCGACGGCGCCCCCCTCTCGAAACCCCGCGACATGGCCGAGGCGGCCCAACGTCTGCGCGCGCTCCGCGGCCGCACCCACCGCCTCCACACCGCCGTCGTCGTCCACCAAGGCCCCCGCCCCATCTGGCGCCACCTCGAGACCGCGACGCTGACGATGCGCGATTTCTCCGACGCGCTCCTTGCCGAACACCTAGCCCGTGCGGGCGCCGCCGCCCTCGAAACCCCGGGCGCCTACCGGGTCGAGGATTTCGGCATCCGCCTCTTCGCGCGCATCGAGGGCGACCATTGCGCGATCCTCGGCCTTCCCCTCCTGCCCCTCCTTTCCTACCTCACCCTGCGCGAGGTGATCACCCCATGACAACGCCAGCCGCGGTCCCCCTAGCCGGCGTCATCGGCGATCCTGTCGCCCACAGCCGCTCGCCGCGCATCCATGGCCACTGGCTCGCCCGCTACGGCCTGCGGGGCCATTACGTGCCGCTCCATGTCCGCGCGCCCGACCTCGGCCCCGTCCTCGCCGCCATGCCGCGCATGGGCTTCGCGGGCGCCAATGTCACGCTCCCGCACAAGGTCGCGGCGCTTGCGCTTGCAACCCGCGCCACCGACCGCGCGCGGCGGATCGGTGCGGCCAACACCCTCACATTCCTCGAGGGCGGCGGGTTCGAGGCCGACAACACCGACGGCGAGGGGTTCCTGCGCAATCTCCTCCAGGGCGCGCCCGGCTGGCGGCCCGATGCCGGCCCCGCCCTCGTCCTCGGGGCGGGCGGGGCGGCACGTGCCGTCCTCGCCGCCCTGATCGACGCGGGCACCCCCGAGATCCGCCTCGCCAACCGCACCGCTGAGGGCGCCGCCGCCCTCGCCGCCGCCTTCGGCCCCGCCGTCCGCCCCTGCGCGTGGGAGGATCGCGCCGCCGCCCTTTCGGGCGCCGCGACGCTCGTCAACGCCACCTCGCTCGGCATGGCCGGCAAGCCCCCGCTCGAGATGCCGCTCGACGCCCTCGCCCCCGGCGCCCTCGTCACCGACCTCGTCTATACCCCCCTCGAGACCCCGCTCCTCGCCGCCGCACGCGCGCGGGGTGCGGCCGTCGTCGACGGGCTCGGCATGCTCCTCCACCAGGCCGCGCCGGGGTTCGAGCGCTGGTTCGGCCGCGCGCCCGAGGTCGATGCCGAGCTGCGCCGCATCGCGCTCGCGCCATGAAGGGCCCGTTCCGGCTCGGCCTGACCGGCTCGATCGGCATGGGCAAATCCACGACCGCGGGCTTCTTCGCCGACCTCGGCATCCCCGTCTGGGACGCAGATTCGACCGTCCACCGCCTCTATGCCGCGGGCGAGGCGGGCGCGGCCGCGATCGCGCGCGCCATCCCCGCCGCCATCGGCCCCGACGGCGGGGTGTCGCGCCCGGCGCTGAAGGCCCTCATCCGCGACGATCCCGCCCTGCTCGACCGGCTCGGCGCGCTCATTCACCCCCTCGTCGCCGCCGACCGCGCGGCCTTCGTCGCCGCCGCCACGGCCGATATCGTCGTGCTCGACATCCCGCTCCTCTACGAGACGGGCGGCGAGGGCGATTGCGACGCCGTCCTCCTCGTCACCGCCCCGCCCGAGGTGCAGATGGCGCGCCTTCTCGCCCGCGGCTCCATGTCACCCGCCGAGATCGCGGCCATCCTCGCCCGCCAGATGCCCGACCGCGACAAGCGCGCCCGCGCCACCCACATCGTCGAGACCCTTTCGCCCGCCTCGGTGCGCGCCTATGTCGAGGCCCTCATCGACCACATCCGCCGGGGCCCCCATGCGTGAGATCGTCCTCGATACCGAAACGACCGGCCTCGACCCCGCCGAGGGCCACCGCATCGTCGAGATCGGCGCGGTCGAGCTTTTCAACCACCTGCCCACGGGCCGCAGCTTTCACCGCTACCTCAACCCCGAGCGCGCGATGCCGATCGAGGCCTTCGAGGTCCACGGCCTCGGCGACGATTTCCTGCGCGACAAGCCCCGTTTCGCCGAGGTGGCGGCCGAATTCGTGGCCTTCATCGAGGGCGCCCGCCTCGTCATCCACAACGCCCCCTTCGATCTGCGCTTTCTCAACTCCGAGTTGCGCGCAACCGGCCTCCCGCCGCTGCCCGACGGCATCGCGCATGATACGCTCGTGATGGCGCGCAGCCGTTTCCCCGGCGCGCCGGCAAGCCTCGATGCGCTCTGCCGCCGCTTCGGGGTCGATCTCTCGGCCCGCACCCGCCACGGCGCGCTCCTCGACTGCGAGCTTCTGGCCGAGGTCTATCTGGAACTCATGGGCGGCCGGCAGCCCGATTTCGCACTGGCCTCCGCGCCCGCGGCGGCACCCGAGACGGCGCGCGGCCCCCGACCCGCCGCCACCCCCGAAGACTGGCGCCCCCCGCCGCGGCCGCGCCCCCTGCCGACGCGCCTGACCGAGGCCGAGCGCGCCGCGCACGCCGACCTCGTCGCGAGCCTCGGCGAGAGCGCGCTCTGGCGGCGCTACGCCGAGGGCTGAGCGGCGGCCCCCGCCGCCTCGCGCTCGGCACGCTCGCGCAGCCGGCGCGCGATCTCGCGGCGATAGAGCGCGACGAAATCGATCGTCGCCATGTTGAGTTGCGGAAACCCCCCCTCGCGCGACAGGGTCGACACGATCTGGCGCACGAAGGGAAACATCAGCCGTGGCCCCTCGATCATCAGGAAGGGATGAAGCTGTTCCTCCGGGCAGCCGACCACCAGCACGAGGCCCGCATAGTCGAGCTCGATCAGGAAGATCGTGTCGCCCGAGGCGCTGTCCTTCGAGACGATCTTGTATTTCTGGATGATCTCGAAATTGCCCCCCTCGGGGCGCTTGCGGACGTCAAGTGCGACCTGAACCTCTACAGCCGGCGTCACCTCGCCGGAATAGAGGCCCTTCTGCGCCAGCGCATTCTCGAACGAGACGTCGCGCACGCATTGGGTCAGGATCTCCATGCGCGGCTGCGCCGGTTCGGCCATCGTCTGGGGTTCGGGCCTCGGAGGTGTTGCGGGGGTTTCGGGATCGGACATCTGCGCCTCTGTCATGTGTCATGAAATCGCCTCCACCTACCATCGCGCGGTGGTTCCCTCAATCCCCGGACTGCCGGCCCGCCTTCGACGCGCTGCGGCGGGCGGCCCAGTGGACAGAACCCGCCCCGCACCCTAGATACGCAGCAACCGAAACCGCTGGGCCGCCCGCCGCAGCGCGTCGAACAGGGGTCGCCATGAATTCGCCGATCATCCAGCTTCTCGTCCTCGCCGGAATCGCGGTCTTCCTGATCCTGCGCCTGCGCAAGGTCCTCGGCACGCGCGACGGCTTCGAGGCGCCCCCGGCCCCGGCCCCCGCCCCGATCGAGGGCCGCGCCCGCCGGCGCGACTTCGAGGTCATCGACGGCGGACCCGACCGCGACATCACCGACCACGTCCCCGAGGGCAGCGATGCCGCGCGCGCGCTCGCCGCGATGAAGACGGCCGAGCCCGCCTTCGCGGTCGGCGAGTTCCTGCACGGCGCCCGCAGCGCCTACGAGATGATCCTGATGGCCTTCGAGAAGGGCGATCTCGACCCCGTGCTGCCGTTCCTCTCGCCCGAGGTCTATCAGAGCTTCGCCGAGGTCATCGACCGCCGCCAGTCCGAGGGCCTGACGATCGAGGCCCATTTCGTGGGCCTGCGCGAACTCGCGCTGCAGGATGCCGACTTTGACCGCGACACGCGCGAGGCGCATCTGTCGGTGCGCTTCGTCGCCGAGCTGACATCGGTCGCGCGCAACGCCGCGGGCGAGGTGGTCGAGGGCAGCCCGACCGAGATCCGGCGTCAGCGCGACGTCTGGATCTTCAGCCGCCGCATGGGCGACAAGGATCCGAACTGGCAACTCACCGCCACCTCCGAGTGATGCGGCGATGACGGAGCGCTCCGGCGGTTCGGGCAGACGGCCGTCGCAGCGCGACATGGCCGCCCCGTCCCGCCCGGCCCGCCGCCGCCGCCGCCTCGACCCCGAGGAGGAGGCGCTCTGGCGCGCGGTGGCCCGCAGCGCAAGGCCCCTTCACCCCGCCACCCGGCCGGCGGCCCCCCCGGGGGGCGAAACGCCTGCCGAACACCCCCCCGGACCGCGCCCCGGACCCCGGCCAGAACCCTGGCCCGAACCGCTCGTCCAACCCGCCGCGGCGCCTGCGATCCCGGCCCCGATCGCGCCCTTCCGCATCGGC
>CAYYJB010000013.1:0-44321 GCA_964472135.1 uncultured Gemmobacter sp.
TCCGCTGCTCCATGGCGGTCTTGGTGTAGTTCATGATCTTCGCCGCCGCCTTCACGCCGCCGATCTGCGAGGCGCGCAGCGTCGTGTTGGCCTTGAATTTCTGCTGCATCACGCGCTCGAGTTCGCGCACCGCGTCGGGCTGGACGGTCTCGAGCGTGGCGATCCGGCGCACCACGTCGGGCTGCATGTCCTGCGGCAGCAGCGTGAGGACATCGGCCGCGAGCGCATAGTCGAGATACGAGATGATGAGGGCGATGATTTGCGGATGCTCGTCGAGGATGAGTTCCGAGATCGAGCGGGCGTCCATCCAGTCGAGGATCTCGATCGGGCGCTCCGAGGATGCGGGGGTGATGCGGCTCAGGACCGACTGGGCCTTGTCGACCCCGAGCGCCTTGGTCAGCACGTTGCGCACATAGTTGCCGGCGCCGAGGCCGAGGCTCGTCTGCTGCTTGATGACGGCCAGAAACTCGTCGAGGACGGCGTTCACCGTCTCCTGATCGACCCCCTGGACCGAATACATCGCCGTCCCGAGGTGCTGGACCTCGCGCGGGGTCAGGTTCTTGAGGATCTCGGCCGCCTCGTCCTCGCCCAGAAGCATCATCAGGATCGCCGACTTCTGCGTTCCGGTGAGCGTGTCGAAGAGCCGCTCCTCGCCCGTCTGCTGTGCAGGTTCCGCCATTGCTCGCTCCGTCGCCGCGCCCCCGCTTCGGGGGGCGCCCCTGTGTCAGAGATAGGACATGTCCTTCTTCATCATCTGCTTGAACACGTTCGACACGCGCCCCGCCTCGTCCGAGACGATCATGCGGATGATGGCTACCTTGTCGTCGTAGGTGTTCGCCGTGTCGAGCATCTCGAGCGAGATGTTCGACTTCTTGGGCTTCAGCTTGGCCTTGATCTCGTCCAGGGTCTCGCCCTCCTTGACCACGACCGAGTCGAGCGCATCGACCTCGTCATCGCTCAGCCCGCCACGGGCCACGGCCTCGCCGCCCGAGGGCACGAGCACGCGGTTGAGCAGCGGCCGGATCACGCCGAGCGCGATGACGGCGAGCGTCAGCACCGTCAGGAACTGCTGCGCCGCAAGCTTGACCCAGCCCATCTCGAACCATTCGACCTTCACCGACTCGTCGAGTTGCTGCACGAAGGGTTGCGCGGTGACCGTCACGACATCGCCCCGGTCCAGATCGAGGCCGACGACGCCGGCGACCAGATTGCGGATTTCCTCGAGCGTCTCGGGCGCAAAGGGCACGGGTTCGACAAGGCCCGTCTCGGGATTGATCGCCTCGCGCTCGCGCACCAGCACCGCGACCGCGACGCGCATGATCCGGTTCGCCGGGTCCATCGTGGTTTCGACCTTGCGGCTGATCTCGAAATTCTGGACCGAACTGGTGGACTCGCTCTCGACCGAGGGATCGGCGGCGCCGGCTTCGGTGCCGGGCAGGTTGCCTGTCAGCTCGGCCTCGGTCGGGGCACGGTTCGCCACCGCACCGGGAATGCCGGCGGCTTCGGGGTTGCGTGTCACGTCGCGCGTCGCCTGCGTGCTGCGCAGGGCGTTGCCCTCGGGATCGACCCGCTCCTCGGTTACCTCGCGGCGGGTAAAGTCGATATCGAGGTTGACCTGCGCGTTCACGTTGCCCGCGCCGACGATCGGGCTGACGAGCATCTCGATCCGGCTGCGATAGATCGATTCCAGCCGCATGCGATAGCGCAGCTGGCTGTCGGACATGATCGCGGACGGATCGTCGTTCGACCGCGTCAGCATCCGGCCCTGCTGATCGACGACGGTGACGCCCTCGCGCGCCATGTTCGGCACCGAGGCGGCAATCAGGTTCACGATCGCATCGACCTGATCCTCATCGAGCTTGCGCCCCGGCGACAGTTGCACGAAGACCGAAGCGGTCGGGGTTTCCTGCTCGCGCACGAAAACCGATCTCTCGGGCAGCGCGAGATGCACGCGCGCCGACTGGACGGCTGCGATCTCGGTGATGGAGCGGGCGAGTTCGATTTCCTGGGCCTGCTTCAGCCGCATGATCTCGACCGAACGCGAGGTGCCCATCGGAATGTCGCCGAGCGCGGCGTAGCCATCGGGCACGACGCTCGGCAGACCCTGCGCCGCGAGGGTCATGCGCGAGCGGTGATAATCCGCCACCGGCACGAGAACATCGCCCGTCGTGGGATCCACCCGCACATCATAGCCGGAATTCGTCAGGGCATCGACGACGCGGGCCTTCTCGGCCTCGGGCAGCGAGGAATAGAGCGTCGTCAGCTTCGGCTGCTGGACCACGGCATAAAGAGCGATCCCGGCGATCGCGGCGATGACCGTCACGATGGTCGGAACGGCACGCCGAAAGCTCGGCTGCGCCGTCATCTCGCGCACCGAGGCAAGCATGCCCCCCCCGGACGCGAGCAGACTGCCGCCGACGGAGGGCCCGCCAACGGCTGCCGCAACTTGGGTCGATCTCGCCTCGGGTGCTCTGGCCATTGTGCTCTACTCTCGCCTCAGGGGTAAGTATGCGCCGGTCGTGCAGGCCCGTCAGACGGGCATGTTCATGATGTCCTTGTAGGCACTCAGCGCCTTGTTGCGCAGGCTGAGCGTCAGCTGGAACCCGAGGGATGAGACCTGCTGGCTGATCATCACCTTCGCGAGGTCGTTCTCGAGCCCGAGTTCATAGTTCCGCGCCATCTCGCTCGCGCTGTTCTGGGCGCGCGCCACGTCGCGCAGACCGTCGCCCAGCCGTTCGGCAAATCCCGGCCCCTCGGGCGCGGGGCGCACTGCGGCGGCGGCAAGCCGCTCCTGCATCCGCGCGGCGGTCTGCAGATGGGTCTGGCCGACCTGGAACTTCAGACTGGGTATCTGCGTCATCGCCCCCTCCGTCAGCCCGCCATGCCGGCCACGCGGCGGCCGAAGGCGCGTTCGTCATGCATCATCCGCAGGCCGTCGGACGGCGCGTCCACGATGATGTCGGCGGCCGTGATCACCCCGTCGGCATGCAGCACGAGCGCGCGCTGCATCACGTTCTCGAGTTCGCGCACATTGCCCGGCCAGTCATGCGCGAGCAGCAGTCCGATCGCGCCAGCATCGAGCATAGGAACCGTGGTCCCCGCCGGACAATGCTTGCGCAGGAGCGCGGCTGCGATCGCCACGATATCGTCGCGCCGCTCCGCGAGCGCGCGCGTTGTCAGAGGAAAGACGTTCAGCCGATAGAAGAGATCCTCGCGGAAGCGGTTCTGGCGCACCTCTTCGTGGATGTCGCGGTTCGTCGTCGCGACGATGCGGACATCGACCTTGATCTCCGCCTGGCCGCCAAGCGGCGTCACGGTGCGCTCCTGCAGGACGCGCAAGAGCTTCGATTGCAGCCCGAGCGGCATCTCGGAGATCTCGTCGAGCAGCAGCGTGCCGCCCTCGGCCGCGCGGAATATCCCCTTGTTGGCGAGCGAGGCGCCGGTGAAGGCGCCTTTTTCGTGGCCGAAGAGGACGGCCTCGAGCATGTTCTCGGGGATCGCGGCGCAGTTGATCGCGACGAAGGGGTTGCCGCGACGGCCAGACCGCAAATGGACATAGCGCGCCAGCACTTCCTTTCCGGTGCCCGTCGGGCCGTTGACGAATACCGTGACATCCGAGCGCGCCACGCGATCGGCGAGATCCATGAGGCGGGTCGTCGACGGATCGGCCGCGATCATGTTCGTGACATCGGCGCACAGGATGTCGGCCGCGTGCAGCAGCGCGAAATCGGTCGGCACCGCGAGATCGGCCGCCGGCGCGGGCAGGCCGAGACGGATCACCCGCCCGCCGAGTTCGGTTTCATGCGTCATGGCGCGCGCCGCCTCGTCCACGATCATCACGAGGCGGGGGCGCAGCGCGCGCAGCCGTTCGGTCAGGCCGCGCAGCCCCCCGGCGGCGGCTTCCTGAACGCTCGAGCACACGATCGCGGCGCCGGCGGTCGCCTGAGAGGGATCTTCGGTCACGACCACGCCGACCCTGCGGCGCGCGATTGCGTCGGCCAGTCTTTCGGCTTTCGCAAACCCCTTGGCATCGATCACGACGTCGGACATCTTGCGCACTCCCTTGCGTCAGGAAGTAAAGGCAAGAAGCGGGCCAACCGCGGGTCAACCCCCGCGCGGCAATCTCCGGGCGGCGCATATGGTCAATGAATCCATGTGTTTCCCACCATGACCGATAGAGGTGCCGCGTGGGTGCGTGCCCCTTTGCAGACCGCCGGACGGGTGTCGGATATCCGTCGCAGGGGGCCGGCGCGCCGCGCGCGCCACGAGGTGGGCGTGTCGGATTTCCGGCGCGTCAGGTCACCACGAAAGAGGTGATGACGACCTCGCGGATGTCGGGCTCGAAACCTTCCGATACGAGCCGCGCGTTCAGCGCGTCGCGGATCCGCGCGGTCAGGGCGGCACGGGCGGGCACATCGCGCAGATCCTCGGCCGATACCTCGCCGAGCACATCCATCACGACGCCGCGCAGCGTCATCTCGCGCTCCTGCAGGCGCAGGATCACGACATCGGCGAACATCGGCGCGAGGAAGACATTGAGGGACAGCTCGATGCTGTACATGCTCGCGCCCTCGCGCGCGTTGCCGGCAAAGGGCGAGGCAAAGCTGAAATAGCGATAGCGGGGCGGGATGATGTTGCCCTGCTCATCGACCTGCACGCGCTCGTCGGCGGCGGCGTCGGGCGCAGCTTCGGCCCCAGCGGCGGCGGCACCCTCGGCGGGGACGGCGGCGGCGCCGAGCACGGTCGCAGCCGTGGCGGCAGAAGCGGCAGGGGCGCCGCTGGCGACCGCAGCGGCGGCAGCGGCGGCGTCGGGCGCCGTCAACTCGGCCTCGGGCAGAAGCTGGGCGTTGCGTTCCAGATAGGGCAGCAGATGATCCTCGCGCGGCCCGACCGCCGCATGGCCGCCGATGAAGGCCCCGAGCACCACGAACCCGGGCAGCACATAGACGAGCACCTTGCCCAGAAGCGCCTTCATCGCCTGCCCCCCTCTCGCGCCCGTGGCGGCATTCGCCTGGCCAGCGGTCAACAAAGCACAAACGGTCCAGATGGCACCCGCCACCGGACCCCTGGCGGCAAAACCGCCGCCTGACTTCTTGGCGCCGCCTCAGCCGCGCGCGTGATCTGCCTTCAGATAGGTGCCGAAGCCCGAAAGAACCTGCACATGCGCCCGAAGACGCGCATCCACCCGCACGAGTTCCTCGCGCAGCAACTCGACCGAGGCACGGTCGATCCCCTGCGCATTGTCCGAACCCGAGGCCATCGCAGCCGCAAGCGCGGTCGTCGTCGCTTGGAAGTCCGCTGAGGCATCCCCGAGCGCGCGTGCGTCATGCATGGCGCCCGACACCCGGCCAAGGGTCTCGCGCAGCGCCTGAAGGCGCATCTGCAACGGCGATGTCATCGCGGTGTGGTCCATTCCGGCGTCTCTCAACCCTTGAGCTGAAGGTAGCTCTCCATCAGCCGGTCCGCCACCCGATCGAGATCGATCGGATAGTTTCCCTTCCTGATGGCCTCCTTGATCCGCCCGACGGCTTCGATGTCGACGGGCGGTTCGGTCTTCATGGCCGCGACCGTGGCCTTCGATTGCAGGTCGCTGGTCTCGCCCGCAGGTGCGGCAGGTGCGGCCTTCGCCACCTCTGCAGCAGCCTTGCGGTCGGCCAGCTCTCTGGCAACCGACGACCCTGGAACGGTCAGCCTGTGTGCGGCATGCTTGATCTGATCAACCATGACAGCCTCCTTTCGAGTACGGAAACGACGCCACGCTAGTTCATGTTAGCGACGGGGCGTATTTTTTCTGCGGCCTCGACGACACCCTGGATGATGTCGCCCGATGATATGTTCTGGACCTCGATGATGTCGCCCAGTTGCCCATTTCCGACGGCCTTTCCGGCGGTGATGATCTCGAAGCCGCCGATCGCGTTCACGATCATGACCGGGTTGCCCGACCGGACCAGCCAGTCATAGTCGAGATGGCGCGCATGGAGCGCGCGCCCCTCGCCGAGGGTCTGGGTCAGGGTGCGACCGATCACGTCCTCGGCGCTGCTGAACAGGCCGGTTGAGACCTTTTGCGGCGCGGGGATCATCACGATATCGTCGGCGGTGATGACGGCGCCCTTGCGCAAGCTTGTCCGCAGGGCGACGACCTCGACCCCGGCGGGGGCGGGGGCGGGGGCACTTTCGGGGGCAGCCGCGCGCGGCGATGCGCCGGATCCCGCTTCAGGCGTCGCGGTGGGCGTCGCGGTGGGCGTCGCGGTAGGCGCGGGCAACAGGCTGGTGAGGTTCGCGCGCACGAGCAGCGACCATTCGAACGGGGCCGAACAGCGCACGTCGATCAGGCTCCAGTCCGCCCCCTCGCGGGGGGATGCCGCAAGCGGCTCGGAGCAGGGATAGAAACGGCGCGTCGCGGGGATGACCGGCTCTCCCGCCAGCCCGGCGGCGTCGAGCAGTTCGACCACCGCCGCCTCGACGTCCGCCGCGGTGATGTCGAACGCACCCGCGGCGGCCCCTGCGACCTCGTGGGCGGTCGTGCGGACATAGACCGACCATTCCATCGGCGCGGGGCAGCGCACCTCGACGGTGCGCCAGTCGGACCCGAAACGCGGCGCGGCGATGAGTTCGCCCGAGCAGGGGAAATAGCGGCGCAACTGCGACACGCGCGGCGTCGCCTCGATGCCAGCCTCGACCAATGCCTCGCGCACGACCGCCTCGATGTCGCCTGCCGTGGCGATCGGGGCATCGCCGAGCGGGGTGCGGCGCGCACGCCCATCGTCCGGGACCGTCCGCAGGTTGAGCGTCCAGCGCGCGGGCTCGGCGCAGGAGACGGTGATCGTCCGCCAGTCGCCCGCGATGCGCGGCGCGACCTCGAGCGGCGCGGAGCAAGGATAGAATGTGCGCGACTGCGTGACCACGGGGGCCGCCGCCTCGCCCTCCTGCAACAGGGCAGCGCGCACGGTACGCTCGATCTCGGCGGCATCGACCTGGCGCAGGGTGCCCGCCGCAGCGGCGCCATCGGCGGCCCGGGCCTCAGCCCCCGTCCGCACGATCACCGACCAGCTGACGGGCGCCTCGCAGCTTGCGACGACGGTGCGCCAATCCTCGGGCGTTCGGGGCGCGATCTTCAGCTCGTCCGCGCAGGGATGAAAGCGGCGCTCCGCCGAGATTGCCGGATCCGACCTCAGACCCATGCCGCCCAGCACCGCCGAGACGCGCGCGGCTATGTCGGCCCCCGTCACGACCTCGGCCTGCGCCATCTGGGCGGCAAGGCCGGGGGGCGCTTCGTCAGCGGACTCAGCCGCCGCAGCGGAAACCGCGAGGCAGAACGCCGCCGCGAGGATCGAGGGCCGCACGGGCATCAGCGCACCTCCATGAAGCGCGCCGTCGCCCCGACGAGGGCGGCCGCATTGCGCGACCGGTCGATCGGCCGCAACCGGGCAGAGCTTTCGCCGATCTCGACGATCTCGAGCAGGCTGTAGGGGGTATCGTCGCCTTCGGTATAGGCGATGTGGTTGCGCGTCAGCCCGTGCCGCCGGCCGAAGGGAAGCGCGAGCATCCCGCCATCCGCCGCCGCGAGCGGACCGACCAGCGGCCGGCACACGATCTCGCGCACCAGCCCATCGACGTGCCCGGACAGCCCAGCCGTCAGTTCGGCGACCGTTGCCTGACGATCGCGCCGAGAGAGGGGGTTCATCAACGCGAGCGTCGACGTCCCGGGAAGTCGGACGCGCTCTTGCAGCACCGACCCGGCGCCGACCTCGGCGCCGCCGGAAAAGAGGCGCGAGCGGATCTCGAGTTCGACCTCGGCGCGGCCGAGCAACGCATCGGCGGCGCCGACCGCGCGGATCGCGATCGCGGCATCGAAGCCGAAACCGTCCGCCGCGATCCCGGCCGCGACCGGCCGCATCCCGGTCAGGGTCGCATAATCGAAGGCCGGGTTCCTGCTCGTGGCCGTCAGTTCCTGTGCCGAGGTGCCGACCGTGCCTGTAAGCTCGACCGCGCGGTGGCGGCCGAGTTCGGCCAGCAGTTCGGCTGCGATCTCCTGCACGATCGGCTGCATCCAGGCCGGCGCGCGATGGTCGAGGTGCAGAGACGGGCGAAACGAGGTGACCGAGAGGCGCACATCCCGCGGACATGCCGCGATCGGCTGCACCTCGCCCACCATCGCGCTGATCCGCACCCGCGTGACCTCGCCGACGCGGTCCTCGGCGATCACGGCATAATCGAGGATGCGCGACGCCGGGCGGACAACAAGCTGGTCGGTGACGATCTCGCTGCGCGAGAGCGCCGTGAATCCCTTGACCTCGGCCCCGCCGATCATCGCCGCCTGATAGAGCGCCTCTTCGAGCGCGCGCCGGCGCGTCGCGGCGGCCCCGCCCTGAACGGTATCGACGGCCTGCCCCTCGGCCTCGACCCGCATGAGCTGGGCCGCGGCGGGCAGCGCCGCGCAGACGGCGGCGATCATGGCGCCGACCGCCATCATGCGCCTGATCGGGGCGGGCATCGTCGCCGCCCCCTCAGCCCGCCCGGCGCGCCGAGCGCAGGAGCTGGTCGATCATCTCGCGGTCGATCTCGAGCAGCACCTCATAGGTGTCGCTGCCCTTGGGTTCGATGCGGACGGTGCGCGCACCCCTGATCGTGCCCGCGACCGAGGCGCGCAGCGTGTCGCTCTGGACGACGGCATCGGCCACCGAAGTCTGGCTGTCGATCCTGAGCCCGTGGACCTTCTCGGTCAGCTCGCGCATCGCCTCGAGGCGCGCGGCCCGGATCGCGAGCAGGCGCCGATGCGTGAGCGACTTGCCGTTTTGCGCCGAGACGACGGCATAGCCGACGCCGTTGATGGTCGGGACGGTGCGGGCGGCGGTCTCGGTCACGGCGAGGACCTGCTGCGTCTGCACCAGATCTTGCGTCGCGCTTGGCGCGGCGCCACCCGTGCCGATCATGGGCAGGCTGAGGCCGAGCGGCCCCGTGCAGCCCATCAGCGCGGCGGCGCAGGCGAGGGCCATTGCGGCGGGGGCCATTGCGGCGGGGGCCTTTGAGGCGCGGGCGCGGGGCGGGCGGTTCGGGGCGTCTGCGTGATCCAAGGGGCCGCTCCTTCGTGGAAAGTTGCGCCGCACGGCTTGCATGATCCATGCCAGACGCCCGGGCATGCCTTCGCCACAAGTGCAATTCCGCGGCTGGCACGGGATTTGCTTTCCTGTTCCTACCCCCACCCTCGCGGGCAGTACAGAAACGGCGGAAAGATGTCAGATCGCCTCGAACCAGCGCCCAGGACTGCCAGAAGCGCACGCTGCGCCCGTCCGGAACCCGTCAGAGGCCGGGATTTTGACAGCGGAGCCGCGTCATGGATCTGACACGCGCCCGCGGCGGGTTCGGCGATCTGCGCGGGGCGCTGTCGGGCACCGTGTTGCCGATCGGCATCCTCGCCGTCATCGCGATGATGGTCCTGCCGCTGCCGGTCATCCTGCTCGACACCTTCTTCGTGCTGAACATCCTCTTGTCGCTTCTGATCCTCCTCGTGGCGATGCACACCTATCGGCCGGTCGATTTCTCGTCCTTCCCGAACCTGCTGCTGATCGCGACCGTTCTGCGCCTCGCACTCAACGTCGCCTCGACCCGGATCGTTCTGGCCGAGGGGCACACGGGCGACGACGCGGCCGGCCAGGTCATCAAGGCGTTCGGCGAGTTCGTGATCGCGGGAAACTATGTCGTCGGGATCTTCGTCTTCGCGATCCTCGTCATCATCAACCTCGTCGTCATCACCAAGGGCGCCGGGCGCGTCTCTGAAGTATCGGCGCGGTTCACCCTCGATGCGATGCCGGGCAAGCAGATGGCGATCGACGCCGACCTCAACGCCGGGCTGCTGACGGCCGAGGAGGCGACGAAGCGCCGCCAGGAGGTCGCGCAGGAGGCAGATTTCTATGGCTCGATGGATGGTGCATCGAAATTCGTGAAGGGCGATGCGATCGCGGGTCTGCTGATCCTCGCCATCAACATCATCGGCGGCCTCATCATCGGGACCGTGCAGCACGATCTTGCGATCGCGGACGCGGCGCAGATCTACATCCTTCTCTCGATCGGCGACGGGCTGGTGGCGCAGATCCCCTCGCTCCTGCTGTCGATCGCGACCGCGATCATCGTCACGCGCGTCTCCTCGACCCACGACATGGCCGAGCACATCGGCAAGCAGGTCCACCTCTCGCGCGCCTGGATCCCGGCGGCGGTGGTGATGCTCATCCTCGGCGTGACGCCCGGCATGCCCAACGAGATCTTCCTCTTCTTCGCGCTTCTTGCCGGCATCGCGGGATATCTCGCGCGGCGGGCGGAACTCGCGCGTGCAGAGGAACCCGAGGATGCGGGCGATGCGGACGCCGCCGACGCCGCGCCCAAGGAAGCGATCACACTTGAGGACGTAACGGATTACTCGCCTATCTCGCTCCAGCTCGGCTATGGCCTCATCTCGATGGTCGATGGCGAGGACGCAAGCCCGCTCGTGACGCGCATCACCGGCATCCGGCGCGAGGTGTCGCGCGCGCTCGGATTCGTCGTGCCTGGCGTGCGCATCCGCGACGATCTCGGGCTAGAGCCCAACCAGTACCGCATCCGCATCGGCCAGACGATCGTCGGCGAGGATCGCGTCCACCCCGACCGCAAGCTCGCACTAGCGGGGGACCGGACCGCGATCCGGATCGACGGGATCGACGTCAAGGATCCGTCGTTCGGGATGGACGCGACCTGGATCCGCCCGCAGCAGCAGGCCGAGGCCGAGGCGAACGACTATGTCGTGATCGAGCCCGAGTCGGTCCTTGCGACGCACCTCAGCCAGCTTCTCTACAAGCACGCGGCCGAACTCGTGGGGCAGGACGATGTGCAGGCGCTGGTCGACAACCTCGCCAAGAACAGCCCGAACCTCGTGCAGTCGGTCGTCCCGAAGCTCGTGCCGCTGCATGTGCTGACGGCGGTGCTGCGCGCGCTCCTGCACGAGCGGATCCCGATCGCGGACCTGCGGCGGATCCTCGAGGGGCTCGCGAACCTCTCGAACCGCAATGCCCCGCCCGCGGAGATGGCCGAGGCGCTGCGGCCGGCGCTTGTGCCGCTCCTCATCCAGCAGGTGGCGCCGCTTGGCAAGCCGCTGCCCGTCATCACCCTGACGCCCGACCTCGAGCAGCTCCTGCTGCGGACCCTGCGCCAGTCGGCCGAGGGCGAACTGATCCTCGAGGGCGAGCTAGCCCAGCAGCTCGTGACCTCGATCAACGAGACCTCCGAGCGGATGTCGGCCGAGGGCAAGCCCGGCGTCACCGTCGTCGCCCCCCAGATCCGGCGCGCCTTCGCCGCCTTCCTGCGCGGCCACATGCCCGACGCCATCGTGCTGAGCTATACCGAACTGCCCGAAAACCGCCGTGTCGAGGTCGCCGCGACCATCGGCGGCGCGGGGGCCCTGCCCCGCGAAACCGGCCCCAAGACCAGATGAGGTGAACGGCCATGCCCACGCTCACAGTGCTTGCCCCCGACAGCTCGCTCGCGATGGACGAGATCGCGCGCCAGCTTGGCGACAACGCCTATATCCTCTCGACGACCAAGCGCGACGGGATGGTCGAGATCAAGGCCACCAATGACCCGATCCCTCCCAGCCCGCGCGAGAGCAAGGCCCGCTCGGCCTTCGCCGCGGCACTGGCCGAGCATGGCGCGACCGAAGAGGTGTTGGTGCTACAGCGCGGCCGCGAGGCGCACGCCGAACCCTCCGAGCGCGAGGGCATCGCCGCCGGGGCCTCGGCGCGGCCGTCGGCGACGGTCGTGCGCCTGCAACATCCGGCGGCCGACCAGCCACGCGGCGGGCGCGCACCCGCCTTCCGCCCCCTTGCCCCCGCCCGCCCGCTGCCCGAAACCGGCGGCGCTGCCCTCTCCACCGACCCGCTGCCGGTCCGGGCGCAGCTGCCGCCCGCGATCCCATCCGAGAGCACCGAGGTCACGCGCACCCTTGAACGGCTCCATGACGCGCTGAGCCATCTGCGCGAGACGATGCTGCGCACCGACATTACCGTGCCCGACCTCGAAGGCCCGAAGCGGCCGGCGCCGCCCGCGCCGCCCGCGGCGCCCGACCCGTCGCGCCGCATCCTCGCGGCAGGCTTCGACGCCGCGCTCGTGGCCGAGGTCACCCGCGACCTCGCCGGATCGGCCGAGCAGATCGAGGCGGCCTTCGCCGAGGCGCTGGCGGCCCGCATCATCGCGCCGTCACCCGAGACGATGCTTGCAGCCGATGCGATCCTCGTGCTTGGCCCCTCGGGATCGGGGCGCTCGACCCTCGCGGCCAAGCTGGGCGCGATCGTGCGCGACCTCCACCCCGACCGCCGTTGCCGCCTGATCGAGATCTGCCCGCGGGGCATGACCTCGGGCGACACGCTCAAGGGTTTCGCGCGGATGCTCAACAGCGCGCAAATGCTCGATATCGGCCATGCGATCTGGCACGAGGAAGAACTCTCGAGCCTTCCGCGACCCGAAGCGGGCGTCACCCACATCATCGACATGCCGTCCGATCCGGCGACCTGCGCGCGCATCCTCTCGGCACTCGGGCCGCTGATCGGGCACGATGCCCCGCGGATCCTTGCGGTGCCGGCGGGCACTACGGCCGGGATGCTCGACCGGCAGATGTCGCGGCCCGAATGCGCCGATGCCACGATCGCGCTGACCAAGCTCGACGAATGCGACGTGGCCGCGGCCGAACTGTCGGGCCTTGCGGCGCATGATCTGCGGATCGGCTGGTTGTCGGGAACGCGCGCGCTGGTGGGCAACCTGTCGCCGGCGACGGGTCAGGTGATGCGCGACTACGTCGCGGGCTACATCGCGCAGGCCTGAGCGGGCGGGCAGGCAAAGAGGGACCATCGATGCCCCAGTCGATCACCATAGCGAGCGGGAAGGGCGGCGTCGGCAAGACCTGCATCGCCGTCAACCTGTCGCTGACGCTCGCCTCGATGGGCCTGCGCGTCAAGCTGCTCGACGCCGATTTCGGGCTGGCCAACTCGCATGTGCTGATGGGCATCAACAGCACGAAATCGATCCGCGATGTCATTTCGGGCGAACGCTCGCTGGAGCAGATCGCGGAGCGCGTCGCGCCGGGGCTCGAACTCTATGCCGGCGGGAGTGCGCTGTCGGATCTTCTGAACGTCGATCCGACGGTGCGCTATCGGCTGATCCGCAACTTCGATGCGCTGGCGGCCGAGACGGATGTGCTGCTGATCGACGCGCCGGCGGGGGCCTCGGACAATGCGCTGTCGTTCGTGGCGGCCTCGGACCGGGTTCTGGTCGTCATCGTGCCCGAACCGACGAGCTTCATGGACGCCTATGCGCTGATCAAGACGGCGAACCTCGACTACGGGCTTGAGCGGTTCTCGATCGTCGTCAACATGGCCGCGAACGAGGCCGAGGCCGCGCGCCATTTCGAGAAGTTCCGCGCCATCACCATGCGCTTCCTCTCGGTCGAGCTGACGCATGTGGGGCATGTGCCGCTCTCGAATGCGCTGAGCCGGTCGATCGTCGCGCTCAAGCCCATCATGCAGGGCGGCGGGAACCCCGCGACGCCCGAGGGCGCGGCCTTTCGCAAGCTTGCCAACGGGATCCTGCACGCCCCGGTGAACACGACGCGGGGCCTGCGCTTTTTCGACGATGACGGCGGCATCGCCGCCACGCCGCGCATCGCGACGCCGCCGGCGGCGGCAGGCGGGGCGGGCCTGCGGCCACCGAGCGCGCCCGCGCCGGATGGCGCGGGGCTTCAGGGCGACAGCGTCACCGGCATTCTGGTGCGCCTGCACGACGCGCTCGCAGGATTGCGCCAGTCGATGGCGACCGAGCCCACCGCCGCCGCCGCCGCGATCGAGACCAACCGGATCCTGACGGCGGGCTTCGATCCCGTGCTGGCGCAGAACCTTTCGCGGATCGATGCCGGGGCGGCCCCGGCGCCCGCCTTCGCGCGCGCCCTTGCGGCCCAGATCGTCGATGACGATCCGGACGGTCACCTTGCAGCCGATGTGGTCTGGATCATCGGCCCGTCGGGGGCCGGGCGCACCACGCTCGCGGCGAGGATGGCATCGCATGCGGCCGACAACCTGCCCCGACGCGGGGTCGCGTTGATGAACATCCTCGCGCATGGCGCGATCGATGACGGGCGGCTGCGGCTGCTGGCCTCGGGTCTGGGGCCGCGCGCAGGCTTCGCGACCTGGGCCGAGGGCGCCCCGCTGCCGGAATTCGCGCCCGGGGTGACGCATATCCTCGACATGCCGGCGGACGCGGCCGAGGTTGCGCGGCTGCGGGCCGCCCTCGGACCGGCGCTGCCCGATCGGACCGAGACGGCGATCCTCGTGCTGCCGGGCGGCGCAAGCGCAACCCTGATCGCGCGGCAGCTCGACCGGCCCGAGGCGGCGCAGGCGATCGTCGCGCTCAGCAAGCTCGACGAATGCCCGGCGGCACCCGGCGAGCTGCTCGCGCTCGCGCAGCGCGGCGTCCGGATCGGCTGGCTATCGGCGGGGCGGCACCCGCGCAGCGGGCTTCGGGCCGTCACGATAACGATCATGCACGACCACATCGCAGGTGCAACATGATGATCAGGCGGGGATATCTGGAACAGAGCACGCGCCCCGAGGATCTGGTCGCGACGCATCTCGAGATGGTGCGCCGGATCGCCTATCAGCTGCACGGCCGCGTGCGGGGTGCCGTCGAGGTCGAGGATCTGATCCAGGTCGGATACATGGGCCTCGTGGACGCGAGCCAGAAATACGAAAAGCGCGACGGCGTGAACTTCGATGCCTATGCGCTGATCCGCATCCGGGGGGCGATCCTCGATTTCCTGCGGCGCAACTCGAACCTCTGCCGGACCACGATCGTGATGCGCCAGAAGATCTCGGGCGCGACGCTCGCGCTGGAACGCCGGCTGCAACGCGCCCCGCTCCCGGCCGAGGTCGCCGAAGAGACGGGGCTGAGCCTGCGCGAGCTCGACCAGTGGGAACAGGCGTTTCAGGCCAACGTCCACCACTCGCTCGACGAGGCCTATGACGAATTCTCGATCTGGTTTGCCGAAAGCTCGGACAACCCCGAAGAGGCCCTCTCGCAGACCGAATTGCGCGGCGCGCTGCGCGATGCCCTCGCCACCCTGCCCGAGCGCGAGGCGCTGGTGCTGCAACTCTATTATGTCGAGGAATTGAACGTCTACGAGATCGCCGAGGTGCTCGAGGTCACGACCGGGCGCGTCTCTCAGATCAAGAAGGCCGCGATCGGGCGGATCAGGGCAACGCTCGCGCGCATGCTCGATGAGCCCGGCCTGGCCGAGGCCGGCCGGCCATGACGGACGGCTGGTTCCCCTCGCACACCCTTCAAATGTTCCTGCAAAGCGCCGAGATGCGGCTCCTCGGAACCGAGATGCGGCAGGAACTCGATCTCTCCTGCGGGCTCTCGAGCATCGCGCGCGGGACCTGCACGCTCAGGCTCCGGCCGGTCGATGTGCTGCGGGGCGGCGGTCCGATCGGGCAGATCGAGATCCTCGCCGACCGCCCGCTGATGCGCGGCGAGATCGCGCTGCCGCGGGCGGGGTTCGAGACGCTCGCGCGCCATGTCGCGCAGGAACCGCCACGCCCCGTCGCGGTGATCGTGGCGCTCAACGAAAGCCTCGAGGTCAATCTCCAGGGCGATCTGCGCATCGCCCAGACGCGCACCCTTACGGTCGCCGACATCTCGTTCAACGTCCCGCTTCAATAGCGGGGCGCGGCGTCAGACCTGGCCCGCCATCACCGCCTTGCGCCGGCGCGCGAAGGAAGACGGAATATTGAGCATCTCGCGGTATTTCGCCGCCGTCCGGCGTGCGAGGTTCACCCCCTCGGCCTTCATCATCCGCACGATGGCGTCATCGCTGTAGGGGGCATCGGCGGGTTCGCCCTCGATCAGCTTGCGGATGCGGAACTTGACGGCCGAGGCGGCATCGGCCCCCTCGCCCGAGGTCGAGGACGGCAGGCCCACGCTGAAGAAGGTCTTGAGGCGGAAGGTCCCGAGCGGGGTCGCCATCATCAGGCCCGAGGTGACGCGGCTGACGGTGCTTTCGTGCACGCCGACGGCTTCGGCGACGTCGCGCAGCACGAGCGGGCGCAGATGGCCGAGGCCCTTTTCGAGGAAAGCCTCCTGCTGGCGCACGATCTCGGCGCCGATGCGCAGGGTGGTGGCGTTGCGCTGCGCGATGGCGCGGCGCAGCCAGTTCGCATCCGATACGCGCTCGCGCGCAAAGCCGCGCGCGGCATCGGCCGCGGGGTTCGCGGCCTTGCCCGCAAGCACGGACTGCGCGAAATCGCGGTTGACCCTGACCGAGGGCAGGGTCGAGCGGTTGAGGTCCACGATCCAGCCGTCCGGGCCGCGCCGCACGATCAGGTCGGGCGGCGTGATCGGCTCGGCGCCCTGCTCGAACTGCATCCCGGGCTTGGGGTCGAGCGTGCGCAGCGCGCGCAGCATCTCGCGCAGGGCATCGGCATCGACGCCGCAACTGCGGGCGAGCGATTTCATGTTGCCCGAAGCGAGCAGCGGCAGGTTGCCCAAGAGCGCGGCGAAGGCGGGCGTCAGCATCCCCCGTTCGGCGGCCTGAAGGCGCAGGCATTCGGCAAGGTTGCGCGCGAAAATCCCGGCAGGCTCGATGCCCTGCAGCCGCTTCAGCACCGCCTCGACCTCGGCGCCCGGCACGCCGAGCGCCATCGCGACCTCGTCGACGCTCGGGCCGAGCCAGCCCGTGGGCTCCAGCCCGTCGGCCAGCGCAAGCGCGATGATGCGCTCTGCGGGGTGGGCGAAGATGAGGTCGATCTGCGTCGCGACATGATCGTAGAGCGAGCGTTCGCCCTGCGCCACGCTGCCCGAGATCGCGTCGAAATCGTCCCCCTCGTCGTCGCGCCGGCGCCCGCCGGTGCCGAGGTCGATCCGGTCGGTCTCGAAGGTGTTGGCATAGCCCTCGGCGCAGATCGGGCCGTCATCGGGGATCGCGGCCGCGCCGATCGGCGCGTCGATCGCCTCAGGGGCGGCCTCGGCCGTGGCCTGCGGCGCCTCGGGCGCAAGTATCGGCGCGTCGCGTTCGCCCTCGGCCACCTCGATGAAGGGGTTCTCCTCGGCCTGCTGGTCGAGGAAGGCGCGCAACTCGAGGTTCGACATCTGCAGAAGCCGGATCGCCTGCTGCAACTGCGTCGTGATGACGAGCGACTGCTTTTGCCGCAACTGCTGGGACGTGAAGATCTGCATGGGCCTACCTCCGGTTGCAGGGAGGATCGGCAATCGGCCCGGTTTTTGCAAACAATCAATTTGACAGGTATTTGTCGGAAAGCCGACGCTTCAACCATCTGACATGAAATCGTTTTTTCTGGCGCCGCCCGAGGTGGCGGGATTTTGACCCCGAATCTACAACTCTTCGGTCGCGGCCATGGCGGGGCGTTCGATCATCAGCTTCTTCATCTTCTCGATCAGCGTCGTGCGCCGGAGCTTGAGGACCGTCGCCGCCCGGCTGACGAAACCGTTGTGCTTTTCGAGCGCGGCCTCGATCAGCACCACCTCGATGTCGCGCACATGCCGGCGCAGGTCGATCTCGTCGTGGTGGTCGAACCAGCCGCGATAGGCGGTGACCTGCGCATCCTCGCTCGGGGCCCCGAGGTTGCGGCCCACCCCGCCGAGATTGGTGAACTCCGACCAGACCTCAGCCTGCTCGGTGGCCTGCCGCGCCGCGTCGGGCACGCGCAGCAGGAGGAGGTTCTCGCGCACCTGCTGCGCGCCGACGCCGCGGCCGGGAAAGAGGATGAACGCCCGATCGACGACGTTGCGCAACTCGCGCACGTTGCCCGGCCAGGGGCAACCAGCGAGCGCCTGCATCGCCGAGGCGTCGAACTCGGGCGCAACCGCGGCGGGATCCATGCGGCAGCGGTCGGCGATCATCGCGGCGACGATCTCGGGAATGTCCGAGGCGCGCTCGGCGAGGCTCGGCACCTCGATCGGGAATACGTTCAGCCGGTAATAGAGATCGGCCCGGAACTCACCCGAGGCGACCTTGGCATCGAGGTTGCGGTGCGTGGCGCAGACGAGGCGGAAATCGAGCGCGATATCCTCGCGCCCGCCGATGCGCTGCAGCGCGCGCGTCTCGAGCACGCGCAAGAGCTTCGATTGCAGCGCCAGCGGCATGTCGCCGATCTCGTCGAGAAAGAGGGTCCCGCCCTGCGCCTGCTCGAAGCGGCCCTGCCGCTGGCGGTCAGCGCCGGTAAAGGCGCCCTTTTCATAGCCGAAGAGCTCGGATTCGAGCAGTTCCGCGGGGATCGCGGCGCAATTGAGCGCGACGATCCGGCCGCGCCTGCCGCTCTCGGCGTGGATGGCCTGCGCCACGAGTTCCTTGCCCGCCCCCGTCGGCCCGAGCACCAGCACGGTGCCCGTGGATGGCGCCACGGTGGAGATGAGCTGCCGCACGCGCGCGATGGCGGGCGAGGAGCCGATGATCGGCGTCCGGCCGGTTGCTGCGTCGGTCATCTCGGTCGGTCACTCGCGTCGTCCCGGTTGCGGTTTAGCTATCAATAAGATTTGTGTTACCGCAACCGATCACTGTCGGTTTCTTGGCATTGTTGCTGAAAAGTCGCAGAATAACAGGCCGAAATCATGCGGTATTTGCGATCATGTGTCAAAAATAGGGCAACATTCAATCCCTGATCGAGCGCAAGCAACGCGTTTCCCGCCCCTGCGCCTTGCGATCCGGGACGGCGGACGCTATGCAGGACCGCCGCAGCGCAGCAGGGAGAGATGCGCGCCACCCGCCTTGCCCACGCGATCGCGACCGGCGCGCTCTGCCTGCCCGAGGCAGGGCCGATCGCCGTCTATCGCCCCGCCCCGGATGACGATCTCTCGGCGCTTCCGCTCGGGCGCGTCACGATCGTGACCTCGGACCGCGTGGCGCAGGATGCCTTCGCGGCGCGCGGCGTGTCCGTCGCGCGGGTCGCCGCAACCGGTCAGGCGGCCGCGATCATCTGCCTGCCACGCGCCCGAGCCCATGCGCGCGCGATCTTCGCCGAAGCGGTGGCGGCGGTCGGGGCCGGCGCCCCGATCATCATCGACGGGCAGAAATCGGACGGGATCGAGGCCATGCAGCGCGATCTGGTGCAACTCGGCACCCCCGCCGACTGGGTGGTGGCCAAGGGGCACGGGCGCTGCTTCGGTCTGTGCGCCCCGGATGCGGCCCCGGCGGGCTGGGCGGCCGCCGCGCGCGCCGTCGAGGGCGGTTTCGTCACCCTTCCCGGCGTTTTTTCGGCCGATGGCCCCGATCCGGGGTCGGTGATGCTGGCCGCGCATCTGCCAGCGCGGCTGCCGCCCCGGATGGCCGATCTTGGCGCCGGCTGGGGCTGGCTGGCGGCGCAGGCACTGACGCGCGACGGCGTCACATCGATCGAACTGGTCGAGGCAGAGGCGGATGCGCTCGACTGCGCGCGGCGCAACCTGACCGATCCGCGCGCCATTTTCGTCTGGGCCGACGTGCGCCGCCATAGGCCCGCAGCACCCTATGACGGCATCATCTGCAACCCGCCCTTTCACGCCGGGCGGGGGGCGGATCCGAGTCTCGGGCAGGCATTCATCGGCGCCGCGGCGCGCATGCTCTCACCGGGCGGCAGTTTGTGGCTGGTCGCAAACCGCCATCTGCCCTATGAGGAAACCCTGAGGGGCGCCTTCGCCGAGGTCGAGCAGATCGCGGTTTCGGCCTCCTTCAAGGTCTGGCGCGCAAGTCGGCCGCGGCCATCGGCGCCGCGCAGGCAGAGGTGATCCATGTCCTATTCGGTTGCTGGCAAGGCTGTCATCGTCACCGGCGCGGCGCGCGGGATCGGCCTCGCGATCGCGCGGCATTTCGTCGACCGGGGCGCGTCGGTGATGTTCGCCGATCCCGACGAGGCGCAATTGCTCCATGAGGTCGGCGATGCGGCGCGCAGCGAGGGGCAGGTCCGCCATTTCGCGGGCGACCTGCGCGAGAAACTCGCGGTCGCGAACCTCGTCTCGGCCACGATCGACGCCTTCGACCGGATCGACGTGCTGGTGAACGCCTCGCGCCATGTCGCGACCTCCGACCCGATCGGGATAGAGGCCGACGCGGTCGAGGACATGATCGCGCTGAACCTGATGACGAGTCTGCGCGTCTCGCAGGCGGTGGCGCGGCGGATGATCCTCCAGTCCGCGCGCGAGGCAACCGAAGAGGGCGCGACCCTCGCGGCCGGATCGATCGTCAACATCTCGTCGATCGCGGCGCGTCGCGCGCAGCCCGAACTGATGGCCTATTCCATCGCCTGCGCCGCGATCGACCAGATGACCCGCTCGATGGCAGTCGCCCTCGCCCCGCGGCGCATCCGCGTCAATGCGGTCGCCTTCGGCAGCGTGATGAGCGCCTCGCTCCAGGGCAGCCTGAAGGGGCACGCCGACAAGCGGGCCGAGATCATCCGCAACACCCCCCTCGGGCGCATCGCCGGCGCCGACGAACTCGCCGAGGCGGTCCAGTTCCTCGCCTCGGACGGCGCGGGCTTCGTGACGGGGCAGGTCCTGACGGTCGATGGCGGACGCTCGCTGATCGACCCGGTCTGCCTGCCCGCGCACTAGCCCCCCCCCGCGCGCGCGCGCCCCGCCCGTCAGATCTCGAACGCGCCTTGCCGGCCGTCCTCCTCGCGCGCGGCGCGACGAAAGGTGTCGGCGCGGCGCAGCGGCAGCGCCACCGCGCGCTCGCGCAGCACCATCGCCTGTTCGACCGTCACGATCTGGAGGCGCGGCACCGGGCTGCAATCCTCGAGCGTGAACTGTCCGGCCGCGGCGGCCTCGGTCTGCATCGGCCGGCCGGGAGGCACAAGCGTCAGGAACACGCCGATGTCGGCGCCCTCGCGCTCGATCGTGCCGCGCAGGTCGCGGATCATCGACACGCCCACATTCTCCCCCGCCTTGACGCTGACGATGGCGCGGCCCGTCTTGCCGAACCAGATGTTGCCGTCGATGCCGCGGTCGGCCCCCTTCTTGCCAAAATTGCCCGGCTGCGCGTTGATGAGCGAGAGCGCCCATTTCTCGAACTCGTGATAGCGTCCGCGCTGCGCCAGATCGCGCGCGCCCTCGACGTCCTTCGGCACCCCGTGGGTGGTGAAGGCGACATCGGGAAAGGCGTCGCGCAGGCGCTTCTCGATCAGCCCGATGGCAAGGTGGGTGATGTCGATGCCGATCCACGCCCGCCCGAGCTTCTGCGCGGCATGGATGGTGGTGCCGCAGCCGCAGAACGGGTCGAGCACGACATCGCTGGGGTTCGACGAGGCGCTCAGGATGCGTTCGAGCAGCGCGACGGGTTTCTGGGTGGGGTAGCCGAGGCGTTCTGACCCACTTTTCGTCATTCGGATATCTGTCCAGATACTTTGGACTAGCTGTCCAGAGAGAGCGTCCAGAAAGTTTTTTCGGTAAGGCATGCCTTCTTTGCTATAATAAATTTCGTTTCGATCATGCAGTTTCTGCATGTTCTCCTTAGTGAATCTCCAATTCCTCGTGTGACCGTTCCACTCATATTGTGGCCCCCTTCCTCCTGGAGCAAGCATTGTGTTTGGCCAAAACCTACGGCCACTTGAATCCGAGTATCTGAATCTCTTTCTTATGTGCTCCTCGCTATATTCAGTTCTAATAGGGTTAAAATTAAAATCGTTGTTTTTTGAATAGAACAGAATTATGTCATGAACTTTGCCAAAGCGCTTCGAGTCATTGTGTGATCCAAACCTTTGCCAAACAATCTCATTCCTGAAATTTTCCTTCCCAAACACCGCATCCAGCAGAATCTTCAGGTAATGGCTCGCCGTCGGGTCGCAGTGCAGATAGAGGCTGCCGGTGGGCTTCAGCACCCGGTGCAGCTCGATCAGCCGCACCTCCATCATGGCGAGATAGGCCATCATGTCGTTCTCGCCCAGAAACGCGCGCAGCGCGACGATCATCTGGGCCGCGTCCGAATGGGTGCGGTGGCGGCGGACATCCTCATAGGCGGCGGCGGCCGCGTCCGTCCAGTGCCAGGTATCCTCGAAGGCCTCGACCTGCGCGGCACTCGTCTTGCCGTCGGGCGACTTGAAGAGCTGGTTGTAGGAGGCGTTCGAGTTGAAGGGCGGATCGAGATAGATGAGATCCACGCTCTCGGCCGGCATGTTGCGCAGCACCTCGAGATTGTCGCCGTAATGAAGGTGGTTGGCCATCGACGGATCGCGCCCCCTGAAATCTGCGTCTGAAACGGGGGCACGATAGCGGGATCGGTCCGCCCTGTCAGCCCCTTGACGGCGCCAGCCGAGGCGCGGCGGCGAACTTGACCGGCCCGGGGCGCGGGTTCAGTGTGGCCCTGCGTTTCAGGATGGGCATTACAGGGGGCGGCGATGTCGGGGCGGTTCGGTTCTGCGCGCGGCCCCCGGATCCGCGGCTGCGCGGGGGCGTTCGGCGCGCTCATGCTCATCATGGCCGGGGCCGGGGGGTGGGCGCAGACTGGGTCGGGGCCGGTAGCGGGGCCGGCAGGTGAGGCGGCGGTCTGTGCCGATGCGCAGAGCGCGCGGCTTGAGCTGCACTGCCGCCTCGGGGCGGCCGAGGGGCGCGCGATCGGGGCCGCCGAGTTCGGCGCCCTCGCGGTGCTCGCGCGCGCGCAGGGGCGGGTTCAGGGGCACGCCGATCCGCCCCGCCTCGTGCCCTTCGCCACCCCCATCCTGCGCCACGAGGCCGATATCAACGGCGGCAACCCCGACCGGCCGCTGGTCCTGGGCAACCTCGTGTTCGCGAGCGATCCGGCGCGGCTGCGCCGGTCGGGCGTGGTGGCGGGGGCGGAGGTCGGGCTTAGCCTGCGCCTCGCCCGCCCGCCGGGGCTGCGGCTGGGGCTGCTCGCGGCCTGGTCGGGGGTGACGGACAGGGCCGGGGAGCCGGGCATCCGCGGGGTGCGGGTGCAGGGCTGCGCCGAGCGCGACCTCGCGCGCGGCTGGTTCGCCGAGGGCTGCGCCGAGATGCAGCGCAGCTTGCGCGAATTCGCGCGCAGCGACACGCGCGCGACGACCCTGCGCCTCGGGCGCGTGTTCACGACGCGCGGCCCGGTCCACGCCGAGGCGAGCGGCGCGGTGGCGCGGATGCGCCTCGATTTCGCGGGGCAGAACCGGCTGATCGGGCGGTTCGACATGATCCACCCCGCGGGCTGGCACGGGGGGGTGCAGATCATCGCGGGCACCGCGATGCCGGGGCGCCACGTGGTCAGGCGCGAAGGCGTGGCGCGGCTGCGCCTGCCCATCGGGACGCGCTGGGTGCGACTCGAAGGCAGCATCGCGGCGGCCTCGGGCAGCAGCTATTTCGGGATCGCGCGGACCGAGACGATCCTTGGCGCGACGCTGGCGGTGCCGCTCGGGCGGGCGCTGCGGCTCAGCCTCGGGTATCGGCGCACGCGCGCCTCGATCGACTATTTCGCGACCGAGGGTCCGGTCTTGGCGGTGGGATTTCCGCCGATCCGGTTCTGATGCCGCCTCAGAGGAAATCCTCTTCGGCCTCGGTCACGTCGATGCCCATCGCATCAAGGCCCGCCTCGAGGTTCTCGGCCAGATGCGGCATCCCCATGAGGTAGCGGGCGGTGGGCGTCGTGGCCTCGGCGGCGGCGATGGCGCGGGCCTCGTCGAACTCGGCCGGGTCGAAGGCGCCGCGCCCGACCCAGGCCAGCGCCACGAGGCTGGTCTTTTCATCCTCGTTCATCGCCTCGATGAAGGCTTCGAGTTCCTCATCCGCGCGGTCGCCCTCGCGCGACTGGAAGATGACCTGAACGACCTTGGCGGGGCTGATCTCGAGCATGGCGGCTCCTTTCGGCTGGATCATGGCGGGCAGGCTCGCGCGCGCGGGGCGGGGGCGCAACGACATGGATCAAACCGGCGGGGGTTTCCGGCGGGGATGGGGCGGCCTATCCTCGGCGCCATGGCGCGCGATCCGCTTCTGACCTTCACCGACCGCGGCATCTTCTGCCCCGAGGGCGGGTTTTTCATCGACCCGGTGCGTGCGGTGGACCGGGCGGTGGTGACGCATGGCCATTCCGACCACGCCCGCGGCGGGCACGGCGCCTATCTCGCCTCGGCCGCCGCCGCCCCGGTGATCCGCGCGCGCCTCGGGCAGATCGCGATCGAGGGCTTGCGCTGGGGCGAGGTGCGGCGGATCGGGGGGGTCGATCTGAGCTTTCATCCTGCCGGGCATGTGCCGGGCTCGGCGCAGGTGCGGGTGGCGCGCGGCGGCGAGGTCTGGGTCGTCTCGGGCGACTACAAGCTCGAACCCGACGGGCTCTGCGAGCCCTTCGAGCCTGTCCGCTGCGACGCCTTCATCAGCGAGTGCACCTTCGGGCTGCCGATCTTTCGCTGGGCGCCGCAGGCCGAGGTGGTGGCCGGCATCCGGCGCTGGTGGGCCGAGGCGGCGGCGGCGGGCAAGGTCGCGGTGATCGGGGCCTACAGCCTCGGCAAGGCGCAGCGGCTGATGGCGGCGCTCCGCGACGGGCCGGGCCCGCTTTGCGCCCATCCGGCGGTCGAGGGCATGAGCCGGGTGCTGCGCGCGCAGGGCTACGCCGTGCCCGAGGCGCAGGTGCTCGGCGCGGGCGCCAAGGCCCCGCCCGGCGCGCTCGTGATCGCACCGCCCGCGACGCTGGGCGAGGCCGGGTTCGCCCGCCGGATCGGGGCGCATGAAACCGCCTTCGCCTCGGGGTGGATGGCGCTCCGGGGCGTGCGGCGGCGGCAGGGGCTGGGGCGGGGCTTCGTGATCTCGGACCATGCCGATTGGCCGGCGCTCAATCGCGCCATCGCCGAGACGGGCGCCGCGCGCGTCTTCGTGACCCACGGCTACACCGCCCCCTTCGCGCGCTGGCTGGCGGGGCGGGGCCTCGATGCGGCCGTGGTCGCGACCGGGCGCGAGGCGCGCGAGGGCGAGGGGGAGGGGGAATGAGGCGCTTTGCCGAGCTTTTCGCCGCGCTCGACGCCACGACCCGCACGGGCGCCAAGGTCGCGGCCCTTGCCGCCTATTTCCGCGAGGCCCCTCCCGAGGACCGGGTCTGGACCATCGCGATCCTCTCGGGGCGGCGGCCGCGGCGGGCGGCGAACACGGCCGAGTTGCGCGCCTGGGCGGCCGAGGCGGCGGGGATCCCCGAATGGCTGATCGAGGAATGCCACGGCGTCGCGGGCGATCTGAGCGAGACGATCGCGCGCCTTCTGCCCGAGGGCGGCGGGACGGCGGGCGGGACGGCGGGCGGGATGGCGGGGGATGAGGGGCTCGCGGCATGGATCGGGCGGCTGCGCGACCTCGCGGGTGCCCCGGCCGAGGCGCGCCGCGCCGCGATCCTAAATGCTTGGGGCCGGCTGGGCGGGGATGAGCGGTTCCTTTTCAACAAGCTCATCACCGGGGGCTTCCGCATGGGGGTGAGCCAGGGGTTGATGACGCGCGCGCTGTCCGAGGCGACGGGGGTCGAGGCCGCGACGCTCGCCCATCGGCTGACGGGGGCGTGGGATCCGGCGGCGGTCGATTTCGCGGGCCTCGTGTCGGGCGACGGCGATGCGACGCGGCCCTATCCCTTCTGCCTCGCCCATCCGCTCGAGGACGGGCCCGAGGCGCTCGGCCCGCCCGAGGGGTGGCTCGCCGAATGGAAATGGGACGGCATCCGCGCGCAGGCGATCGTGCGGGGGGGCGCGCTGCATCTGTGGTCGCGCGGCGAAGAGGCGATCGCGGCGCGGTTTCCCGAATTCGCCCCGCTCGCCGCCCATCTGCCCGACGGCACCGTGATCGACGGCGAGGTGCTGGCCTGGGACGCGGGCGCGGGCGCGCCCCTGCCCTTCGGCGCGCTCCAGCCCCGGATCGGGCGCAAGTCGGTGCCGCGCCGCCTTCTGGCCGAGGCGCCGGCGCGGATCTTGGCCTATGACCTGCTCGAATGGGGCGGCGCGGACATCCGCGCGCGGCCGCTGACTGATCGGCGCGCGCTGCTCGGGCAGATCGTCGCCGCGCTGCCGGCGGGGGGGCCGCTGGCCCTGTCGCCCGAGGTCGCCTTCGCCGACTGGGCAGGGCTCGCCGCGCTGCGCGAGGGGGCGCGGGGGGCGCGCGCCGAGGGCCTCATGCTCAAGTCGCGGGGGGGCGGCTATCATGCCGGGCGGCGGCGGGGGGCGTGGTGGAAGTGGAAGCTCGACCCCTTCAGCATCGATGCGGTGATGGTCTATGCGCAGGCGGGCCACGGGCGGCGCGCGACGCTCTATACCGATTTCACCTTCGCGCTGCGCGACGGCAACGCCCTCGTGCCCGTGGCCAAGGCCTATTCGGGCCTGACCGACGCCGAATTCGAGGAAATCAGCCGCTGGGTGCGCGCCAACACCGAGGAACGCTTCGGCCCGGTGCGGCGGGTGCGGCCGGAACTCGTGTTCGAACTGGGCTTCGAGGGCGTGCGGGCGAGCGGGCGGCACCGCTCGGGGGTTGCGCTGCGCTTTCCGCGCATGCTGCGCTGGCGGCGCGACAAGGGCGCGCACGAGATCGACGACATCGCGGCGCTGCGCGCGCTGATCCCGGGCCGAGGCGGGTTGCACCCGCCGCCCGGCGCCCTATGAAAGGGGTGTCTCCAGCGCCCGAGGTCCGCCATGCCCCTGCCCCGCCCCGTCCACGACGCCAACGCCCGCTCGGGCAGCGAGCATCTGGGCAACCTGCCCGAATGGGACCTGCGCGATCTCTACGCGGCGCCCGACGCCCCCGAGGTCGCGCGCGATCTCGACTGGCTCGACGAGGCCTGCGCGCGCTTTGCGGCCGACTACGAGGGCAAGCTCGCGACGCTCGATGCCGCCGCGCTGCGGGCTTGCGTGGAGCGGTACGAGCGGATCGACATGGTGGCCGGGCGGCTCGGATCCTACGCGGGGCTCCGGCACTATCAGGACACGCTCGACAGCGGGCGGGCCAAGTTCTTGGCCGACGTGCAGGACCGCATCACCACGGCGACGACGCCGATCGTGTTCTTCACGCTCGAGTTCAACCGGCTCGAGGATGACCACCTCGCGGCCCTGCTCGCGGCGGACGCGGGGCTCGCGCGCTATGCGCCCGTCTTTGCGCGGATGCGCGCCATGCGGCCGCACCAGCTCTCGGATGAGCTCGAGAAGTTCCTGCACGACCAGTCGACCGTCGGCGCCGCCGCGTGGAACCGCCTTTTCGACGAGACGATGGCGGGCCTCGAATTCGCGGTCGCGGGCGAGGAGGCGCCGCTCAGCCTCGAATCGACGCTGAACCTGCTGACCGACGCCGACCGCAGCCGCCGCGAGGCCGGCGCGCGCGCCCTGGCCGAGGTGTTCGGTCGCAACGTCAAGCTCTTCGCCCGCGTCCACAACACGCTCGCCAAGGACAAGGAGATCTCGGACCGCTGGCGCAAGATGCCGACGCCCCAGCACGCCCGCCACCTTTCAAACCATGTCGAGCCCGAGGTGGTGCAGGCGCTGCGCGATGCGGTGGTCGCGGCCTATCCGACCCTATCGCACCGCTATTACCGGCTCAAGGCGCGCTGGATGGGGCTGCCCAAGCTGCAGGTCTGGGACCGCAACGCGCCGCTGCCGATCGAGACGCCGCGCCTTGTCGGCTGGGACGAGGCGCGCAGCACCGTCTCCGAGGCCTATTGCGCCTTCGATCCGCGCATGGCCGACCTGATCGAGCCCTTCTTCACCCGCGGCTGGATCGACGCGGCGGTGAAGCCCGGCAAGGCGCCCGGCGCCTTCGCGCACCCGACCGTCACCGACGCCCACCCGTATGTGATGCTCAATTATCTGGGCAAGCCGCGCGACGTGATGACGCTTGCCCATGAACTGGGCCACGGGGTGCACCAGCGCCTTGCCGCCGCGCAGGGGGAACTGCTGTCGGCGACGCCGCTGACGCTCGCCGAAACCGCGAGCGTGTTCGGCGAGATGCTGACCTTCCAGCGCATGCTCGCGGGCGCGCGCGACGCGACCGAGCGCAAGGTGCTGCTCGCGGGCAAGGTCGAGGACATGATCAACACGGTCGTGCGCCAGATCGCCTTCTACGATTTCGAAAGCCGCCTGCACGCCGCGCGCCGCACGGGGGAGCTGACGCCCGAGGACATCAACGCGCTCTGGATGTCGGTGCAGGGCGAGAGCCTCGGCGACGCCTTCGAGTTCATGCCGGGCTACGAGACCTTCTGGTCCTACATCCCGCATTTCGTCCATTCGCCCTTCTACGTCTATGCCTATGCCTTCGGCGACGGGCTGGTGAACGCGCTCTATGCCGTCCACGCCGAGGGGCGGCCGGGCTTTCGGGATCTCTATTTCGAGATGCTGAAGGCCGGCGGATCGAAGCACCACCGCGAGTTGCTCGCGCCCTTCGGCCTCGACGCGTCCGATCCGGCCTTCTGGGGCCGTGGCCTTGCGATGATCGCGGGGATGATCGACGAGCTCGAGGCGATGGAGGGCTGAGGCGCGGCCTAGAAGGCGTAGTTGATGCCGACGCGCAGCGCGTGGAAGGTCGGCGTCGCCTCGCTCGACCTGCCCAGCCCTTCGACCCGGTTTCGCCCGAACTCATAGACGAGGTATTCCCCGCGCAGCGACCAGTCGCTGTCGCGCGCCAGCTCGACTCCGAACCCGACCAGATAGCCTGGAAACCGCGCGGTCCGCGCGAGCGAGATGAAGTTCGAAACCTCGTAATGCGACCGCCCCGAGGCCGGGCCTGCGGTCAGATAGATCAGCATGTTGTCGGTCGCGTGGATCGAGGCGATGCCCTTCAGCGTCACGATGTTGCTGATGCGCGAATGGGCCGTGATTCCCCTGGCCGTGCGCCGATCGGCGATGTCGCCGAACTCTGCCTCGAGCTCGACACCGAGGATCTGCTCGTTCACGCGCGTGCGCCATCCGAGGCGCGCCGAGGCGAGCGCGCCCTTGATCTGCATCTGAGGCCCCCTGGCAAGAACATCCTTGTAGCGGATGCCGACCTGATCCGCGCCGCAGCAGGCATAGCCGACCGACGCCCCGATATAGGGGCCGACGAAACGCGATCCGTCCCCACCCGGCTTGGGCGGCGCGGTCGGCACCGGGTCGGCGCGTTCCGCGGCGGGCCCGGTCGCATGCGCGGCACCTACCGCAAGGGCGAACATGAGAATAGCAAAACGAAGCGCGCGCAACGCTGCCATAACGAAACCCCGCCAAATTCCTGAACAAAAATTTAACGCGGCTACCCTGCCACTCCGGACAGAGTCGCGCAAGACCCCAGTTGCCCGGGGCACGCGGTCGCTGGCTCGGTTATGCCTCAGGCGCCCCAGCGGCTCCAGGGAAAGGGCAGATGTTCCGACCTGCCGGACTGGTAGCGCGCCGTGATCGCGAGCCACTTGCCCAGATCATCGCCGAAGGCCGCGAGTTCCTGATTGGCGCGGCCCGTCGCCAGCATCCACAGGAACTGGAGCAGCGCGACCACCCCGAGCACCCCCTGCGCGACCCCGAACAGGATCGCGAGCACGACCATCAGCACGCCGCGCTTCCAGACCCGGGCATCGCGCCAGCCATGCAGACGCAGCGCATCCTTCTGTTCTTCCATGGCGGGATATCCCCCTCAGACCGACGCCAGCAGGCCGCGCGCGCCGGCGAGCTCGCGCATCCGCGCCTGCAGTTTCTCGAAGGCGCGCACCTCGATCTGGCGCACGCGCTCGCGGCTGACCTCATAGCGGGTCGAAAGATCCTCGAGCGTCACCGGCTCATCGGCAAGGCGGCGCTGGGTCAGGATGTCTCGCTCGCGCGGGTTCAGGACCGCCATCGCCTCGGCCATCAGGCCGAGCCGCACCGCCAACTCGTCGCGATCCGCGAGCGCCTCGGCGGTATCCGTCGCCTCATCCTCGAGCCAATCCTGCCATTGCGAGGAGCCGTCGCCATCCGCCCCGCCCCCGACCGGGGCATTGAGCGAGGCATCCCCCCCCGACAGGCGACGGTTCATCTCGACGACCTCATCCTCGGTCACGTTGAGGTCATGCGCGATGCGCGCGACGTTCTCGGGGCGCAGGTCGCCCTCCTCGAGCGCGCCGATCCGCGCCTTGGCCTTGCGCAGGTTGAAGAAAAGCTTCTTCTGCGCCGAGGTGGTGCCGAGCTTCACGAGGCTCCAGGACCGCAGGATGTATTCCTGGATCGCGGCGCGGATCCACCACATCGCATAGGTGGCAAGGCGGAAGCCCCGCTCGGGGTCGAAGCGCTTGACCGCCTGCATGAGGCCCACGTTCGCCTCCGAGATGACCTCGGCCTGCGGCAGGCCGTAGCCGCGATAGCCCATCGCGATCTTGGCCGCGAGGCGCAGATGGCTGGTCACCAGACGGCGCGCAGCCTCGGGGTCGTGATGATCGACCCAGCGCTTGGCCAGCATGTATTCCTCTTCGGGCTCGAGCATCGGAAACTTCCGGATGTCGGCCAGATAGCGGTTCAGCCCCTGTTCGGGGCTCAGGGCGGGCAGGTTGGCGTTCTGGCTCATCTCGACACCTCTCGGGGATCGGACGGTCGGATCATCGACCTAGGAATGGGGGCGGCGGAATGCAAGGGGCCCCGCGATCATCCTAGCGGATCGCGCCGACGGCGCCAGTGCGCGTAGTCCGCCCTCACGCGGTTGTCAGCGGCGCAAGAGCCCGAGCAATCCGGCCATGTCGGCGGGCAGCGGCGCGCCAAAGGACATGGCCGCCCCGCTCAGCGGGTGGACGAAAGAGAGCGTGCCGGCGTGCAGCGCCTGGCGCGGGAAGGCATCGACCGCCGCCGCCGCCTCGGCGCCGAGGCTGCGCGCAGCGGCGCGCCGGCGCCCGCCATAGGTCTGGTCGCCGACGAGCGGGTGGCCGAGATAGGACATGTGCACCCGGATCTGATGCGTCCGCCCCGTCTCGAGCCGGCATTCGACCAGCGCGAGCGCCGGGGGCGTGCCGAAGGTCTCGGTCGCGCGCAGCCGCGTCACCGCCACGCGCCCGCCCGCAAAGGTCACCGCCTGCCGCTGCCGGTCGGTCGGGTGGCGGTCGAGGCCGGTCGTGACGACGATGGTCCCGCCCGCCTCGACCGTAACGCCCCGCAGGCCGCGCAGGCGCGGATCGGCGGGGTCGGGCACGCCGTGGACCAGCGCCTGATAGACCCGCCCGGCCGTGTGCGCCGCGAATTGCGCCGCGAGGGCGTGGTGCGCCGCATCGGTCTTGGCCACGACCAGAAGGCCCGAGGTGTCCTTGTCGATCCGGTGCACGATCCCGGGCCGGCGCACGCCGCCGATGCCCGAGAGGCTCTCGCCGCAATGATGCAGGAGCGCGTTGACAAGCGTTCCCCCCGGCGCGCCCGGAGCAGGATGCACGACCATCCCCACCGGCTTGTCGATGACGATGATCGCCGCATCCTCGTGGACGATGGCAAGCGGGATCGCCTCGGGCCGGTGGGCCTCGGGCGCCTCGGCCTCGGGCAGGGCGATGGCGATGCGGTCGCCCGCCACGACGCGCGCGGCGGGCGCGGTCAGGGGCGCGCCGTCGCGGCTGACCGCGCCCTCGGCGATCAGCCGCGCGAGGCGCACGCGCGACAGCCCCGCCTCCTCTGGCAGATCGCGCGCGAGCGCCTTATCAAGGCGGCCGGGCGGGTCGTCGCCGATGACGACGTGCAGGATCTGATCGGAAGGCATGGCGATGACGCGCACCGAAGCGAAGGATGACGCCCCGACGCTGCCACGGGGCGTGCGGCTGCTGCAAGGGCTGGTCGTCCTTCTGACGCTGTCGATGATCGGGGGAATCATCACGGTGGTCGCGGTCATCGTCGCGCGCTTTCCCGTCCCGCCGACGCCCGCCCTGCCCGAGGCGCTGGCCCTGCCCGAGGGCGCGCGCGTGATCGCGCTGACGCAGGGGCGCGACTGGTATGCGGTGGTGATCGAGGGCGACGCGATCCTGATCTTCGATCGCGCGACCGGCGCCTTGCGCCAGCGGGTCGAGATCGCGCGCCCCTAGCCGCCCGAACCGTCGCCCAGCACCGCATCGAGCCGCGCGATCGCCGCTTCGGTGATGTCGGCGGCCCGGATGGCCGCGCCCTCCCCGCCCTCTGGCGCCACCGACAGCAACACCGCCTGCGGCGAGAGGATAACCGAGGCGCCGAGTTCGCGCGCCAGTTCGGCCAGAACGGGGGCCGCCGCCACGAAAAAGGCGCGCTGGGCTTCATCGAGCGATTGCAGCAGCGCGCGCTCGCGCCCGATCTGGCGGGCGCGCACCTCTTCGACGCGGGCATCGAAGGCATCGGCGAGGGTGCGGAACTCATCGGGCGGCAGGGCGCGGCGCCGGTCGATCAGGGCGCGCTCCTCGGCCGCGAGGTCGTCGGCGAGGGCCTGCCCCTCGGCGATGAGGGCAGCGCGCTCGGTCTCGTAGCCGCCGAGGACGCGCCGGCCATACAAGCTTCCCGTCAGCAGCCGCTGCTCATCGAGGACGACCGCCGACACCGGCACCTGCGCCGCCGCCGGCGGGGCCAGCCCGAGCAAGAGCGCCGTCGCGATCGCCGCGAGACAGGGCCGAAGCCGAAGCCGACGCCGGGGCCGGGGCGCGAGCGCGCTGACCATCAGAACCGCGTGGCGATGGTCAGATCGAAGCCTTGCGTGCGGTCATAGCTCTGCTTCTCGAGCGGGGTCGCGAAGTTGAAGCGCAGCGGGCCGATCGGCGTGTCCCACAGCACCGAGACGCCCACGGCCGAGCGCAGCCGCGCCGTATCATCTACCGTCGAGCCGTCGAAGGCGCGCCGGTCATCGAGCGACCAGACCGAGCCGACATCGAAGAAGACCCCGCCGCTGATGCCGTATTCCTCGGGCAGCCCCAGCGGAAACTCGGCGTCGAGGCGCGCGACCGCGAAGGTATTGCCTGCAAGCGCATCCTGCCGGGGCGAGGTGACATCGCGCGGCCCGAGGCCGTAGGGCTCGAAGCCGCGCAGCTTGCCCGCGAGCGAGAAGCGGTCGGTGATGCGGCTCGGCTGGTTGCCGCTCGTCTCGAGGTGCCCGGCCTCGAGCGAGGCGCGCAGGGTCAGGTCGCCGCCGAGGCGGCGCGTCTCGAAGATCGCGCTAGAGGTCGATATCAGGGCGTCGATATCGCCGCCCAGGCCCTGCACCTCCTGCCCGACCCGCAGCAGCACGATATCGTCGCCCCCGAGCCCGGCGCGGCGATTGTCCCAACTGTAGCCGTAGCCGAGCCCGGAAGAGACGAGATCGCCGCGCGCCTGATCCGCCACCAGAATGGGGGCGGTCGTCGCCGTGTCGATCCCGGTGAGCTTGCTCGAGGCGATGCGGAAGAACCCCTCGAGCCGACCGTTCGGCGTGGTCGGGAACTCGAGCGCGGGTCGGAATTCGAAGACATCGGAATCAAAGGCGAGGTAGCTCGCAGACCCGCGCGTGTTGGCGAGCGTGAGCGAGGCACGCAGGTCGCGCCCGAGGAAGGCGGGCTCGGCGAAGCGCAACGAGGTGTTGGCGCGCGCCGCGCCCAGATTGCCCTCGACCGCGATGAACTGGCCACGCCCGAGAAAGTTCGACTCGGACAGGTTGAAGGTGAAGGACGCCCCGTCGACCTCGCCATAGGATGCGCCGAAGCCGAGCGAGCCGGTCGGGCGCTCCGACACCGCCACGTCGACGATGACCTGATCGGGGGCGCTGCCCTGACGCGTGTCGACGTTCGCCGTCTCGAAGAAGCCCAGCGCCCGGATGCGTTCGGCCGCCTCGCGGATCGCGCGGGGATTGAACGGATCGCCCTCGACGATGCGGAACTGCCGGCGGATCACGCGGTCAAGGGTGGTGACGTTGCCCTCGATGTCGATGCGCTCGACGAAGATGCGGGGGCCGCGCACGAGGGCGAAGGTAACATCGAGAGTCGCGGTCGCATCATTGCGCGTCACGCGCGGCTCTACCCGAAGAAAGCTCAGTCCCTGGCGCAGCGCGAGCGCCTCCATCCGCGCGACCGCGGATTCGAGCGCGAGGGGCGAAAAGACATCCCCCGTGTCGATCGGGTTCGCCGCGAGGAAGGCGGCCGCCTCGGCCTCGGGGTATTCGGATAGGACATCGAAGGCGCCAAAGCGGAACTGCGCGCCTTCGCGCAAGGTGAAGCTGACCAGAAAGGCGTCGCGCTCGGGCGTGTAGTCGGCGGTGGCATCGAGGACGCGAAAATCGATGAACCCGCGCGAGAGGTAGAAGTCGCGCAAGAGTTGGCGGTCGAGATCGAGCCGCTCGGGCGCATAGGTGTCGGCCGAGATGAAGGTGCGCAAGAGCCCTGCCTGCTTGGTCTGCAGCACCCGACGCAGGCGCGAGTCGCTGAAGGCCTCGTTGCCGATGAAGGCGATGCGCTCGACCTCGATGACGCCGCCCTCGGCGATCTCGAATACAAGGTCGACCGTGCCGTCGTCGCGCGGGATCACCTTGGGCTCCACCGATGCCGACGCCCGCCCCGCGGCGCGATAGGCCTCGACGAGCGCGGCCGCGTCCGCGCTTGCGGTCAGGGGCGAATAGACCCGACGCTCGCGCGAGGTCACGATCCCGGCCAGCACCGCGTCATCGAGACGCTGGTTTCCCTCAAAGGCGATGCGGTTGACGACAGGCCATTCCCTGACGACGACGCTCAGCACCGCGCCGTCGGGCGTGATCGTCGCCGATTCGAACAGCCCGGCCGCCATCAGGCGCTGATAGGCGTCATTGACCTGCGCGGTCGTCACCTCCTGCCCCTCGCGCAGCCCGAGCAGCGCGCGCACCGAGGCGTCATCGACCCGCTGGTTGCCCGTGATCGTGATGCTCTCGATGGTGGCGACCTGCCCGATCAGCAGGGTCGGACCGAAGATCAGCAGCACGCTCGCGGCCAGGGTTTGCGCAAGTCGCGGCAGACGAAACCTCAGTCGCTTGGCAGGCACTGTCGGTCCTCCGAAATGACGCCCGAGGGGCGCGTTGCCGTCCGGGCCGGAATTGCCCGCCACCCTAGGATGTGACTAGCCGCTCGCCCCCCGAATGTCAAAGAGGGACGCCGCCCGGGGGCGGCTTCAGCACAGGATGCCGATGTCGTTCGCGGTCGCGAAGAGCATGAGCGTGAGGAGGAGCGCGAGCCCCGCGACCAGCAGCGCGCGCAGCACCTTTTCGGGCGGGGGACGGCCGGTCGCGGCCTCCCAGCCGATCAGCACGAGGTGCCCGCCATCGAGGACCGGGACCGGAAAGAGGTTCATCAGTCCGATCGCCGCCGAGAGCATCGCGACGAACCACACGAAGCTTTCAATCCCCTGTTCGGCGGCGGCGGCCGAGGTCTCGGCGATGCGGACCGGCCCGCCGAGATTGCAGGTGCTGATCTGCCCCGCGATCATGTGCCAGAGCCCCGAGAGCGAGGTGGCGACGATCCCCACCGTCTGCGCCACCCCGTGCGAGAGGGCCTCGACCGGCCCGGGCGTGGCGGTCTGGGGCGCGAAGGCGCCCGCCCCGACCACCCCGATCATCAGCCGCGTCTCGAAGCCCGAATCGGTCGGGACATCGGTCCGGCGCGGCACCAGCACGAGGTCGAACGCCTCCGCCCCCGGACGCCAGACCTTGAGCGCCAGCGGCGCGCCCCCCGATGCCTCGACCGCCCGGCGCAGCGCCGCGAACGTCGCGACCGGCGCGCCGTCGATGGCGAGCACCACATCCCCCGCCGCAAGCCCCACGTCGCCCGCCGCCGAATCGGGCGCCACCGCATCGACGAGCGGCGGCAGCGGGTGGGGCCCTGCGACCTCGCGCAACTCACCCGCGCGCTCGATCCGATAGGTCAGCAGCGCGCGCTCGGGCAGCGTCTCGGTCAGGGCGGCGAGGTCGGCGCGGGTCTCGACGGGCTGGCCCTCGATGGCGCGGATCAGGTCGCCCGCCATCAGACCGTGCTCGACCGGCAGGGGCTTCGTCGCGCCGACGACGGGGGCATCGACGGGCACGCCGCGCACCAGCAGGAGCCCGGCAAAGACGAGGGCCGCAAAGACGAAGTTGAAGGCCGGCCCCGCGAAGATGGTCGCGGCCCGCGCCCACAGCGGCGCGCCCGCCATGGTGCGCCGGCGCGCCCGCGCGTCGGTCGGCGCGGCCCCGGCCGTGACCGAGGCCGCATCGGCATCGCCAGCGAATCGGACATAGCCCCCGAGCGGCAGCGCCGCGATCTGCCAGTGCGTGCCGCGCCGGTCCGTCCAGCCCGCGATCTTCGGGCCGAAGCCGATCGAGAACACCTCGGCATGGATCCCCGACCAGCGCCCGACGATGTAATGGCCGTATTCGTGCACCCCCACGATGATCGAGAGCGCCAGCACGAAGGCCGCGAGCGTCCACACCAGCCCGCCGAAGCTGGGGATCAGACCCAGAAGTTCCATCCGTCCTATCCCCCGGCCAGCGTCCGCGCTGCCTCGTCGGCACGCCTGCGTGCCAGATGGTCGAAGTCGAGCACGATCTCAAGCCGGTCTGGCGCGGATGTGAAGCCGGGCTCGGCCGACATCCGCGCGAGCGTCGCCTCGACGATCGCGGCCATGGCGGTGAATCCCACGCGCCCGTCGAGGAAATGGTCGAGCGCGATTTCCTTGGCGGCGTTGAAGACCGCCCCCGCCATGCCGCGCGCGGCCATGACCTCGCGCGCAAGGCGCAACGCGGGAAAGCGCACGGGGTCGGGGGCCTCGAACGTCAGCGCGCCGATCCGCGCGAGGTCGAGCCGCGCCACCGGCAGCGGCGCGCGGTCGGGCCAGTTCAGCGCATAGCCGATGGCGTGGCGCATGTCGGGCGGACCCAGATGCGCGATCACCCCGCCGTCGACATGGGCGACAAGGGCGTGGACGATCGACTGCGGATGCACGAGCACCTCGATCCGCTCGGGCGGGATGGCGAAGAACTCGCGCGTCTCGATCAGTTCCATCGCCTTGTTGAAGAGCGAGGCCGAATCGACCGAGATCCGCGCGCCCATCGACCAGTTGGGGTGGCGCACCGCCTCGGCCGGGGTGGCGCGCGCCAGCCGGTCGGCCGGCCAGTCGCGAAAGGGCCCGCCCGAGGCGGTGATGATGACGCGCTCGACCGAGGCCATGTCCTCACCCGCGAGCGCCTGGAAGATCGCCGAATGCTCGCTGTCGACGGGCAGGATGCGCGCGCCCGCCGCGCGCGCCGTCGCGATCAGGAGCGGCCCGGCGCAGACGAGCGATTCCTTGTTGGCAAGCGCGACGGTGGTGCCGCGGGCGGCGGCGCGCAGCCCGGGCACGAGGCCCGCGGCCCCCACGATCGCCGACACGGCGAGGTCGGCGGGCCGGTCGGCCGCCTCGGCGATGGCCTCGGGGCCGGCGGCGGCGGCGATGCCGCTGCCCGCCAGCGCCTCGCGCAGCGCGGGCAGGCAGTCGGGATAGGCGGTGACGGCGACCTCGGCCCGGTGGGCGCGCGCGGCGGCGGCAAGTGCCGCGATGTTGCGCCCCCCCGTGAGCGCCACGACATCGAAGGCGTCGGGCGCGCGTCCGAGCAGGTCGAGTGTGCTCTGCCCGATCGACCCGGTCGCCCCGAAGACGCTGATCCGCCGCATCCCCTACCCCGCGATCCGCAGCGGAAAGCCGGTGACGAGGGCAACCGCCCCCATGAGCGCGGCCGCCCCGATCATGCCGTCGAAGCGGTCCATCACGCCCCCGTGCCCGGGGATAAGTTGCGAGCTGTCCTTGACCCCGGCGCGGCGCTTGAGCGCGCTTTCCCACAGATCGCCCGCCTGCGCGGCGCAGGCCAGCACCACCGCAAGCAGCGTGGCGAGCGCGAGGCCCCCGCCCGTGACGCCGAGCATGGCCGCGCCCGCGCCGCCCACGAGCGCGCCCCCGACCCAGCCCGCCAGCGTGCCCGACCACGTCTTGCTCGGGCTGATGCGCGGCCAGAACTTGGGGCCGCCCGCGATGCGGCCGACGAAATAGCCGCCCACGTCCGAGGCCACCACCACGGCGATGAGCCAGAGCGTCCAGCCCAGCCCGTCGCCCCCCGGCGCCGAGCGCACATGCCAAAGCGACAGCCCCGCGAGCACGGCAAGGCTGCCATAGAGGGTAAAGACGCGCCGCCCCGCCGGCAGCGCCGCGAGGGCCACCAGCGCGGGCAGCAGCGCCGCGAGCGGGACCGCCAGCACGGCAGGCGCCGTGAGCGCGCCCGAGACGATCGCGCTCGCACCCGCAAGGCCCATGGCGGCGCGGGCCGGGGCGCGTTGCGCGGGATGCACGAGGTGGGCCAGCTCCCACAGCATCGCCCCGACGATGAGCGCGACGAGCACGAGAAACCACGCCCCCCCGAGCCACAGGTCGAGCGCGCCGATGGCGACGAGCACGAGCGCCGAGCCGAGCCGCGGCCCCAGATCGCCAAAGCGGCCGCGGATCATGCCCTAGACCGCCGCAACCGCCCCGAAGCGCCGCTCGCGCAGCCCGAAGCGGGCCATGATCTCGGCCAGATGGGCAGGCAGGAAGTCGGGCCACAGGACGGGCGAGAAGTCGTATTCGGCATAGGCGGCCTGCCAGGGCAGGAAGTTCGAGACGCGCATCTCGCCCGAGGTGCGGATCACGAGGTCGGGGTCGGGCAGATCGGCGGTGTCGAGCGCGCGCACCAGATCGGCCTCGGTGATGGCGCAGGGGGCGACATCGCCCCGCCGGGCGGCCTCGGCGAGCGTGCGCGCGGCGCGCAGGATCTCGTCCCGGCCGCCATAGTTCACCGCGACCGTCAGGTTCAGCAGCGTGTTGGCGGCCGTGCGCGCCTCGATCCCCGCCATCAGCGCCTGCAGCCGCGGATCGAGCCGCGCGCGGTCGCCGATGAAGCGCAGCCGCACGCCGTTGGCCGACAGCCGGTCGGCCTCGCGCTCGATGTAGCGGGCGAAAAGCGCCATGAGGCCGATGACCTCTTCGGTCGAGCGCTTCCAGTTCTCGGTCGAGAAGGCATAGAGCGTGAGCCAGCGGATCCCGAGCCCCGGCGCCGCGGCGACGATGGCGCGCACGCGCTCGGCCCCGCGCCGGTGGCCGACAAGGCGCGGCAGGCCGCGGTTGGTCGCCCAGCGGCCGTTGCCGTCCATGATGATCGCGACGTGCTGCGGGACGGCGCGTCCGGGGTGGGCGGGGTCGGGCGATGCAATGGCCAAGTCGGCCGTCCTTTCGTGCTCAAATGGTCAGACGTGCATGATTTCCTGCTGCTTGCCCTCGAGCGTCTTGTCGATCAGGGCAATCATCCGGTCGGTCAGCTCCTGGATCTCGTCGGCCCAGAGCTTCTGGTCGTCCTCGGGCATGCCGGCGGCCTTGGCGCGCTTCAGTCGGTCCATGCCATCGCGCCGGACGTTGCGCACCGCGACGCGGGCGTGCTCGGCATATTGCCCCGCGACCTTGGTCAGCTCGCGCCGCCGCTCCTCGTTCAGCTCGGGGATGGGCAGCATGATGATGGGGCCGTTCGTCTGCGGGTTGATGCCGAGGCCCGATTCGCGGATCGCCTTCTCGACCTTGCCGATCATGCCGCGGTCCCAGACGTTGATCGTCACCATCCGCGGCTCGGGCACGTTCACGGTGCCAAGCTGGTTGATGGGCGTCATCTGCCCGTAGGCCTCGACCTGGATAGGTTCGAGCATCGAGGCCGAGGCGCGCCCGGTGCGCAGCGAGGCAAGCTCGGTGCGCAGCGCGGCGACGGCGCCATCCATGCGCCGCTGGAGGTCGTCGAGATCGAAGTCGGTATCGTCAGCCATGCCCTTGCTCTGCCCTGTGGTCGGTTCGGATCAGCCGTGAACGCGCGTATAGGTCCCCTCGCCCTGCAGGATGCCGCGGAAGCCGCCGGGTTCGTCGAGCGAGAAGACGATGATCGGCAGGTCGTTGTCGCGGGCCAGCGCGATCGCCGAGGCATCCATGACGCCGAGATGCTTCTGCAGCACCTCGTCATAGGTCACATCGTCGTAGCGGCGCGCGTCGGCGTGCTTCTTGGGGTCCTTGTCGTAGACGCCATCGACCTTCGTGCCCTTGAAGATCGCCTCGCAGGCCATTTCGTTGGCGCGCAGCGTCGCGGCCGTGTCGGTCGTGAAATAGGGGTTGCCGGTGCCGGCGGCGAAGATGCACACGCGCCCCTTTTCAAGGTGGCGAACGGCGCGGCGGCGGATGTAGGGCTCGCAGATCTGGTCCATCGGGATGGCCGAGATGACGCGGGTGAAGACGCCGAGCGCCTCGAGGCTCGCCTGCATCGCGAGCGCGTTCATCACGGTCGCGAGCATGCCCATGTAGTCGGCCGTCGTGCGCTCCATCCCCTGCGCGCTGCCCTGAAGGCCGCGAAAGATGTTGCCGCCGCCGATGACCATGCAGATCTCGACGCCCATGTCATGGACCGATTTCACCTCGGCCGCGATGCGCTGGACAGTGGGGGGATGCAGCCCGAAGCCCTGGTCGCCCATCAGCGCCTCGCCCGAGATCTTGAGCATGACCCGCCGATAGAGGCACGCGGCCGGGGCGCGTGGGGTGGGGGCGGGGGCGGAACTGGGCATGGACATCCTGTCGGGTGCGCGGTGCGCCGGGGCGTCGCTGGTGCGGTCTGTAACTCCGGCGCAAAATGTCGCAAAACCGCTGCCGGATCAACGGCAGAACCGCCACCCCGGGAATAAAGCGCATGACCCCCTCCGCCGACGACCCGGCCCCTGCCCTGCCTGCGCCGCTGGCGCAGGCGCCGCGCGACCGGCCGGTGCTGATCGCGGGGCCGACCGCCTCGGGCAAGTCGGCGCTGGCGCTGGCGCTGGCGCGCGCGCAGGGGCGTGTCATCGTCAACGCCGACGCGTTGCAGGTCTATGCGCGCTGGCGCATCCTCACGGCCCGCCCGACGGCCGAGGAAGAGGCGGCGGCCGAGCACCTGCTCTATGGTCATCTGGCCGATGATGCGCCCTGGTCGGTCGGCCATTGGCTGCGGGCGGTTGCCGACATCCTCGCCCGCCATCCGGGGGCCGTGATCGTCGGGGGAACGGGCCTCTATTTCACCGCCCTGACCGAGGGGCTGAGCGTGATCCCCCCGATCCCCGCCCGGGTCCGCGCCGCCGCCGAGGCGCTGCGCGCGCAGGGGGGCATCGCGGCGCTGGTCGCGGGCCTCGATCCGGCGACGGCGGGACGGATCGACCTGCGCAACCCCGCCCGGGTGCAGCGCGCGTGGGAGGTGCTGACCGCGACGGGCGAGGGGCTGGCTGGCTGGCAGGCGCGCACCCCGCCGCCGCTGCTCGGGCTTGGCGAGGCGACCGCGCTGGTGGTCGAGGTCGCGCCCGCGGAACTCGCTGCGCGGATCGGGGGGCGGGTGGCGGCGATGGTCGCGCAAGGGGCGCTCGGGGAAGCGGCGCGCGCCCTGCCCGGATGGGATCCGGCGCTGCCATCGGCGCGCGCGATCGGCGCGGCCGAGTTCGTCGCCCATCTGCGCGGAGAGATCGACCTCGGCGCCGCCATCACCGCCGTCGCCGCCGCGACGCGTGCCTACGCGAAGCGCCAGCGGACCTGGGCGCGCAACCGGCTGGGCCACTGGCCGCGCCTGTCGCTCCAGCCCGCCGACCACCGCACGACCGCCTGAGACCCATCGTCGCGAGGTCGCAAAAACAGCCTGAAATGTCGAAGACCGGCATTGACGCGAACTATCGGTTGCGGCGAAGGTGGGGTGCTTTGGCGCGAGGGACACGCCATCTGGCAGGTTGGCCGAACGATCCGGGTATCTCTGGCGACCGCAAAACAGATGTCCTGCACGGGAGAGACAGAGATGACAGAGCACAGCCCGCAGATCCATGCAGCCCACCCGGCTGCGCGCATGTACGCGGAGGAATGTGGCCGGGGCCTGATGGGCCGTCGCGAATTCATGACCCGCGCGACCGCGCTCGGCGTCAGTGTGCCAATGGCCTACGGGCTGCTCGGCCTTGCCGCGCCGCAGGCGCAGGCGCAGACGCCCAAGATGGGCGGCACGCTGCGCGTGCAGATGGAACTCAAGGCGCTCAAGGATCCGCGCCTGGCCGACTGGTCGCAGATCTCGAACTTCTATCGCGGGTGGCTCGAGTATCTGGTGCAATACAACAACGACGGTTCGCTGACCGGCCAGCTGATCGAGAGCTGGACCGCCAACGACAACGCCACGGAATACACGCTGAACGTCCGCAAGGGCGTGAAGTGGTCGAACGGCGACGAGCTTACCGCCGAACACATCGCCCACAACTTTGCCCGCTGGGCGGATGGCAATGTCGAGGGCAACTCGATGGCCGCACGGGTCGCGAGCCTTCAGAACCCCGACACCAAGCAGCTGCGCGACGGGGCGGTGACGGTGGTCGACAGCCACACGGTGAAGCTGGTCCTGGGTTCGCCCGACATCACGCTGATCGTCGGCTGCTCGGACTATCCGGCGGCCGTGGTGCACCCGAGCTATGACGGGGGCGACCTGCTTGCCAACGCGATCGGCACCGGCCCCTTCAAGCCCGAGAGCCACGAGCCGGGCATCAAGGCCGCCCTCGTGCGTAACGCCGATCACACCTATTGGGGCGACGGCGGCTATCTTGACCGGATCGAGTTCATCGACCTCGGCACCGACCCCGCGACCACCCTTGCCGCCGCCTCCTCGGACGAGATCGACCTCGCCTATCAGACGACGGGCGAATATCTCGGCCTCTTCGATGCGCTCGGCTGGACAAAGTCGGAGGCCGTGACGGCCGCGACACTCGCGATCCGTTTCAACCAGCTCGCCGAGGAATACAAGGATGTCCGCGTCCGCCGCGCGCTGACGATGGCGTGCGACAACAAGGTGGTCCTGGAACTCGGCTACAGCAACCTCGGGACGGTGGCAGAGAACCATCATGTCTGCCCGATCCACCCCGAGTATGCCGAACTGCCGCCGGTCAAGCACGATCCGGCCGCGGCGCTCGCGCTGCTGACCGAGGCGGGCATGGCCGACCACGAGTTCGACCTCATCTCGCTCGACGACGGCTGGCAGGCCGACAGCTGCAACGCGGTCGCGGCGCAGCTGCGCGACGCGGGCGTCAAGATCAAGCGCACGCTGATGCCCGGCGCGACCTTCTGGAACGACTGGACCAAGCACCCGTTCTCGGCGACCGAGTGGAACATGCGCCCGCTCGGCGTGCAGGTTCTGGCGCTGGCCTACAAGTCGGGCGTGGCGTGGAACGAATCCGCGTTCTCGAACGCCGAGTTCGACCAACTGCTCGAGCAGGCGCTGGCGATCCCGGATGCCGACAAGCGGCGCGAGCTGATGGCGCGGATCGAGCAGATCATGCAGGACGAAGGCGTCATGATCCAGCCCTACTGGCGCTCGACCTTCCGCCACTACCGTTCGAACGTGCGCGGCGCCGAGCAGCATCCGACCTTCGAGATGCACCTCAGCAAGTGGTGGATCGACGCCTGACCGACCGGCCGGGGAGGGGCGCCTCCCCGGTTCGTCCTCGTGACGGTTCGGCGGGTCATCGCGGTGCAGCGGCACCGCGTGGCCCGTTCGATCGTGCAAGAGAAAATCTGCATCGCGTTTCGCGCGGCGCCAGCTCAAAAGGGCAGACGACCGGATGCTGAGGTTCCTCGTGGGGCGACTTGCGGTCACGATCCTGACCGCGCTGTGCCTGACCTTCGCGATCTTCGCGCTGACCAATCTCAAGCCCAACCTCGTCAAGCTGGCCAAGACCGAGGCCGAAACACGCATGTCCGACGAGGAGGTCGAACGCTGGATCGAGCGCAACGGCTACGCCCGGCCGGTGCTGCTGCGCTATGGCGAATGGCTCGGCGTGATGCCGGGCTGGGAGGGCGGGGGCACCGCCGCGATCCCGCCGCGCTGCAAGCGCACGGTGCCGGACGGGGCAGAAATCCCGACCTATTGCGGGGTCATTCAAGGCTATTACGGGTTTTCGACCACCTTCAAGGCCGATGTCAGCGCCATCATCGGCCGGGCGCTGGGGTTGACGGGCTGGCTCATGCTGTGGGTCCTCGTGGTGATGATCCCGATCTCGCTCCTGATGGGCGTGCTGGCGGGGATGCGCGAGGGCTCGCGCCTCGACCGGACGCTGAGCACGATCGCCATCGCGACCACCGCGACGCCCGAATATGTCTCGGGGGTGGTGCTGATCGTCGTCCTGGCCTCGGCGACGCTCGGCGTCTCGCCGATGCTGGCCGAGCTGGGGCTGATCGAGACGAAGACGCTCTTCATGGGCACCGCCACCTCGGCGATGGACAACATCACCTTCTGGAACTTCGCCCTGCCGGTGACGACCATCGCGCTCTATGGCACGGGCTACATCGCGCGCATGACGCGGGCGAGCATGGCCGAGGTCATGACCGCGCAATACATCCGCACCGCGCGCCTCAAGGGCTTGAGCTTTCGCGCGG
>CAYYJB010000014.1:0-43496 GCA_964472135.1 uncultured Gemmobacter sp.
GAAGGCGGCCTCCTGCCCGGGCCGGACCTTGAATCGGTTCATGGTCAGGAACATGCGGCCCTCCGTCCTCTTGCCTGCGCCGACTATCGCGGGAGGGACAGGCGCCGGTCAAGCCCGCCACGACGGTTGAGGGCGGGGGCCGGCGGGGCTATATCGGGACGGTGTCAGCGCGGGATCGGGCGATGAAACTCTGGGCGGGGCTCGGCAATCCGGGCGCGCAATACGCCGGCAATCGCCACAATGTGGGGTTCATGGCGCTTGAGCGGATCGCGGCCGACCACGGCTTCGGCCCATGGCGCAAGGGTTTTCAGGGGATGATGACCGAGGGCCGGATCGGGGCCGAGCGGGTCATCTTGCTGAAACCGCAGACCTTCATGAACCTATCGGGCCAGTCGGTGGGCGAGGCGGCGCGCTTTCACAAGATCGCGCCCGCCGATGTCACCGTCTTTCATGATGAGCTCGACCTCGCGCCGGGGCGGGTGCGGCACAAGCGGGGCGGGGGGCACGCGGGGCACAACGGCCTGCGCTCGATCCACGCCCATATCGGCGAGGGCTACGACCGCGTGCGCATCGGCATCGGCCATCCGGGCCACAAGGACGCGGTCGCGGGCTATGTGCTGCATGATTTCGCCCGCGCCGATGAGGCGTGGCTCGACGATGTGCTGCGCGGGATCTCGGACGGGGCGCCGGCGCTCGCCACGGGGGATGCGTCCGGGTTCATGAACGCGGTGGCGCTGCGCACGGCGCCGCCCCGCCCCCCGAGCGGGACGCGCCCGGTCGCGCCCCCCGCACCGACCGCGCCCTCAACACCGCCCGATGCGCCGCCAGATGTGCCCGCACCCGAGGCGAACCCGCTGCGGCGCCTGCTCGACCGCTTTTCGTGAAAGGTGATGCGATGACGACGATGGATCCTTCGCTGAACGTGCTCGGCGGCCCGCTCGAGCCCTGTTCGACCGCGCCCCTCACGGGGTTCTTCCGTGACGGGCACTGCAACACCTGCGCCGAGGATCGCGGGCGCCACACCGTCTGCGCGGTGATGACGGCCGAGTTCCTCGCGCTGTCGAAATACCTCGGCAACGACCTCTCGACGCCGCGGCCCGAATACCGCTTTGCCGGGTTGAAGCCGGGGGATCGCTGGTGCCTGTGCGCCGCGCGTTTCCTCCAGGCGCATGAGGAAGGGGCCGCGCCGCAGATCCGGCTGGCCGCGACGCACGCCCGCACGCTCGAGATCGTGCCGCTCGAGGTGCTGCGCGCCCACGCCCTCGACGCGGGCTGACGCCTCAGGGGGCCGCGGCCTCGATCAGGCGGGGGGCGTCGCGCAGGCGCGCCACCTCGGCCTCGAGCGTCAGCACCCGCGCCTCGAGTTCCTGCACCGCGGCGACGAGGGGGGCGATGATCTGGTCGTATTCGACCGACATGATCCCCGTCGCGGGGTCGGTGGCGACCAGATCGGGAAACTCGGCCGCGACATCCTGCGCGACAAAGCCCATCGCCGGCCGGCCATCGGCCTTCATGCGATAGGCGACGGGGATCAGCCGCGCCACCACCGGCAGGCCCCGCAGCGCCGTGATGTCCGTCTTCAGCCGCCGGTCCGAGGTGTGGAAATAGACCGAGGCGAAGGCGGCGTTGATGCCCGAGACATTGTTGCCCGCCATCTGCAACGTGTCGATTGCCGTGTGGTTGCCGAGGTTGTCGCCCGGAGCGGCCTCATATTGTGTGCTGAGGACGCCGGTCGGCGACATTCCCTGCAGTTCGGAACCGTCGCTGCGGCTCGTCGATGTCTCCGCAAGGGCGGGGGCGGCGGTGAGGAGCGCGCCGATAAGGGCGAAAACGCGAAGGCGGTCGGCGAATGTCATGGGGCAATACCTCCGGTAAAATCGCTCGAAGCCTAGCAGAAACCGCGTCTTCGCGCCAGTATCGAGACGGGGCACTTATTGCGAATCTCTCACGCAATTCTCGGTTGTGTAGGGGCGCAGGGCTACGCAACCCAGAATCGTCACTCTTGCAACGCTTCGCAAAAGAGTGTGGCAAAAATGCAGCGAACTCGCCCGGTTTTGCCCCGAGTGGCGCGCGCGCGCACCGCTTCACTTGTCTTGCGGCCGCCAAAGGCGCATCCTTCGCGCATTGGGGGAAGCAGAAGTTCCGGTTTCAATCGAGCAGCATCAAGAAGGATGAGTTTCACCATGTCCAACACCGCCACCGCCACGCTTGCGCGCGCCGCGCGCCGGGGCGTCACCCTGATCGAGGCGATTCTCTTCATCTCGATCGCGCTCGGCCTCATCGTCGGGGGCATCGTCTTCTACAACCAGGCCAACACCGCCTCGACGACGAACGACGCGGCCCGCAACATCAACGCACTGGCATCGAATATCCGTGCACTCTACCCGAACGACTTCAGCACGATCAGCGTCACGTCGATGATCACGGCAAACGGCGTGCCCCAGAACCTCGTGAACGGGACCGCGATCCGAAACGAATTTGGCGGTGCCTATACGATTGCGGTCGATCCCGCCAACAACAACCGGTTTTACATCCAGACAAGCAACGTTCCCGACCCCGTTTGTGCAAGGCTTGGAGTGTTCAGCGCGGGACAGGGCATCGTCGGTTCGGGAATAGCCTCGATCCAGGCATTCTCTTCGGCAGATCCCCCTGCTGCGGTCGGCGAGGTCTTCAACGGCACCCTCGATGATGCGGCGACGAAGTGCGCCGCGGCAACAGCGACTGCCCTTCGCATCACCTTCAACCGCTGACCGCCCGCTCCCCAGCGCCGCAAAGGCCCCGCCCCGCTCGGGCGGGGCCTTTCAGCCTGCGAGGGCGAGGATCACCACGGGCGGCACGATCACGGGCAGGAAGGCCACGGCGGCGGCGGGCGGCTCGGCCCGGCCGGTGTCGGCGAGGGCCGCGCCGAGCGGGGCCTCGGGGCTCAGTGCCCGGCGCAGCGCCGGGATCCGGAGGCCAAGCGCGAGCAACCCCGCCACCACCCCATAGGCCGCGACCGTCGCCCAGCCCGTCCCGAGCACGAGCGCCGGCAGCGCGAGCGCCGCAAGATCGGGCGGCGGCACCAGCGGGCGGCCGAGCGCCACCTGCCCGCGCCACGCCAGATGGGCGAGGGCGAACACCGCCCCCCCCGCCGCCGCGCCCGCCCAGCCGCCCCAGCCGAGCACGCCCCCGAGGATCAGCGCGGGGATGAACACCGCCTCGGGCACCCAGGCCGTCTGGCGGTCGATCCAGGCCGCCGTCAGGGCAAGGCCCGCGAAACCGGCCTCGAGCGGGCCGCCGATCAGCAGCGCGACCGAAACGGCCGGCCACAACCCGAGCATGAGGAACGGCGCGCCAAGACGGGCGCGCACCGCCGGATCATCCTCGATCCGGGCCAGCGACACCCGGGCGAGCGCGCCAAGCGCCACCGCCGCGCCCCCCGAGAGCAGCACGACGAGGACGGGATCGGCCATCATTGGACCGAGGCCGCGATCTGGCTTTGCAGGTCATACATGCCCGCCACCACCCCGATGATGATCAGGAACACGAGCAAGAGCGAGAGCGTCCGCGTGGTCGCCATCGACCGCTCCATCCCCTCCTGCGTGGCGTCGAGCCAATCCGTCGCAAGTTGCCCCATCTGCCTCGAGAGGTCCTGCGTGCGCGCGAAGATCTTGATCGACAGTGCCATGTTGTAATCGGGCCACGAGGTGCCCGAACGGTGCAGCGCCTCGCCGAAGTCGAGCCCGTTGAGGATCCCGCGCCGGATCAGCACCAGCCGCTCGCGCACATAGGGGGTGGTGGTGGGCAGGATGCGTTCGATCGCGGCGATGGGCGGCATGCCCCCGCGCATCAGCGCCGCCAGCGCGACCATGAAGGAGATGCCCGTATAGACGCGATAGAGCGCATAGATCGGCAGCCGGTCGGCCAGGATGCGCGCCCGGCCCCGCCAGCGCGGCAGGCTGAGGGTAACGGCCATGAGCGTGAGGAAAACCGATATCACGAACACAAGCGCCGGCCCCTGCGCGAAGTCGCCAAGCGCCGCCAGAAATGCCGCGGCCCCGGCCCATTGTTCAACCGGCAGCAGCCGCCCCATCTGCGGCACGATCGAGCGGCCGAAATAGACGAGCATCCCCAGAACCATCAGGAACAGGAACACCGGATAGGTCAGGCCCGACAGGATCGTGCCGACGATCTGGCGCTTCTTGCGCAGCGTCGTGCAATATGCATCGAGCTGGCCGGGGAAATCGTCCGAATTCTCGATCGCCTCGAGGATCATCCGATCATCGGGGGGCACGAAGGGGCGGATCGCCTCGCCGAAGGACTGGCCGTTGCGCATCGCGCGCAGCACCTCGGCAAGGATCAGCGCGTCAGGCTCACCGGTGCGCCGGCCCTCATCGCTCGCCACCGTGGCGAGCAGGGCGATCGCTTCGGTCTTGGCCATGCCCGCCCGAAGGAGTGCGGCGAATTCCTTGTAGAACTTGGTTCGCGCGCGGAACCCGAATTGCAGAAGCGCAAAGGCGATCTCGAAGCGATTAGCCACGGCCGTCGCCGCGCCGGGGCGCGCCCTGCCGCAGTGTCGCGATATCGTGGCGCAGACGGTCGGTCAGATGCGCGAATTCGCGCTCGTAGGTCTCGAGCAGGTCGACCTCTTCCTGCGTCTCGTTGATGTCGGCGATCGCGGCGCCGACCTTGACGAGCGCATGGTGCAGCACGGGCACACCACCGAGCCCGCCCTTGTCGCGCGGCAGCAGCCAGTATTTCTCGGCCTCGAGCCGCGAGCGGTCCATGTAGATCTCGAGCAGCGCCGCATCGGGGCGGATCGTCTCGGCGACGACGGTGCGCCCCAGCAGGCCCGACTGGCAGCGCGCGCAGCCCGGGCCCCGCACATGCAGGTCCGTCAGGCGCTGGCCGGAAAGGCGCGCGAAACGGACCGCAAGATCGCCATCGAGCAGCCCGTCGGCGACCGCGCGCGGAAAATCGACCCGGCACCCCGGACAGATGATACCGACAAGCCGCTGATAGATCAGCCCGCCCACGGTGCGCGGATCCTTGAGGTCCTCGCGATCCACGCCGAGGTTGATGAGCCGGTTGAGGATCCCGAGCGCCGAGCCGGCATGAACGGTCGACCACAGGGCGTGGCCCGTCTTGGCGGCCTCGAGCGCCATCTCGGCAAGCGCTGGCGCCCGGATCTCGCCCAGCACGATCACGTTCGGATCCGACCGCAACGCGGCTTTCATGGCGGTCCGGAACGCCTCGACCGCGTCGTGGCCCGCGCTGATCTGAGCCTGGATCGCGCCGTCGAGTTCAAGTTCCTTCGGATCCTCGGCCGCATAGATCGTGATCTCGCCGCGCTTCTCGACATACATCGCGTTGAGGCAGCGCTGCAGCGTCGTCGTCTTGCCCGACGAGACCTTGCCCGCGAAGATATACATCCCGTTCGTCTTGAGGCGCATGTTGCGCAGATCGGCCACCTGCTCGGGCGCGTAACCCAGCGCCTCGACATCAATATCGCTCATGGTGCCGACATATTTCAGCCGCATGACGAGAGCGCCGCGCTGGTCTGAGGTCGGGGAATACTGCAGGCGGACCATCTCGAGCGTCGGTGGCAACAGCCCCGACCGCCCCCCGAGCGCCCCTTGCTGAAAGGTCGAATCCGTCCCCGTCGCGCCCTGACCCGAAGCGACCGCGAAGGCCGCGCGGATCATCGCCTGGCCGATCTCGGGCGCGATGGAGCCCATCGGGCGCATCCGGCCGTTCACGCGGATCTTCACCTCGGCATGGGTCGGCAGCACGCTGATGTGGATGTCCGACGCGCGCTGAAACGCCGCCTCCTCGAACAGCCGCGCCAGATCGCGCTGGCGCTCAAGGTCGAGCATGCCGCGGTTGCTCTGGCCCGCCTGCGTGTCGAACCGGTCATAGATCGCGAGCAGGAGCGGCACATCCGCTTCGCGGTAATGGCGCAGCCCGACGCCCGCGTGGCGCGCCCGGTCGAGCACCGACTTGACCTCGACCGTGTGGCGCATGCCGCGCGCGATGATCGCGACGCCGTTGTCGAAGACCGCGATCGCGCGGCGCAGATCGCGCGTCACCTCGACGGGTCGTCCGGTCGAGGTGACAAGTTCCCACTCCGCCGCCATCTGGAGGAACGCCTCCTGCGCGCCGAGGGAATTGAGATCGGGTATCGCGATCGGGCTGTTCATGCCGGCGTCAGATCCGCAATTCCAGCATCTCTTCGGTTCCGCTGCGGTCGAGCCTGACGAAGACGCGGCCGATCTCGACCACGCGCGTCCCGTCCGACAGCGTGTCGCCGGCCTCGATCCGGACCTCTTCGGTGCCGAAAAGCACGATCGCCCAGAAGAACGTGCCGCGCCCCGATATCTCGCGCAGGCTGATCGGGACGGGCCGCGCGACGGGTGGCGCCACCGCGGCCGCTTCGGCCGCCGCCGTGACGGCCGCAACCGCCGCCCCGTTGCCCGCGGGCACGAGACTGACCGAGCCGAGCCCCAGCCCGGTGCCATCCGCCCCGTCGCGCGGCGCCAGATCCGCACCGCCCGTCAGCAGGCGCGGCCCGGCCTCGATCTCGGCCAGTTCCCGCTTCAGCCGCGCGATCTCGATGCGCTGGCGCAGGCCAGCGGGAGAGTCCGGGTCGTCATCGCGCAATCGGGCAAGTTCGCGTTCGAGTTCGATCCGCTCGATCTCGCGGCGCAGGCTGTCGGCGCTCTGACCGCGCACCTCGGCCGTCGCGTCGGCCAGTTCGCGTTCGAGCCGGATGCGATCGATCTCGCGGCGGATGCGGTCGGGTGAACCCTCAAGACGCTCGCGCAGATCGGCGAGCTGGCTTTCGAGCTGGATGAGCTCGATCCGCTGGCGCATCGCCTCGGGAGTGTCGTTGAAGGTGCGGAAGACGCCCGGCGCGATCTCGACCGGGGCATCGGGGCCAAGCGTCGCAAGAAGGGTGCGGATCAGCTCGGCCTGGCGGATCTGGCGGTCGATCAGGATCAGGCTTTCGCTCATCTCCGCCTGGCGCGCGATGATACCTGACTGCGCCAGCAGCCGCGCCGCCGCCTCGGTCACCGGATCGGTCGCTGGATCGGTGGCCGGATCAACCGGGGCGTTCGCGCCATTGTCCTGCGCGATACCCGCGACGGGCAGCGACAGGGCCAGCAGCGTGGCGGCGGCCATCACGCGCACGCGCAACGGGCTAGGGATCGGGTCTGCGGGCATGGCGACCTCATGCTCATGGTGCGGCGGGGAGATCATCCCGGCGGCATCGGGTGATAGATTCGGGCGACGAGCGTCCAGTTGAAGGTGGCCGGATCGAGGATCAGGCTCTCGCCGACGAGGGCCGGAACGTCGGCGACAAGACGGACGAATTCGTCGAGCGCGACCGAGGTCTGGAACGTCAGCTCGTGATAGCCGGGTGCCGAGACCGCGCCGGCGAGGGGCGTCTGGCGGGCGCTGGCAAGGGGCGCGCGCGACTCGAGCGCGTAGGCCACGCGCAGCGTATCGAAGCGCGCGCGCAGCCGCGCCTCGATGGCCTCCGGCGCGAACGGCACCTCGGCCGCCCCCCCGTCGCGCGGCGTGATGGGCACATTGCGGGCGATGCGCCCCCCGAGTTGTCCCCCCTCGGCGGTGATCTGCGGATCGCCCAGACCACGCAGCCGCAGAACCGCGATCAGGGCGGCGATCCGGCCACCGTCGGGGCGCCATGCCGCGACCGCATCGGCGCCGCTTGGCCCCGCGCTGCAACTGATCGGGTCGCTGCGCCAGCCGGGCACGACCACGAGCAGGCCCTGCACCGCACCGTCGCAGGCGCTGACGAAGCTGGCCAGATCGGGCGCCTCGACCCAGGGCGGGACGGGTGGCGGACGCGCAAGGCGGGCCGCGCGTTCGATCCGGGCCAGTTCCTCGGCCAGCCGGGCCTGCTCGGCCTGCCAGAGCGTGTAGGAGAACCACCCCGCTCCGCCAAGGATCAGCAGCACCGCCGCCATCGCGATCCGGGGCGCCCAGGCGGCCAGCGCGCTGACCGGGCGCAGCAGACCGCCCTTGGGCCGCAGCGGCATCGCGAGGCCGATATCCGACGGGTCCGCCCCCGGGATCGACCACGATGGCGGGCAGAGGATGCGCTGCCAGCCGGGGGCCTCGGCCGCCTCGGCAAAGGCGGCGCGCGCCTCGCCCTCGTCAAAGAGGATCCGGTCCTCATAGATGAGGGCGCCACGCTCGGCCACGATCCACCAGGCGGTGCCCGAGCCGGGCAGGCGGCTGTCGAGGCGAAAGACCGCAAGCCAGGGCTGCCCCGCCGACGCGACATCGAGGTTCGTGGCTCCCACCCGCATGCCGCGCCGCGCGCCGCGCCTCGGGGTGGCAAGGCCGATCTGCCGCCGGCCGCTGTGGGGGCTGAACAGCGACAGGTCATCGCCGCCCGCACCCGCCTGACGGACCTGTTCGGAGAGGTTGCGCACCTCGTCGCGCAACTGCCAGAGCAGCCCGACCGCATAGCGCGAGCGCCCGAGCATGATGACGCCGGGCGCAATCAGGACGCCGAGCGCCCCGCTGTCAGCTGACTCGGCGGACGGCGAATTGGGCCGAACCTGTTCGGAAGTCGAGGTTCTGGCCTTGCGCATGCCCCGCCCTTCCTAGCGCGAAGTGCCCCAGCGGGCGATGATGCGCGGGGTGATCATGATCACCTGCGCCACCCGGTCCACCGTCGACTCGTCGCGGCCGATCCCCATCAGCTGCTCGATCGGGCCGGGCTGCGAGCGCGTGGTCGCGACGCGCCGGCGCTCGAAGCCCGCCAGCACGAGGGTCTGGCCGTTCTCGAGGATCGCCTGCTGCGAGAGGGCGGTGCGCGACACCTCGGGCAGTTGGACGGCCGCCTCGGCCTCGCCGAAGGTCTCGAGCGCGTTCAGGTCCGAAAGCTCGACCGAATACTCGACCATGATCTCGGCGGTGTTGAGCACGCGGGGCAGGAGGAACATCGAGAAGCCCGTCTCGATCGTGTCGGTCTCGTAGGTGATGGAGGTGGTGCTGCCCTCGTTGTTGGTCTGCGCGGTCGTCGACCTGACGTAACCCTGGGTCTCCACCACCCGGATCGGAACCATCCGGTTGTTGGTCGTGGTCGCGCCCGTCCGGGTCTCGACCGCGACACGACCCCGGCGCGACAGGGCGGTGACAAGCGCGCTCAGCTCGAAATCGGGGTTCAGGATGGCGACGTTGACGGCTCCGACCGGGTTCTGGACAACCCCGCCGCCACCAGTCACGATCTGGCCGAAGGTATCGTCGGCGATGTCGTCGGCGATGTCCGAGCCGAGCAGCACCGCGCCGAGGTCGATGCCCACCGCGTCATTGTCCGAAAGCGTGACCGTGATGACGTTCACATCGAAGCTGACCTGCCGGCCCATGATCGCGTTCATGCGCGCCACATAATCGCGCAGCCGCTCGTGATCGGGGATCCGCGCCGTGACCGAGATGACGCCGGTCCCCGAACCGACCGAGATGTTGGCCCCCTCGCCCACCAGCGTTTCCATCGTCGAGGTGATCTCGGACCACGGGTCCACCTCGCCATCGAGCGAGACGTTGCCGACGCTGCCCGTCAGAGCGGTGCGCGTCGAGAGCAGCGAGAACTGATATTGCCGCGTCACGAAATCGCGAAAGACGATGCGCCGGTCCTCATAGCTCCAGTCCACCTCGAATGCCGCGCTGACCTCGTTCAGCACCTCGGCGAGGGTGCCGCGAAGGTTGGGCCGCATGGTGAGCGACGCGGCCCCGCCACCGGTCTGGGCGCGCGTGATGCGATTGCTCGGGGCCGGTGCCGGCGGCGCGGCGGCGGGTTGATCCTGCTGAAGCTGTTCGCCCGAATCGCGGCTCGAGGCCGCGACATCGGCGGCGGCGATGCTGGCCGCGCTCGGCAGACCCGAGGGGCCCAGGGCGGGCAGATGGGGCAGGCCGGTGATCTCGCTCAGCCGCTGGGCGATATCCTGAAGCGACATCGGATCACGCGAGATCAGGCTGACGGCATCGGCGGCCTGCAACTCGGGCGGCAGGAGCGAGGCCTGGCTGGCGCGCTCGGCGCTTGCGGCCATGAAGACGGCGTTCGATGTCTGCGCCCCTCCCGCCCGCAGGCGCGGGCGGCTGCCGATCGAGGCGATCTCGTTTCCGAGCCGGGCGTCGATGGCCGCGATCTGGCCGCGCAGCGCCTCCTGCGTCTCGGTGCAGCCTGAGAGGCCCAGGATGAGCGCGGACGCCGCCAGCCAGCGGATCGGCGCAGCCATGCCCCATGCCCCGGCGCCGCGATTTCCCGCACGGCCCATCATCGCGTCTCCACCGGAACGGTCTCGACATGGACGACGCGGTTGCCGCGATAGAGCGTGACGGAAAGTTCCGGGTTGCCGCGGTGGATGGCGTCCACGAGGCCGGTCACCGCATCCTCGAACCGTCCGGCAAAGCGGCCCCCGGCGCGGATGCGGTAATCGAGCGGGCTGTCCCAGATCAGCGTCCAGCCGGCGCTGCCGGACCAGTCGGCGAGGGTGTCGCGCAGATAGGCGCCCGCCGGAACCGGCCAGAGGCCCGAGCCCCGCGGCGCGGTCGCGGCCTCATCGGCCCAAAGCGGCCCCGCGCAGGCCAGCAGGAAGACGGCAAGGGCGCCCGAGCCGAGCCTGCGTCGCGCGAGCCCGGCGCGTGATCGCGCAGGCGCGCGCCTCGAAGGGGAAAGGGTCGGTGTCATGCTCTGATCCTCAACACAGGGGCCCGTCTGCGCGGGCCTTGGTTTTTTCATCGTCTTCCGTCCCGTCGCGCGCGCCATGGCCTGACCCGAGGCGCGCGTCAGAAGCAGCGCGTGAGCGCAAGGATGTGGCCGTCATCGGCCGTGAACACGGCGTCATCCGCGCGGCCGTTTTCGTCGTTGTCGCGCCAGAGCTGGCCCTCTAGCGTCAGTTGCCAGTTCCGCGCGACATTGTCGGGCACGGCGCGCGCCTCGACAGCCAGGAGCGGCAGACCCGCGGACGAGCGATAGGCGACCGGCACGGCATAGACGCGCGGCCGCATCGGCTCGCCCGTCAGGGCGTTAGAGGGGCAGGTCGGCATGTCGACCGTCTGGCCGTGCCGCACCACGCGGGCATCGAGGATCGCCTCGGACAGATCGGCGCCCGCCACCGCGCCCGATGCGTGCGAGGCAAGCACGAGCCGGTCGACCGTCGCGCGCTCGGCGACCTCGAGCGCCGCCCCGAGCGTGGCATCGCCCGCGACGTCGAGCGTGCCCTCCAACTGCGCGGCCCCGTCGACGTCAAGCGTCCCGCTCAAGCTGGTCGCGCCGCCGACGTCGAGCGTGCTGTCCAGCCGCGCCGCGCCGGCGACGGACAGGGCATCGCCAAGCGTCGTTGATCCCGTCACGCCCAGCGCGCCGCCGAGCGCCGTGTCGCCCGCGACCCCGAGCGTGCCCGAAACCTGCGTCGCGGGACAGGTCAGCACGAGGGTGCCCGCCACCGCCGTGCCGGCGGGCGTGTCGCAGGCGATCTCGCGCAGGCCCTCGATCCGGGGGGTGGTGCCCGCAAAGGCCACCCGCTCGATCCCCTCGAGGTCGGGAAAGCGGTCGGCGGTGCCGTCGCCGTCGCTGTCGAAGGCGGTGAAGACGATGGTCGAATAGACGTCCTGACTGGCAAGGCACGCCTGAAAGGTGGCCGAGGTGCGCGGCAGGCCGGCCGAGAGGATGTCATCGCAGCGGCGCAGGAACTCGCGCAGGTCGGCGGTCTCGAGCGTGTCGGCGCCCGCCAGCGCCACGATCGAGGCGAACTGCCCCGGCCCCGGCAGGCCCGCCGCCCCGGCAAACCCCGCAAGGTCGAGCGACCACGCCCCATAGGCCCCCGTCGCGGTGTTGACGGCCGTCACGAACCCCGCCGTCGCGCGCTCGGCATCGCTCACGACCCGGACGCCGCGCACCTGCGGCAGCGCCACGGCCGGGCGGGCGGGATCCGAATTGTGGGTCACGAGCAGGACATCGACCTCAAGCTCGCCGTCGCCCGCGACACCGTTGCGCCAGACGGCATCGATCTGCCCGTCGTCGTCGGCATCGACATCGCCGCGCGTCAGCGTCGGCCGGGGGCCGGCCGCCGCCCGATCGACCCCGCGCACGATGAGCGCGTAATCCTGCCCGAAGGCGTTGCGCGCGGTCCTGCTGCCACCGGCCAGCGGCTGGTTGAGGTAGGGCGCGCCCAGAAAACCCGCCTCGGCCAGCGGACGCAGGTCCGTGAAGGTGGCAAGCAGCGGCGCATCCGCGTTCTCCGCCGCGGCGAAGGTATCGGCCAGAAGGTCGCCATAATTGTTTGCCGCATAGCCCTGCGCGGCCGCGAGCATCAGTGCGAGGTCCGCCGCCGCGACCTTTTCCTGGGTGCGATCGGTCTGGTCGCGCGCGATCTGGCCGATGAACGCGAGCATGCCCGCGGCGAGCGACAGATAGAGGATGCCCTCGATCAGCGTGACACCGCGACGTCCGCCGCGGCGGGGCATCGGGGTAGCCTTGCGACCGGATCGAAACATCGCACCTGACCTGCCGTGAAAAACAAAGCGCAACAATCGGGCATCACTAACCTTTCCAAGATAGCCGTTTCGCGCCATCCGCGCAACAACCCATTGACCTTTCGACCTGGGGGCGGAAATCGCGGCTTGCGCGATGCGGCGCGGCTGATACGATTGCGCCATTCGCGATCGCAGGTCGATTTTCGTGTTGCACCATTCGGACCCTCAGGAGGGCGCGGCATCCGGCGGGAGCACCGCCGCGGCTCCGCCCGCGCGGCTGGCGGAATTGCGCTTTGCCGACCTCTATCTCTCGACCGATCCCACCATCCCCCCGTTGCTGAGCCATTTGCGGGGTGCGGGCGGCGCGCGCGGGGCCGATGCGGCGGGCCACCTTTCGCCGGTGCCCGCGACGGTCGGCGCGGATCTGGCGCGGCTCGTGGCGCGGCTCGATGCCCTGTCGGAGCACGAGGCCGAATTCGCGCTGATGCATGACGGCGTCGCCTATCGCTGCGCGCGGATCGCCGCACCGCGGGGCGCCCTTGCGGCGGGGGCGGCACAGGGTTGGGTGGTGCGCCAGATCAGTGCCGACCGCTGGCAACTGGCTGACCTCGGACTACCGAACTGGTTGCAGGACGAATTGCTGCGGCTCGGGCCGCGGGGCGGGTTGCTGCTGATCGTCGGCCCCTTCGCGTCGGGCAAGACGACGACCGCCTCGGCCTGTCTGCGCGACTGGGTCACGACCCATGGCGGGGTCGGCATTACGCTGGAGGATCCGCCCGAGCGGCGGATCTCGGGATTTCACGGCGCCGGCGCGATCTATCAGATACCGGTAAGTTCGGCCCAGATTGCCGAGGCGGTGCGGCTGTCGCGCCGCTGGGCCTATCGCTATGCGATGATCGGCGAGGTGCGCAGCCACGACATCGCGGCCGAGACGGTCCAGCTCGCGCTCTCGGGGGCGATGGTGGTGACGACCATTCACGGCCTCGGCCCGGTCGAGGGGTTGATGGCGTTCGCCCGCTTTGCCGCCGCCCCGGATGAGCCACGCGGGCCGAATGACCGCATCGCCGCCTCGATCGTCGGAGTGCTGCATCAGGCGCTGCTGCGCGACCGGATCGAGGTGCGCTATCTTTCCTTCGTTGGTCGCAACGCGGCGGCGATGCGCTCCAAGATCATCAACGGGCAGTTCCATCTGCTCGGCGACGATCTCGAGCACCAGACGCGCCTGCGCGAACTTGGGCGGATGGCCGAGAGTTTCTGAGCCCGCTCAGAGCCGCGTCGCCAGCACCGGCGCGCCGGTCGGGATCGGGATACCGGGGGCGGGGGCAAAGACGATCCCGTCGACCAGAAAACGCGGGTTCGTCCCGGAGACCGGCCGCACGGCCTCCCACCGGCCGAAGCTCGTTCCGGGCGGCCGCTGGAGCCATATCGACGGAAGGCTCGCGATGGCGACTGGGCTGACGCGGCGCGCGCCATCGGCGGCGGGGGCGGGCCAGCTGAGCAGCCAGAGCGCGCCCCCCGAGTCGGCGAGGACGGCGCTCTGCCATTCGACGATGGGCGCGAAGGGGGCGGGCAGGGCCACGAACACGCGCCCCGCCGTCGCGGGTGCAGCGGCGGTGGCCGCGCGGTGGTGGCGCAGCATGTTGTCGGCGACAACCTCTGCACCCGGCGCGACCTCGCGGCGCGGCTCGGCAAGAAAGACGGCCGCGACCAGGATCGTCGTCGTCACCGCCGGTGGAATGATGCTGAGCATTGGGGCATCCGTCCTGCGCGCCGTGTGTCAAATCGGCATCTGAAATCGTGGCATCGATGATGCACCCCGAACGCGGCCGAGGCAAGTCGCCTTGCAGCTTTCGCTTGCCAAGCCGCGGCGCGCGGGGCATGTCGCGTTGAGTTGCGCGGAGCAGAGCATGAGCGGAAGCATCCTTTCGGCCGTCATCAAGCCGATGCACCCCGAGGGGCGGCGCTTCGTCGCTATCTTCGCGGGGGCGAGCGTGCTGCTCGGCCTGCTGTGGGCGCCTCTCGGATTGATCGGCGCAGGACTGACGGTCTGGTGTTATTATTTCTTTCGCGACCCGCCGCGCGTCACCCCGGCGCGCGCGGGCCTGATCGTCAGCCCCGCCGATGGCATCGTGTCGATGATTGTGCCCGCCGTGCCGCCCGCCGAACTCGGCCTCGGGCCCGAGGCGCGCATCCGCGTTTCGATCTTCATGAATGTGTTCAATTGCCACGTCAACCGCGCGCCCATCGGCGGCCGCGTGACGGCGGTCGCCTATCGCAAGGGGCGTTTCCTCAACGCCGCCCTCGACAAGGCGAGCACCGACAACGAGCGCAACGCCCTTGCCATCGCGATGCCGGACGGGCGCACGCTGGCGGTGGTGCAGATCGCGGGGCTGGTCGCGCGCCGGATCCTCTGCACCGTCACGAGCGGGCAGACCGTCGCGACCGGCGAGCGTTTCGGCCTGATCCGCTTCGGCTCACGGCTCGATGTCTATCTGCCCGCGGGTGTCGCGCCGCTGGTGATCGTGGGCCAGAGCATGATCGCGGGCGAGACGGTGCTTGCGGACCTTGACGGCAGCGAGGCGGCCCACCGGGGCGAGGTGCGCTGATGCTCGACCATGATCCGTTCGAGGTCCGCCGGAGCGAGAACCTGACCTTGCGTCAGATCCTGCCCAATGCGGTGACGATCCTGGGGCTTTGTTCCGGGCTGATGGCGTTGCGCTTCGCGCAGGCCGGGCGGGTCGATCTCGCGGTGATGCTGATCCTTCTTGCCGGGGTGCTCGACGGGCTCGACGGCCTCATCGCGCGGCGGCTCGATGCGACCTCGAAGATGGGGGCGGAACTCGACTCGCTCGCCGATTTCCTGAACTTCGGAGTGGCGCCGGCGGTCATCGTCTTTCAGGTGGCGATGGCGTCCTCGTCGCCTGCGACCTGGGTGCCGGTGCTCGTCTATACCGTCTGCGCCTGCCTGCGCCTCGCGCGCTTCAATATCGACCGCGCCCGCCCAGAGACGGCGGGCCGGCTTCATTTCATCGGGGTGCCGACGCCTGCCGGCGCGCTTCTGGCGCTGTGGCCGGTGATCCTCGGCCAGATCGGCCTGATCGAGCCTTCCGCACACCCGGAGGCATACGGGCTGTGGCTGGCCTTTGTCGGCCTGCTGATGATCAGCCGGGTGCCGACCCAATCGACGAAGACGGTGCGGATCCCTCGCGAACGCGCGATCCTCGTGCTGATCGGGGTCGCGGTCGTGATGGGGCTGCTCATCACCCGGTTCTGGATGACGATCTCGCTCGTGGCGCTCGCCTATTGGGTGCTGCTCGTGCGCGACATCGCGCTCTGGCTCAGGACGAGGCGCTGACGGATCAGGCCTTGGCCTTCGCGAGTTCCGCCTTGAGCGCCTGGATGTAGCCGTTGCGGGCGGTGGTATAGACCGCGATCTCGTTGCGCAGCTTCTGCATCTGCACCTCGAGGAACTGCAGGCTCGCGAGTTGCGCCTTGCCGTTGTCGCTCAGGTCCTCGGTGTTGTAGTCGATGCCGTCCACGGTGATCTTGGGCATGGGAATCCTCTGGTTCAGTTGTCGGAAAACAGGTCGGAAAAGCGCATGCCGCTGCGGCCCTGCACCATCTCGAGCTTGAGATCGGCGATATAGGCGTTGCGCGCCTTGGTCAGCAGCGCCTGCATGTTGGCCAGTTCCTGCAGGCGGCCCTCGACAAAGCGCAAACGGTCATAGACGGCGCGCCCCTCGGGGCCGAGCGTCGCGGGGTCGAACGAGACATTCTCGGCAGGTCGCCCCGCGGCGCCGGAATCGCTGGGGGCGGGGGCGTCCATCTCAGACCTTGGCCGACTTCATCTCGCGCCGCAGCGCGCCAAGATAGGCCAGCCGCGCCGTGTCGCTGATCGCGAGCTCGTTGTTGAGTTGCACGAGCCCCGCCTGCACGAATTCGAGCGAGCCGAGGATCTCGCGCGCCTCGGGGCTGAGGCTCTCGAGCGGGTAGTCCACCCCGTCGAGGGTGAGCTTGCGGGGGGCGGCGGAGGCGTTGGTCATGATCGTTCCACTTGATAGGACAAAAAAGCGATTAGCACGGCAGGCCGCGAATGTGAACCCGCGGCGGGGCGCGCGCCGATCACATGTTGGGATAGTTCGGCCCGTCGCCGCCCTGCGGCGTCGTCCAGACGATGTTCTGCGAGGGGTCCTTGATGTCGCAGGTCTTGCAGTGCACGCAATTCTGATAGTTGATCACGAAGCGCGGATCGCGCCCTTCCTCGCGCACGACCTCATAGACGCCCGCCGGGCAGTAGCGCTGCGCGGGTTCGGCGTATTCGGGCAGGTTGACGCGGATCGGCACGCCCGCATCGCGCAGCGTGAGGTGCGCGGGCTGCCCCTCGGCGTGGTTGGTGAAGGAAAACGCCACGTTTGTCAGCCGGTCGAACGACAGCACACCATCGGGCTTGGGATAGTCGATCGGCGCGTGGTCGGCCGCCCGGCCGGTCGCGGCCGCGTCCGACTTGCCGTGCCTCAGCGTCCCGAAGAGCGAGACGCCGAAGAGGTTGTTCGTCCACATGTCGAGGCCCCCGAGCGCGAGCGAGGGCACGAGGCCCCAGCGCGACCACATCGGCTTGACGTTGCGCACGCGCCTGAGGTCGCGCCCGACCGGGCCTTCGCGCAGCGCGGTGTCGTAGTCGGTCAGCTCATCCCCCGACCGGCCGGCGGCGATGGCCGCCGCCGCCGCCTCGGCCGCAGCGATCCCCGAGAGCATCGCGTTGTGGTTGCCCTTGATGCGCGGCACGTTGACAAGCCCCGCCGAGCAGCCGAGCAGCGCGCCCCCCGGGAACACCGTCTTGGGGATCGACTGCCAGCCGCCCTCGGAGATTGCCCGCGCCCCATAGGCCACGCGCTTGCCGCCCCGCAGCAGGTCCGCCACCATCGGGTGGTGCTTGAAGCGCTGGAATTCCATGTAGGGGTAGAGGTGCGGGTTCTCGTAGTTCAGATGGACGACGAAGCCGACATAGACCTGATTTTTATCGAGATGATAGATGAACGACCCCCCGCCCGCATTGGACCCGAGCGGCCAGCCCATGGTGTGGGTGACCGTCCCCTCGCGGTGCTTGGCGGGGTCGATCTCCCAGATTTCCTTCATGCCGATGCCGAACTTCTGCGGGCAGCGCCCGCGGCCGAGATCGAAGGCCTCGATCGCCTGCTTCGAGAGCGACCCGCGCACCCCCTCGGCCAGCAGGACGTATTTTCCGCGCAGCTCCATCCCCGGCTCGTAGGCGGGGCCCGGCGTGCCGTCGGGGTTCTTGCCGAACTCGCCCGCGACCACGCCCGCCACACGGCCATCCTCGGCCCGGACAAGCTCCGAGCACGACATGCCCGGGAAAATCTCGACCCCGAGCGCCTCGGCCTCGGTCGCGAGCCAGCGGCAGACGTTCGCCATGCTGACGATGAAATTGCCGTGGTTGTTCATCAGGGGCGGCATCGGCCAGTTCGGGATCCGCAGCTGCCCCGCCGGCCCCAGCATGTAGAAATTGTCCTCGCGCACCGGCACCTTCACCGGCGTGTCGCGCTCGCGCCAGTCGGGCAGCAGCGCATCGAGGCCCGCGGGGTCGAGGACCGCGCCCGACAGGATGTGCGCCCCGACCTCGGAGCCCTTCTCGAGCAGCACGACCGACAGCGCCGGATCGATCTGCTTGAGCCGGATCGCCGCCGACAGCCCCGCTGGCCCGGCGCCGACGATCACCACATCATACTCCATCGCCTCGCGCGCCATGGTTCTTTCCTTTGCGATCGGGGATCTGATCCCCATCTGAGCGTCAGCCGTCGGCCCTGCCTAGCGCAAGGGCGAAGGGGCGGTCAATTGCATGCGGGCGGGCGGCCCTGCGCCCTTGCAAATCTCGGGCAGGTCAGGTGAGACTGTGCCGGGAAAGGGCGCAGCGCGCAGGCGCTAGCGACGGGAAGGGCGAAGAAGGAGGCGGCAATGGAAAAGATCCCCCTCACACGGGCAGGGTTCGATGCGCTCGAGTCCGAGTTGCGCGAGCTCAAGACCGTGGACCGTCCCGCCATCATCGAGGCCATCGCCGAGGCGCGCGCGCATGGCGATCTGTCCGAGAACGCCGAATATCATTCCGCACGCGAAAAGCAGAGCTTCATCGAGGGGCGGATCAAGGAGCTCGAATCGATCCTCGGCCGCGCCGAGGTGATCGACACCGGGCGCCTCACGGGGTCGATCAAGTTCGGGGCGCGCATCGTCATCATGGACGAGGACACCGAGGAAGAGCACACCTATCAGATCGTCGGCGAGGCAGAGGCGAACCTGGAGCGGGGGCTTCTCAACATCCGCTCGCCGCTTGGGCAGGCGCTGATCGGCAAGGACGAGGGCGACAGCGTCGAGGTGCGCACGCCCGGCGGCCGGCGCGGCTACGAGATCATCTCGGTCAGCTTCGGGTGACGCGGCCCCCGTTGACGCAGCCCCCGGTGACGCAGAGCCCCCACGCATGAGCCCGCGCGCGCTCCACGCGGCCGCCGCCGCCTGGGTCGCGGTCGCACTTGGCGCGGCCATCGCGGATGTTCCCGGCTGGAACGCATTCGCGCAGATCGTCACGATCTTCCTGCCGGCGGTGGCAGCGGTGGCGCTGCACCGGCTCGGCGCCGGGCGGGGGCGTGCCGACCTCGCGCGGGGCGCACGAAGCATCCCGCCCGATGCGCAGGGGCGCCGGCACGCGGGCGTCGTGCAGGTGCTTGCGCCGCCACCTGCCGCCGCGATGCTGCCCGTGGCACCCGCACGGGCCGCCGCGCCGCCCATCCCGGCCGAGCCGGTACAGCACAGCCTTCTGCCCGATCCCGCCCCGGCGGCCCCGCCGACGGCCGCGGAGATCGCGCTCGCGCTGGATTTCGCGCAGTCCGAGGCCGACGGCCTGGCGCAGGCGGCGATCGCGCGATGCATCGCGGACCCCGACCTCGGCCGACTGATCCGCGCCGCGCAGGATGCGATCGCGCTCATGGGTGCGCGTGGCCTCTATGTCGCGGACGTGGCACCGCGTCAGGGCCAATCGGCGCTGTGGCGGCGGTTTGCGGCGGGCGGCCGGGGGGCCGAGTTCGCGCCGCTCGCGCCCGAGGGCTCCGACGAGATATTCGCCCTCGCGGCCAGACGTCTGCGCGAGGACGAAGTCTTGCGCGACGCGGTGCACCACTTCCTGCGCCGCTTCGATGCAACGCTTGGACGGATCGCGCCGGTCGCCGATGATGCGACGCTCGAGGCGCTGGTCGCGGGCAGTTCGGGGCGCGCCTTCGGGCTGATGGCCCGCGCGGTCGGAACCTTCGGCTGAGGTTCAGTCGCGCAGCGCCAGCTCCTGCACCTTGGCCATCGGCTGCCAGATGTATTCGAGGACCGTCCGCTTGCCCGACAGCACATCGACCGTCGCCTGCATCCCGGGGATGAAGGTGACCGGGTGGCCCTTCTCGTCGATGATGCCGCCGTCGATCGACACCTCGATGACGTAATGGCTCTCGCCCGTGTCGCGGTTCTGGATCGCGTCGGGGCTGATCGAGGTGACGGCGCCCGGGACCGTGCCATACTTGGCCGAGTCATAGGCGGACAGGCGGATCTTCACCTCATCCCCGAGGCGGATGTTGGCGATGTCGGCGGGCTTGATCTGCGCCTCGATCACGAGGTCGTCGCCCGTCGGCACAAGCTCGAGGATGACATCGCCCTTGTTGACGTAGCCGCCCGTCGTGCGGAAGTTCAGCTGATTGACGATCCCCTGCACCGGGGCGCGGATCGTGGTGCGGCTGACGCGTTCGGTCAGCGTCGGGATCACCTTCTCGATCTCGCCGATCTCGGCCACGACGCCCGAAAGCTCGCGCATCGATTCGAGCAGCGCCGCCTCGGTGCGGTTCGAGATCTCGCGGTTGACCTGCTCGATCCCGGCGCGCGCGCGGCTCGCGGCGGTCTCGGCACTCTGCCGGCCGCCCTCGGACCCCTCGAGCTGGCGGCGCAATTCCAGAAGCCGCGTCTCGGGCGCGATCGCCTGCGCCACCAGCGGCTCCATCAGCGCGATCTCGCGGCGCAAGAGATCGGCGGTGTTCGCGGCCGTGCGGATCGAGACCTCGGCATCGGCGAGTTCCTGCTCGCGCTGCATCCGGCTCTGGACAAGGACCGCGAGCGCGCCCTGCAATTCGCTCTGGCGCGCGCGAAAGAGGCTTTCCTCGACGCTCACGACCGTCGGCGCGGCGGCGGCGAGTTCGGGCGGGAAGGTCGGCGAGGCGCCCGCGATCTCGGCCTGAAGGCGCAATTCGCGCACGCGCAGGGCCGAGAGGCGCTGATTGATGCGGTCGAGCTCTCCGACGACGTCGATCGGGTCGATCTCGAACAGGATCTCGCCCTCCGCGACCTCGGACCCCTCCGTGACGAAGCGGCGCAGGATGACGCCGCCCTCGGCCGCCTGGATGGTCTGGTTCTGCATCGCCGAGACGATCCGCCCCTCGCCGCGCGTGACGTTGTCAAGCTCGGTCAGATGCGCCCAAGCCCCCGCAAGCCCGAGCAGCAGGATGATGCTGAACATCAGGGTCGAGTTTCGCGCCCCCTCGCGGCCCGAGAGTTCCTTGGAAAGCTTGCGGAAGTCCGAGGTATCCATGCCGCCCGCCTATCGTGCCGCCGCCTGGAGGCGGTCGGGGGTGGTGTCGGTGATGATCGCGCCGCCGTCGATGACAAGCACGCGGTCGACAAGGCGCAGGATGGAATTGCGGTGCGTCACGACGATCATCGTGCGCCCCTTCACCCAGCCCTGGAGCTGGTCGAGCACATGCTTTTCCGTGCCCGTGTCCATGGACGAGGTCGGCTCATCCAGAACGAGGATCCCCGGCTCGTGCAGGAGCGCGCGCGCGAGGTTGATCGACTGGCGCTGCCCGCCCGAGAGGCCCTCGCCGCGCTCGCGCACGACCATGTCGTAGCCCGCCGGATGCTTCGAGACGAACCCGTCGACGCCGCTGACCTTGCCGAGATCGAGCAGGTGCTGGTCGTCGTATTCGTAATTGCCCATCAGGATGTTCTCGCGCAGCGTGCCGGAAAAGAGCCAGGCATCCTGCAGCATCACCCCCATGTTGCGGCGCAGGTCGGCGCGGTCAATCTGGCGCAGGTCGACACCGTCGATCCGGATCGCCCCCTCGGTCGGCTGGATGAGGCCCGCCGCAAGGCGCGTCAGCGTCGATTTGCCCGACCCCATCCGCCCCACGATCGCGACCTTCTGCCCGGCCGGGATCTTGATCGAGAGGTTCGAGATGATCGGCTGTCGCGCGCCGGGGAAGGTGTAGCTCACGCCCTGGAACTCGATGTCGCCCTTGAGGCGGGGGCGGCTCACGCGTTGCGCGGCATCGGGCTCGGCGGCGTCCTCGTCGGGGCGCATGAGCTTGTCGAGCGTCCGATACGCCTGGCGCGCCGAGTTGGTGCGCGTCAGTGCCGCCGCGAGTTGCGACAGCGGCGCGAGCGTCTTGCCCGACAGGATCACCGCCGCGATCATCGCGCCCATGGTGATCGTGCCCTCCTGGATCAGGAAGACGCCGTAGAAGATGATCGCGATCTGCGCGAGTTGCTGGACCGAGGTGGCCGAGTTGATGGCGAACTGCGACAGGAGCCGCGACTGGAGCCCGAGGTCCGACTGGCTGTCCGAGGCCTCCTCGAAGCGCCGCCGCATCAGCCGGCCCGAGCCGGTCGCCTGCACGGTCTCGAGCCCGCCCAGAGTCTCGACCAGCACGGACTGCTTCGACATCGCGGTCCCGAGGCTCGCCTCGGCGATGCGCGCGAGGAAGGGCTGGATCACGAGGCCCGCGAAGATGACGACCGGCACGCAGATGAGCGGCACGAGATAGAGCGGCCCGGCGATGAGCGAGATCACCCAGACGAAGAAGAAGATGAAGGGCAGATCGACCACGGCGACGAGGGTCGCCGAGGTGAAGAACTCGCGCAGCGTGTCGAACTCGCGCACGACACTCGCCATCGCGCCCGATGAGTTGCGCCGCTTGTCGAGCGGCATTGACAGAAGCCTGTCGAACACCAGCCGCGACATCCGCGCATCAGCCCGCTTGCCCGCCCTGTCGATGAAGTTCGCGCGCAGGGTCTTGAGGATGAACTCGAACCCGAGCGCGATCAGCACCCCGACCGTCAGCGCGATGAGCGATTCGATCGCCTCGTTCGGCACGACGCGGTCATAGACGACCATGATGAAGAGAGACGACGACAGGCCGAGGATGTTCGTGACCGCGGCCGCGATCAGCACCTGGACATAAAGCCAGCGCCCGCGCTGCAGCGACCCCCAGAACCAGTGCCCGCCGTCCTTTTCCGCAGCACTCGGATGGCGCTTGCGCGCGAGGATCACATAGGCGCCATACTCGGCACGGAACTGCTCGAGCGGGATCGAGTCTGACTGGAACTCGGCCTCGGGGCGCGCGATCTCGAGGTTGGCGGCATTGGGCACGCCCGTGACGATGACGGCCCTGCCATCCTGCCCGACCGCGATGAACGGGCAGAGCGACGGCTTGATCTGGCGCGGCGTCAGCGCACCGAAGCCCGCCGAAAAGCCGCAATGCGTCAGCGCCGAGACCGCCTCGCGCACGCCGAAACCCGTCTCGCCCGCCAGGTCGGGCAACTCGCGGATCGCCGCCTCGGAATAGTTCAGCCCCGAGATGCGCAACAGCCGCTGCACCGCAAGCACGAGCGAGCGGTCCGCCGGATCGGGTCGGGGCGCCCGTGTCGGCTCCGCCTCGGCTTCGGGGGCGGCATCGGGGCGCATGCGCACGATGGTCCCGGCCGCCGGCTGGGTTGCCTCGGGGGTCGATTCTGGATCTGATGGTGCGCTCATCTGTGAACTCTCGGGCCTCGGCGCTATTCGGTCGGGATGCGCAAGCGTTTGGCGAGCGAGCCCGTCTCGGCCTCGATGCGGAGCGCGGTCGAGATCATCTGGGCCTCATTGGCGATCGACTGGTTCACGGCGCGGAAGTGGTTCACCTCGACGTCGATCAGTTGCGAGAGGTTCGCCTGCCCCGAGGCAAGCTGCGAGCGCAGCGTCGTGCGCTCGGTGCCGAGCAGATCGATCTGGCGGGCAAGCGCGGTCTGCGCTGCGATCAGCGCTCGATAGGACGACAGCGCCGCCTCGAAGCCCGACCGGCCGGCCGCGCGCGCATCCTCGAGGTCGGCACGCGCCGCCGCGGCCCGCGCCGCTAGTGTCTCGATCTCGGCCTGCCGGCGGCCGCCATCGCCAAAGACATGCTGCAGATAGATGCCGGCCGTCAGATCGGGCTCATCGCTTGCCGAGATCGGGCTGCGCAGGCCCGAGCGCAGGCCGAGCCGCGGCTTCAACCGCGCCTGCGCACCCTCAAGCTGCCGGTCGAGCGCCACGATCGCCGCCGCCCCCGCCATCAGCCGCGGCGCATCGCCAAGCGCCGCCTCCTGGCGCTCTAGCGCGGCAATCGCCGGCGGTCCGGGTGGACGCGACAGCGTGGCGGGCACGGCACCGAAATGACGCCGGAACCGGGCCTCGGCGTCGCGTTGCTGAGCCATCAGCTGCTCGCGTTCGAGCTCAAGCCCGATCACCGCGCGCTCGACCCCGAGGAGGGCGCCCCGGTCGATCATCCCCGCCGAAGTCAGCCGGTCGAGTTGCGCCACGAGCGGGCCGATATCGTTCAGCCGCGCCGCGATCTCGTCCTGCTGGGTGCGGGCGCGCCAGAGATCGACCCAGGCGACCCCGGCCTCGAGCGCGCGCGCGTTGCCCTCGATCGCCACCTCGGAGACGGCGCCGAGCGCGCGCGCCTGCGCCGCGCCGATGCCAGCGGCCGTCTCGCCGCCATCATAGAGAAGCTGGGACAGCGACAGATCCACCCCTGCGCCGGCGGTCGTGGCGTTGCGGTCGCCCGGTCCCTCGATCACCGCGCCGAGCGTGCCGCCTGCGCTGATCTGCGGTCGCTCGGCACTCGCCGCGACGGCGATGCCGAGTCGCGCCTCCTCCGCCCGGCGCAGGGCCGCCCCATAGGCCGGGCTCTGGCGGACGGCGCTGCGCAGCGCCGCGTCGAAGCCGCCCGCCAGATCCACGCGCAGCGGCGCGACCGGCGCCCCCTCGGCGCCCGCGCCGCGCGCGGCGGCCGCGATCTCCTGCTCGGGTCCGGCGCCGGCGGGAAACCGCAGCCCCTCGTCGCATGCCTGAAGCAGCAGCAGACCGACGCCTGCGCAGACCCAAATGCCTGACCGAACCATACCCGACCCCCTCGAACTTCGGTCCGAGTATCAGGGTTCGCGCGCAAATCGCAACTGCTTACTATCCAGAAGAAATGATTGCGGCAGAAAATTTCCCGAAGCGCGTTGGAAATCGCGCTTCACAGCTTCGGCATCAGGGCTGGGTGGCAGGCTGAAAGATATCGTTCTGCCAGCGACCCTCGTTCACGGTCCCGTCGCCATAGGTCAGGCGCCCCTGCCCCTCGCGCCGGCCGGCAACGAAATCGCCCTCATAGACCTCACCGCCGGGCCAGATGGCCCGGCCGCGCCCCGTCATCGCCCCATCCTGCCACGCGCCTTCATAGACGAAACCGTCCGGCGCGCTCAGCCGGCCCTGCCCCTCGCGCCGGTCGGCGACAAAGGCGCCCTCGTACACCGTTCCGTCGGGCCAGCCGAGGCGGCCGGTTCCCTGCCGCATCCCGGCCGACCAGCCGCCCTCGTAGACGGTCCCGTCCGCCCCGACCAGCCGGCCCTCGCCCTCGAAGGCGCCGTCGCGAAAGGCACCGACATAGATCGCGCCATCGGGCAGGCGCATCTCACCCTGCCCCTCGATTCGGCCCTCGACCCAGGATCCGGCATAGCTCAGCCCGTCCGGATACCTGACGCGCCCCTCGCCATGCGGCATGTTGCGGACAAAAGCCCCTTCATAACGTGTTCCGTCGGCATAGAGCAGTTCGCCCTGCCCCGACATCTCGCCCGTGCGCCATTCGCCGACATAGCGCTGCCCGTCGGCGCCGACGAAGCTGCCGCGCCCGTGGCGACGGTCGGCGAGGAAATCGCCGGCATAGAAGGCCCCGTCGGGATAGCGCTGCAGGCCGCGCCCCTCGCGCCGGCCCTCGACGAAGGCACCCTCGTAGACCTCTCCGGACCCAAGGCTCAGGGTGCCCTGCCCCGACATCAGATCCCCGAGCCAGCCGCCCTCGTAGCGCGTGCCGTCGGGTCCGACATAGACGCCCTGGCCGACCCGCTCGCCGGCGCGCATCTCGCCCTCGTAGCTCGCGCCGCCGACATAGGTGATGCGCGCCAGCCCCTCGCGCAGGCCGTCGATCCAGCCGCCCTCGTATCGATATCCCTCGGGCGTCTCGAAGATGCCCTCTCCGTGCGGACGGCCGTTGCGGAAGGTCCCTGTCATAACCGACCCGTCGACGTGGGTCAGCCGCCCCTGCCCCGTCATCTGCCCCTCGATCCAGGCCCCCTCGTAGACGGATCCGTCGGCATTGACGATCCTGCCCGACCCATGCGGCAGCCCGTCGATGAAGGCGCCCTCATAGACGGCGCCGTTGGGAAACCGCGCCCGCCCCTGCCCGCGGATTGTCCCGTCGACCCACTCGCCCTCGTACTGATAGCCGGCGGGGGTCGTATAGCTGCCCTTGCCGTGCTGGAGGCCGTTGCGCGTCTCGCCGGTGTAGACCGAGCCGTCGTCGTATTGCTTGGTGAAGACCTCCGCCGCGGCAGGCATCGCGGCAGGCACCGCCGACGAAAGTGCCACGATGGCCGCGGCGATCCTCAACCCCGATCCGATCGTCGGCATCGCCGCCCCCACTTGCCGCCAACCGGCGCACGATACCCTCAAGCCACCGGGACTCGCAAGGCGGCTGCGCAGCTAGCCGCGCATCCGCCGGGCGCGGCGCAGGCGCAACCCCCCGATCAGCGCGGCCCCGAGCATCACGAGCGCCGTCGCACCGGCAAAGGTCGCGTAGGCGGCAAGGACCTGATCGCCCCGCCATATCGCGCGCCCGAGCGTCAGTGCGAAGAGGGCCGCGGTGACGACGCCCGCCGCCGCAACGAGGCCCCGCAGCCCCCGGGCGACCATCCCCCGCCGCAGCCCCGAGAACATGCGCGAGATGTCCGCCTGCGCCGCGAGCAGCGCCGGCACCACGAGCAGCACGAGCACCATGCCGAACCCGAGCCCGTAGGAGAGGGTGATGACCGTCGGCTTGAGGAATTGCGCCTGGCTCGAATCCTCGTAAAGCAGCGGCGCAAGGCCGAGAACCGTCGTCAGCGTGGTCAGCAGGACGGGCCTGAGACGGTCGGCGGCGGCATCGATGATGGCGGCCGACAGGCTGCGCGTGCGGGCGTATTCGTCGACCGTGCTGATCAGGACGATCGAGTCGTTGATGATGATCCCCGACATCCCGATGAGCCCCACGACCGAGAACATCGATAGCGGCTCTGACCATGCCGCATGCCCCCACACCGCCCCGATCAGGCCGAAGGGAATGACCGACATCACCACCAGCGGGCGCGTCCAGCTCGAGAAGATCCACGCAAGCACGAGGTAGATCCCCGTCAGCGCGCCGATAAGCCCGAGCCGCGCATCGTTCAGAAACGCGCTCTCCTGCTCGGCCAGACCGCCCAGCCGCCAGGCTACCCCGAAGCGTTCTGCGATGTCGGGCAGGATGCGCGCCTCGATGTCGGCGCGTATCTCGGCGGCGCGCGCGGGATCATCGCCATCGAGATCGCCCGTCACGGCCACGAGCCGCAGGCCGTTTTCGCGCCTGATAGTGGAAAAACCCGATTCGGCCGAGACTGTCACGACATCCGCGAGGGGGACATAGACCCCCGGCGCGGCGCGCAGCAGCGTGCGATCGAGGAAATCCGCCTGCATCTCCTCTGGCGGCAGTTCGACCCGGATCGTCGCGCTGCGCGGTCCGTCGGGAAAGCGCGCGGCCTCGATCCCGTTCAGCCGCTGGCGCAGGACGCGGCCCAATTCGTCGATCGTCAGCCCGAGCGCCTGCCCCTGAGGGGTCAGCTCGAGCACGAGTTCCGATTTGTCGTAGGCGAGATTGTCCTCGAGGGCGGAAATCTCGGAAAACGGGGTAAGCGCTGATTTCAACGCCTCGGCGGCGGCCTTCAGCGTCTCGGGCGACGGCCCCGACAGTTGCACCGAAAGCGAATCACCCCCCGGCCCTGCACGCCAGCCGCGAAAACTCAGCTCTTCCAGAAGCGGGTGACGCACGGCCTCGTCCTGAAGGGCCGAGACGAACTCGAAGCTCGTATAGGGGCGCAGGTCGGGTTCGACCAGTTCGATCGAGATCGAGCCGAGCTGGTCAGGATCCTTCGTGTCGGCGCCCGAAAGCGCGCGCCCGGCGTTGCCGCCGATCTCGGCCAGCACATGCTGCACCGGGTTCAGCCCGTGTTCGGCGGCAAAACGCGCGCCGACGCGTTCCACCGCGTCCTGAACGGCGCGCATCTGCGCGAGCGTATCCTCGCGCCGCGCACCTGGCAGCATGGCGAAGTTACCGGTGATCGATGTCTCTTCGGGCGAGTTGAAGAACCGCCAGCCGACCTTGCCCGTGATCAAGAGGCCCGCCTGCCACGCGAGCAGCGCCACTGCCCCCGCGAGCACCGGATACCGCGCGGCGATGACACCGGCGATCAGGCGGCGAAAGACGCGCTCGCGGACGACGCGAAAGCCCCGGTTCACCTGCCGGCTGGGCCAGTCGTACCACCGTTCGCGCGCCGCCCCCGCGAGCGCGTGGCGCAGATGGTTGGGCAGGATCAGAAAGCACTCGACGAGCGAGGCGAGCAGCACCGCAATGACGGTGAAGGGGATATCCGAGATCAGGTCGCCGAACCGCCCGCCGATGGCGACAAGGCCGAAAAAGGCGATCACGGTCGTGACGGTCGATGCGATCACGGGCTGCGCCATGCGGATGGCGGCGTTCTCGGCGGCGATCTCGGGTGCCTCGCGCAGGCGTCGGGCACGGAAATCGGCATGCTCGCCGACCACGATCGCATCGTCGACGACGATGCCGAGCGTGATGATGAGCGCAAAAAGCGATATCATGTTGAGTGTGAGGCCCGCCGCGTGCATCGCCGCGATCGCGGCCACCATCGCGACCGGGATCCCCGCCGCGACCCAAAAGGCGATCCGGGCGTTCAGAAACAGGAACAGCAGGACGACGACCAGCCCGAGCCCGACCGCGCCGTTGTCGATGAGCAGATTGAGCCTGCCGGAAATGTATTCGGCGCGCGAGCGGATCAACTCCACCGTGACACCGGGCGGCAGTACCAGCGCCATCTCGCGCGCGACCTCGGCGACGGCGCGCTCCATCGCGATCGCGTCGCCCGTGTCCGACCGATCCACGCGCACGACCATCGCCGAATTCCCGCCGACGAAGAAGGTGCGCGCGCGGTCGGCCCCTTCGGTGCGTATCAAGGCGATGTCGCCGACCGTCAGGGCCGTGCCGTCGGGCCGGCTGCGCAGCACGATCTGCCCGATCTCGGCCGCGCCGCGCCTTTCGATTCCGGTCCTGACACGGGCGCTGCCGCCCGAGACATCCCCCGCCGGGTCCGCCGCTGCCTCGGCGGCGATGGCGGCGCCGATCTCGGCCATCGAGATGTCGTGCCGCACGAGGTTCGCCGCGGGCACCTCGACGACCGTCTGCGGCGCAGCGAGGCCCTGGATCGTCGTGCGGGTGACACCGGCGGCATAGAGCCGCGCCACGAATTCGTCGGTAAAGCGCCCGAGCTGGTCGATCGAGACCGGGCCCGAGACGACCACATCCGTCACGCGGTCGCGCCAGGCGTTGCGGCGCACCTCCGGATCGTCGGCATCGTCGGGCAGGTTGGCGCGCGCCGAGGCGACGGCGTTCTCGACCTCATCCAGGGCGCGCCCCATGTCCCAGCCCGGCTCGAACGAGAGCGAGATGCGCGCCGATCCCTCGGTCGCGCGCGACGAGGTATCCTCGATCCCCTCGACGACGAGCAGCGCGGGCTCGAGTACCTGCACGATCGCGCGGTCGACATCCTCGGCCCCGGCCCCATCCCAGCCGACGCTGACCGTGATCTCCTGGATGACGACATCGGGAAAGAACTGCGCGCGCATGTTGGGCATCGCCGCGAAGCCGAGCGCGAGCAGCACCACCAGCAGAAGGTTCGCGGCCGTGCCGTGCCGGGTGAAATAGGAAAGCAGCCCGCCCGCCGGTCGATTGCCCGATCCGCCCTCGGCCATCTCAGCCCCCGCTGCGTGCTTCGAGCCGCGCGACGACGCGCGCCGGCACACGGTCCTGCCGAAGCTGGGCAACAAGGCGCGCCTTGGCCTCGGCCGGCATCCGCGCATTTTCCTCGACCAGCGCGATAAGCGCGGCGCGCCGCTCGGGTGTCAGTTCGACAAGTTCGGGCTCGGATGCGGCCGCCTGCGGCATCGCCGCGCCCGGCACCTCGGCCCCCTCGGCCGGGCGAAGCGGCCGCACCCTGATCCCAGCGCCGAGCAGGGGCGACCGCTCGGCCACGATCTCGCGCCCGGCAAGCGCCCCCACCGCGATCAGCACGTCATCGTGCTGGCGGCGCAACTGCGTGACCTGGGCCTGCTCCAGACGGTCGTCGGGGCCGAGCACGAGCACCGTGCCGTCGTCGCCGACCGCCGTCGCCGGCACACGCGCCACCCCCACGAGCGGAGGTTCCGCGACCGTGACCGTGACGAAGTCGCCCGGCCGAAAGCCCGGCGCGGCGCCAAGTGCGGCATAGACCAGCCGCCCGGTCTGCCCCTCGCCGACCGCGGCACCGACGCGGGTGATCTGGCCGCTCGCCACGATCTCGGCCCCGAGCACATCGAGCGCGACGCCCACCTCGGCCGGCAGGATGCGCCCCTCGGCATCGATGAGGCGCACGAACTGCGCGGTCGAAACGCGGAAACCGACCTCGAGCGCGGCCGGATCGATCAGAAGGCCGAGCCGTTCGTTGTTCGACACCAGCCCGCCGACGACGGCCGACACCCCCGACAGGGCGCCATCGAATCCGGCGCGGATCACGGTATCGGCCAGCCGGCGCTCGGCCTCGGACAGGCTGATGGTCTGCCGCGCGAGCGCGATCGCCGCCGAGGCACGACGCGATTCCGCCTGCGCGAGCGACTGCCGCCGCGCCACCACCGCCGCGGCGGCGGAAGCGGCCGCGAGTTCGGCCGATTCGAGATCCGCCGCCGTCGCGAGGCCGCGCTCGGCGATCTCGGCCTGCCGGGCGAAGGCGCGGGCGCGAAGCTCGGCCTGCCGTTCGGCAAGCACGAGATCCTCGCGCGCAAGCTCGACGGCGCGAAGCGCGTCGGCCTCGGCCGCGCGCGCCTCGTCAACGGCCGCCCGGGCAAGGTCGAGGCCCGCCTGCGCATCCGCCGGATCGAGCCGCAGGAGCAGATCCCCCGCGCGCACCGTCCCGCCATCCTCGAAATTCGGGGCGAGTTCGAGGATGCGGCCGGCGGTCGGGGCGCGCAACTCAAGGCTGCGGCGCGCCTCGATGGCGCCGAAGGCCGTCATTTCGGGAACGATGGTGGCGGGTTCGATGCGCACGACATTGGCGGCGAAGATGCGTTCGCGCGCCACCGCCGGCCGGCTTTCCCGCGCGAGCCGCTCATCGATGCTCGACTTCACGGTGTAGCCCGCGAGCGCGAGCAGGCCGACCGTCAAAGACAGCAGAAAGAGGCCGGAGAGGGCGCGGATCATGAACCGCATCAGGGTCGTCCTCGTCTCGAACCGGGCTTGGCCCGGGGGATCTAGCCCGGCCGACCGCATTGCCAACCGCGGCTATCGTGCTTTCACGTTGCGCACCCGAACGTTCCGTCGCGCGATGCCCCGGTTTTTCCGGCCACGCAAGGGAAAACGCAGCCGCACCGCTTGCAGGACGGGCGCGTGCGGCTAGAGTGACCCCATTCGGTGGCAGGGGCGGCGGATGGGCTTTACGGTCCGACAGTGCTGGGTTGCGGTCGTTCTTGCTGCCTTTACCAGCATCGCGCAGGGCGCCGAGCAGGCGCCCGACCCGGCGGGCGCGGCGCGCGTCACCCTCGGCTGGAACGAGTTCCGCCGCCCGTGGGTACCGACGCTCGAGATCTCGCAATGGGATGGGCTGGGGCCGCTCTTCAATGCGCGGTCCTGTCTTGATTGCCACATGGGGCCGGCTCTCGGGGGCCGCGTCGTGATAGCGCAGAGCGGCCCGATTGCGGCGCCGGGAATGGTGCTGCGGCTGGGGACCGAGGCGGGGCCCGGCCACCCCACCCTCGGCCGACAACTTCAGACGGGCGCGACAGGCGGGGCGGCGGCCGAAGGGGCGATCCTCCTCGGCCGGCCGGACGGGATCGCGGGCGGCGGGCCACAGGTCTCGGCAGCCATCGCGGCCCGGCCCGATGATCTGCGCTTGGTGCCGCTGCTCGCGCCGCCCCTGCTCGGCCGCGCGGCCATCGACAGGGTCGACGAAGGCGCGATCGTGGCGCTCGCGGCGCGGCAGGCGGCCGATGGGCGTGTTGCCGGACAGGTCGGCCGCATCGTGCTACCCGACGGATCGGCGGCGATCGGCCGCTACGGATTCGAGGCGGGCCGCCACAGCCTCGCCGCGCAGATCGCGGACGCCTTCGCGCTGGACATGGGGCTTTCGAGCGCGCTCGCCCCCGGCGATGCGGGCGACTGCACGCCCGGGCAGGCGCGCTGCCTTGCCGCGCCGCACGGCCCCGATCCCTGGCGCGACGGCTACGAGGTCGCCGGCTACGAGATCGATCTGATCGCGACATTCCTCGCCAACCGGGATGCCCCCGCGCAGCGACGTCCGGCGCCGGCCCCACAGGCCGCCCTCTTTGCCGAGACGGGCTGCGCCGATTGCCATGTGCCGAAGATGCCCGACCGCGAGGGCGGGATGGTCACGGTCTATTCGGATCTCCTGCTGCACGATCTGGGCGAGGGGCTGGCGCGGCCATTCGGCAGCGGCGGGGCCCTGTGGCGCACGGCGCCGCTGCTCGCGCTCGGCCCCTATCCCGGGCGGCGCTATTTGCATGACGGCCGGGCCGCGGACATCGAGGCCGCGATCCGCGCCCACGGCGGCGAGGCCGCCCCCGCGCGGGATCGCTTCGCCGCCCTGCCAGACGCCGCCCGCGCCCGTCTGATCGCCTTTCTCGAGGGGCTCTGAGCGTCAGTCGCCCCTGATCTCGATGTGGCAGGGCTTGTCCGAGCCGAGATAGGACGAACCGAGCATCGCCGAAAAAAGCGCCTGTTCCCCCGGTTCGAGGTCGCGCGTCAGCCGCTCGGTGCCCTCGGCACGCGCGAACGGCACCGACCAGAAAAAGACGCTGCCGGCCGGCAGGCGCGCCTCGCCGACATTGCGCAGGAACAGGTCGTATCCCACAACGGTGCAGCGCAGCGGCCCCCCGTCGGCCGCGCGGGCGGGCGCCGGATCGGCGATGCCCGTGGCGACAAGCAGCAGCAGCGCCGCGCAGCCGATGAGGGGGCGCGCGTTCAGGGCTTCGGTCCGATCACGACATGGCCGAGCGCAAAGACATCATCGGCCAGCGGTTCCGAACCTGCCGGGACCCCCGACGTCGCGAGCATGTGGGCGACGAGCGCGAGATAGTCGGCCTCGCTCATGAAGCCAGGGTTGCTCTTGGGCATCGTCCCGCGGGTATAGGAATAGAGCGAACCGACCGTGCGGTCCGTCCATACGCGCAGGAACTTGTGCCGCGCGAGGGGCGGCGCAGGCACCATGTCCTGATCGTCGGGCGCGCCGTCGAGCTTCGAGCCGTGGCAGGTGCCGCATGCGCTCGTGAAGATCTCCTTGCCGCGCGCGGCCTGCTCGGCGGTGTAGACGCCATCCCAGATGGTGCGGACAGGCAGTTGCGGATCGAGCGTCGCGCGCACGGCGGCGACCTCGGTCGGGGCCACGCCGCCGAAGGCGTTGCCCCAGCTGTTGCGCACATAGGTCGCAACCGCCGCCATCTTCGCATCGTCGAGCGTCGGGAAGGGCGGCATCACGACGACGCCCTGATGCAGGTTGGTGATCACGTATTCGGCATCCGAGAGGTTCTCGTTGCCGCGCAGCGCCGGAAAACTGTCGACGATCGCGTTGCCTTCCTTGCCGTGACAGACGGCGCAATGCTGCCCGAAGACGGCCTCGCCCTCGGTCATGGCGGCGGGATCGACGGCACCCTGCGCATTGGCCATCCCGGCCGAGGCGGCAAGGGCGGCGGCGACAAGAAAGCGTCTGGTCATCGTGCCTGTTCCTTTGTTCGGGTGGTGGCCGATGCGTTCGGGCTCAGGCCCAGGCATCGGCGACGGTCGGCTCGCGGTCGGGGTGGAGTTCGGCGACCAGTTCCATGTCGCCGGTGATGCGGGCGCTGTGCTGGCTCGCGAAATAGCCCTTGCCCGAGGCATAGATGCGATATTCGCCCGGCGCGACGCGCAGCTCGGCCGCGCCCGTCTCGTCGGCGAGGGTGCGGAAGGGATGGGCAACGATCTTGGCGCGCGGCACGGGCGCGCCCGTCTCGGCATCGACGACCCTGAGCCGGAGCGCGATCTCCGCCCGGTCGGTCACGTTGAGGTGCAGCGGCTGGATGCGCAGCGCGTGCGGCATCGGATGGTCGGGGCAATGCGCCGCGACCGACCAGACCGCGCGGCCGACCTCTGCGGGCGCCATCATCTCGACCCGGGCGTGATAGAGCGCGTCGGTCCCGGCCGCCGGAACATCGCCCACGCGGCCGGCATGCACCTCGCAGCCCACCGCGTCGGTGATGCTGAAGGCCCAGCCGCGCGTGTCGCAGCCGCAGGTGCATTTGAGGCCGATCGTCGCGGCGAAGGGGCGCCCGGCCTCGACCGCGGCGGGCATGTCCCAGACGCTGACGAAGATCGTGTGCGCGGCGACATCGACCGCGAAGGGAACCGCCTCGGGCGGGGTATCGGCGTCATCCTCGGTCGCATCGTCGTGGGTCGCATCGTCGTGGCACAGGACCGCCTGCCAGAGGTGGCTGCCGGTCGTGGCGGGGGCGATCAGCCCCGAGGGAACGGGCGCGAGGACATGGATGCCGTCGCTGCCGCGCACGATCGTGCTGCGCGCCACCTCGACGCCCTCGGCATCGCGGATGGACAGTTCGGTGCCGTTGAGCTCGGCGGAGGGGAATTCGGGGGTCTCGATCTCGAGCCTGAAGCTCGAAGCGGCCTCGATCGGGGCCGGAACAGTCACGATCTTGAAGGGATGGGTCACGGCTTGCCTCGCGGTCTCTGTGCCGACCGCGGGGACGGTGACGCGGCCGGCGGGGTCTGGGGCAGGCAGGCGGTTCCCCGCCTGCCTGCGGTGTCGTCCTCAGCCGAGTTCGGCCGCGGCGAAGGTGCCGGCGATGAAGCCCTGCACATGCCCCTTGCCGAGGCCGTGCTTGTTGAACCCGCCGACCGCCTCGCCGCCGGCATAGAGGCCGGCGATGGGCTGGCCATCCATGTCGATCACCTGCTGGCGGCCGTTGCAGCGCAGACCGCCATAGCTGTCATGCCAGATGACCATGATCGAGAGCGCATAGAACGGCGGCTTGGCGATGGCATACATCGGCGCGTCCTTCTCGCGCTCGAACTCGGGGTCTGCACCGGCCGCGACGTAGCCGTTCCAGGTTTCGACCGTGGCAGTCAGATGCGACAGCGGCACCCGTGCGAACGGGTGGCCCGCGAAGATCTTGCTGGCCAGTTCCTGGATCGTGTCGGCCTTGAAGAAGTAGCCGTTGCTCTCGTTCACGAAGGGGAAGCGCAGCTCCCACCCCGTGCGGTCGATCGCGTCCTGATCCATGATCGCCCAGAGCGAGCCCGAGTGGTAATGCGGCGCCTTCGATCCCTCGTTCATCGCGATCGCGGCATCGAGGCCATGGTCGTAGGTATAGGACTGCCGCACCCACTCGGCCGCGCAGTTGCGCCAGTCGAGCGGCTTGTGGTTCAGGCCCTGCCCCGGCGCGGCCTTGTCGCCCGGATAGCGGTTGGCCCCCGGTCGCTTGGGCAGGCGCACCTCGTTGAAGAAGCGCTTGCCCACCTGGTTCACCGCGATGAACTCCTCGAACCCCGAGCCGCCGACCGCCAGACCGGTCGCCCCGCGGAAATCGAAGGTCGGATGCCCGGGATACATGTCGGTATAGGCGTCGCGCGTGCCGAGGCGGCTCGAGATGTGGAAGGTCGTGGGATAGGAGAGGTTCTGCTGCATCCCCGCCATGTTCGCCCCGATCCTCAGCGCGGCCTTGAGCGCGGTGCCGTCCTGCGCCGCCGGCCCAAGCAGCGCCATCCCCGAAGTCGGGAAGGCAGGCTCGCGCATGGCGCCATAGAACATGCTGCGGATTTCCGGGTTGCCCGCGTGACCGCCGCTCGCGAGGATGACCGCCTTGCGGGCGCGGATGTTCACGCTCGGCCGGCGCTCATCGATGTTGCCGTTCTGCCAGAAGCTCTCGAGCCGCTGGCCGCTCTCGGGGTGGATGCGCGGGGTGTAGCTCGTGCGGATACCGACGACGCGCCCGGCGAAGGGCTCCTCTCGGATCAGATCGTCGAAGTGGCGGTTGAGCATGACATGCACGCCCTTTTCGCGCATCGAGAACTCGAGCGGACGGGCAAGGGCCACGCCGTTGCGGACGGCACCCGGACCGACGAGGCTCGCGGCGTCCTCCATCTTGACCGGCGCGAAGGCGCTCGTGCGCTCGGGATCGGCAAGGCCCGCATCCTCGGCCGTGATCGTGCCCTTCCTGATGTCGGTGACATCGCCCAGCATGAGGAAGCAATAGGGCGCGCGCGCCCGGCTCAGGCCGCCGCCGCCATGGGTGCCGCTGACGCGGGTGAAGCGGACATAGTTCGCCATCAGGAATTCGCGCGTCGGCGGGCAGTTCTCGGCCCAGGCGCGCATCATCTCGCGCTCGTTGTAGCGATAGGGCGATTGCGCCTTGGGATCGACGATCGACCAGTCGGTCACGTCGGTGAAGAGAAGGTCGACGCTGTCGTCAAGCTCGGCCGGCTCCTCGACCGGGGGCACGGTGATGTAGCCCTCCGCATCGGCCTCGCCCGCCATGTCGCGCTTCTGGATGACGTCGCCGCCCCCGAGCGAGAGGAAGGATCCGCTGTGCAGCATACGGCCGCCCAGATCGTAGTTGGCATCGACCACGAGCACCGAGGCGCCCGCATCGCGCGCCCGGATCGCGGCCGTGATGCCCGCGCAGCCGCCGCCGCAGATGACGACGTCCACCTCATAGTCCCAGGTGATGCCCCCCGGGCCCGCCTCGTGACCGGCCGCCGGTGCCGCGACGGGGGCGCCCAGCGCCGCCGCGCCGACGCCCGCCGCCGCGCCTGCCTTGAAGAAGTCGCGCCGGTTCATGCCGACAGCGGGCGCTTTCCCTGACGTCGAATCTGTCCCTCGTTTCTTCGTCATTTTTTCCTCCTCATGACGATTCAGGTGTCGCGACACCCTCGCGGGCGCCCGCTCGACCTTACGGACAGGGTATTTCCGGCGCGACATCTTGGTCCATTGCAGGATTCAGAGCGCAGCCTACACTAAAACTTGACGCGGGTTTTTGTCGACACTCGGCCCTCAGCGATGCATGTGACCCTTCGCCAGTTGCGCTATTTCGCCGAGACCGCCGACGCCGGGAGCATGACCGCCGCGGCGCGCGTCCTCAACGTCGCTCCGACCGCGCTCAGCCTCCAGATCAAGGCACTCGAGGAACACTTCGGGCGCGCGGTCTTCGTGCGGAAATCGAACGGAATCGGCCTGACCGAAGATGGCCGGGTCCTGCTCGCCTATGCCCGGCGCATCCTCGATCTGGTCAGCGAGACCGAGCGGGCGTTCTTGGTCGCGCCGGGCCGGCTGCGCCTCGGGCTGCCGCCCGCCCTCTCGCGACTGATCGGCATCGAGGCGATGATCGAGGCGCCCGCCCGCATCCCGGGGGTCCACCTCGAGATCTCCGAGGGCTGGTCGAGCGGCCTTGCGCGACAACTGGTCGCGGCAGAGCTCGATGCGGCGCTCGTCTACGGCACCGGCGGGCGCGTCCATGCCCGGTCGGTCGCGCTCGCGACCGAAACATTCTTTCTCGTGACCGCGCCAAGCTTCAAGCTGCCGGCCGGCGGCATCACCCTCGCGGCGGCGCTCGCATCACCCCTCGTGTTCTACGGGGCCCAGAGCATGGCGTGGGCGCTTACCGAGCGCGCGGCGCAGTCCCGCGGCGCCCGGACGCCGACCGAGGCGCATGTCGAATCGATCGATCTGTGGCGGTCGCTGCTGGTGCGGGGGCTGCACAGCTCGATCACTCCCTTCGGCGCGGTCTGCGACGAGGTGCGCCGCGGCGATCTGGTCCTTCACGACATCGTCGACGCGCCGCTGCGGGCCGACATCACGATGCTGCTGCGTCCGGGTCCTGGGCATGAGCGGATCGAGCATACGCTCGCCGCGCTGTTTCGTGACCTGCTCGCGGACTCTCCCGGCACCCGTGTTCTCGAGGCGCGGCGCGCGGCCTCCTGATCCGGCCGCCGTGCGCACCCCGCAAGGGGCCGCGGGTGTCAGTTGCGGGCGTAGATGTCGTCGTAGCGGATGATGTCGTCCTCGCCGAGATAGGCGCCGGTCTGGACCTCGATCAGCACCATCGGCACCTTGCCCGGATTCTCGAGCCGGTGGACGGCGCCGAGGGGGATGTAGACCGACTGGTTCTCGGACAGGAGCTGGACCGTCTCGCCGATCGTGACCTTCGCGGTGCCCTCGACCACGATCCAGTGCTCAGACCGGTGATGGTGCGATTGCAGCGACAGCTTGCCGCCCGGCTGGACGACGATGCGCTTGACCTGGAACCGCGTCCCGGTGGCGAGGCTTTCGAACCAACCCCAGGGCCGGCTGTCGTGGCGAAACTCGGTGGCCTGGCGCGCGCCGCGTGCGCGCAGCGCGGCGACCGCATCCTTGACGCGCTGCGCCTCAGATTTGCGCGCCACGAGGACGGCATCATCCATCGCGATGGCGACGATGTCCTGCAATCCGATCCCGACAAGCTCGATCCGTCCGCCCTCGGCGCGCAGAAACGTGTCCTCGCAGCCGATCGCGGTCGTGTTCGGCGAGCAGACGTTCCCCGACCCGTCCGGCCCGGATTCCAGCCAGACCGCATCCCAGCCGCCAAGGTCCGACCACGGACCGGCATAGGGCATGACGGCAAGGTTCGACGCCTTTTCCATGATCGCATAGTCGATCGAGATGTCGGGCAGCCCGCCCCAGGGTCCGGCCGCCAGCCGCGTGAAGCCGAGATCGGCGCGCGCCTCTGCAAGCGCGCCCTCGACGCCGGCGAGGATCTCGGGCGCGTGCGCCTCGAAGGCCGCGCGCAGCGCCGCGACGGACATCAGGAAGATGCCCGCGTTCCACAGATGGCGCCCGTCTTCGAGCATCCGCTGCGCCCGCGCGGCATCGGGCTTCTCGATGAAGCGCAAGAGGTGCTGCGGCTCGGCCGCCCCCGGTTCCGCGCCGGGCGCGAGTTCAAGATAGCCATAGCCCGACTCGGGGCGCGTCGGGGTGATGCCGAAGGTCACGATGTCGCCCGACCGCGCCCGCTCCGCCGCCGCCGCGACAGCCGCGCGGAAACCCGCCGGATCGGGCAGCACATGATCCGAGGGCGCCACCAGCATCAGCGCGTCGGGATCCTCGTGCGCGATCCGCAGCGCCGCCGCCAGAACCGCCGGCGCCGTGTTGCGCGGCTCGGGCTCGATCAGCACAGCGGCGGGGACGGCGCCGATGGCATCGAGCTGTTCGGTGACGATGAAGCGATACGCATCGCCCGCGACGACGACAGGCGCAGCGAAACCCTCCGCCGCTAGGCGGCGGACAGCAGCCTGAAATAGGCTGTCATCCCCGACGAGCGCCGTGAACTGCTTGGGGAAACCCTTGCGCGACAGCGGCCAGAGCCGGGTGCCGGAGCCCCCGCAGAGAAGGACTGGAAATATCATCATCAAAACCTTTGCGCGACTGAACGCCCAAGAACCGGAAAGTCATAATCTATGTTTTGACGTACAGCCGCAGATTACCAAGGGTCAAGAACAATCACATCGCCGAGCGGGCAGCAGGTCGCGCGCGGAGGCCGCCAGGGACCGCACGTCCGGCGACCGCTTCAAGGTCAAGCGCCGCTGCCCGAGATCCCCGGTCGAACGCAGCGGCGCCAGAGATCCCGACCACCCGGTCGCCGAAAACCCGGCCCGTGGCAACCGAAATACGGCTTGGCGGGGACTCGCCCGACGCAAGGGATTGCCCGACCCCCTGCGTCTTGGATCCCCTCCTCAGACGATGGCACCCTCGCCATCCAGCCCGAACCTGCCGGCAAGTTCGGCCCAGATCTCGGGCGTGCAATTGCGCTCGACGATCGGACGCAGCCGCTGCCACTGGACAGGTGAACAGGCATGCTGCAGTCCCCACGCAAAGACGCGGGTGGCGACGTTGGGCGGTTGCTCATTGGATCCGTGACGGCTCAGCAAATGCACCACCCAGCCGATGAACCAGTCGAAATCGGGCAGGGTTTCGAAGGGCACCACCAGCATGTCATGGACGATCCTGGCGCGTCCCTGGGGCGTTGACGCCGTCTTCATCGTCAGCGGCATCATCACTTCCTCTTCGTGCGCGAGATGGTGGAGGTGCGCGTCCTTCCACGTCGTCCACGCAGCACGCAGTGCGGGGATGTCCGACCCCTCGAGGGCCCCGTCGACCTCGGCGGCGAGCCGGGTGTCTTCCAGATGCTCCTCGGGCAGGCTCGCCGAACTGACAGCACCCGCGCCGACCTCGTCGAGCAGGCCGAACATGGCCTCATCCTCCATCGCCATATGGACGCTCAGCGCCCGCATGAATGTCTGCCATTCCTCGCGGAACGCCGGCACCTCTCCCGCGTCGAGGGCCAGTTGCTGCAGCTTTATGCTCGCGCGCAGCGCCTCGTGGACATTGCGCATGATGGCGAACGGCATCGGCCTGGGTTGGTCGGGGTTTGCGGCAGCCGGTTGGGTCTGGGGATCGGTCATGTGGCAAGGTCTCCATTCAATGACGGTTTTCGGAATGCGACGATCCTGCCGAACCAAAAATCCGGGGAGAGGAATTTCTCCCGCCATTCGCCAGACATCGACGTTCAAGAAACCAGATTCAACCTGGGCGTGTCGGATATCCGATGAGGTGCCCTGTGTCAATCGGCGGGACCGGCCTTCGCGTGTCGTGTCGCGCATGCCAAATTTGACCGGCGGCAGGCCGTGAGGCGCCGTTGAGGAGGACCCCACGCGTTGCGCCTCGCAAGGCGTTGCCGCCCACGCTCGCAGATCTCGTGGCAGGATCAGAAGAGTTCGGCGCGCATGATGCGTGCTTCGGTCACGTTCACGACGCCGATGTGGCGCGCAAGGACGGGCATGATCGACTCGAGGAGCTGGTCCACCCGCTCGGGGCGGCAGAGGCAGACGAAGGCGACCATGCCGCCGGCGCGGCCGGGCTGGCCGTCGCGGCTCCAGTGCCCCGAGCGGCCCGAGCCGCCGCTGACGGGCAGGATGGTGAAGCCCTTGACCCCCGCCGCGAGGAGCAGGTCGGCCAGTCTGCGTTCCATCACCGCCTCGATGATGATCTCGACGCGGCTTGCGGGGTGGGTCTGCATCAGGGGCCTCCGGTCAGGGCGAGGGATGCGGCGATGGCGGCCGGGATCCCGATGACGAGGTTGAAGGGGAAGGTGACCCCGAGCGCGAGGGCGAGGGCGGGCGCGGGGTTCGCCTCGGGGAGGGCGACCCGCATCGCCGCCGGCACCGCGATATAGGAGGCCGACGCCGCGAGGACGGCCAGCAGCGCCGTGCCGCCCGGCGACAGGCCGAGGAGGATCGCGGCCCCGAGCCCCGCCGCGCCGCCCACGAGCGGCATCGCCACGCCGAAGCCCACGAGCGCCGGTCCGAGGCCCGCGCGCGAGCCCATGAGGCCCCGCCCCGTCACCAGCCCCATGTCGAGCAGGAAGAGGCAGAGCACCCCCTTGAACGGCGCGCCGACGAAGGGGGCGATGTCGGCCATCCCCTCGGTGCCCGTGATCCATCCCACCGCGAAGGATCCGAGCAGGAGCACGATCGAGCCGTTGACGAGGATCTCTCGCCAGACACCGGCGTCGATCCCGCCCGGCCGGCTGCGTGCCGCGAGCCAGAGCGCCGAGAGGATCGCGGGCGCCTCCATCGCGGCGGCGACGGCCACCATGTAGCCCTCGAAGGCGATGCCCTGCCCCTCGAGCGCCAGCGTCGCGGTGACGAAGGTCACGATCGAGATCGAGCCGTAATGCGCCGCGATCGCCGCCGCATCGATGGCGCCAAGCCCCGTCACGGCGCGCAGGAGCGCATAGGCCGCGAAGGGCAGCGCGGCCGAGAGCGCCACGCCGGCCCCCAGCGCGGCGACAAGCTCGAGCCCGCCGCCATGCTCGGCCACGCCCACCCCGCCCTTGAAGCCGATCGCGAACAGAAGATAGAGCGACATGCCCTTGGCTACCGCCTCGGGAAAGGACAGATCCGACCGCGCCAGCGCCGCGAGCACGCCCAGCACGAAGCACAGGATCATCGGCGATCCGAGGTTGTCGGCGGCGGTCGCGAAGATGCCTTCCATGGCGCCCCCCTCTGGCCGCTCGGTTCAGACCTTCTCGATCCGGATCGATACCGTCTCGCCCACCGCGACGCCCGTCCGCGCGATGCGGCCGAGCGCGTCCGACACCGCCTCGGGCGGGGTCGGGTGGGTCACGATCAGGACGGGGGCGACATCGGCCTGATGCTCGCGCTGGCGCATCCGGTCGATCGAGACGCCCGCATCGCCCAGCGCCGCCGCCACCTGCGCGAGCGCCCCGGGCCGGTCGCGCAGGCCGAGGCGCAAATAATAGGGCGCGGGCACGGCCGAGGGCGTCGGCACCGCGCGCGCGAGGCTTGCGGCCGGCTGCCCGAAGACCGGGCCGCGGTGGCCGCGCGCAAGGTCGATGACATCGGCAAGCACCGCGCTGGCCGTCGGCCCGCCCCCCGCGCCGGGGCCGCGCAGCACGATCTGGCCCACGCCCGAACCTTCGAGCACGACCATGTTGGTGCCCCCCTCGAGCTGGCCGAGCGGGCTGGCCGAGGGCACGAGGCAGGGCGACATGCGCTGTTCGAGCCCGCTCTCGGTCATCCGCGCCACGCCGAGCAGCTTGATCCGATAGCCCATGTCGGCGGCGTGGCGGATGTCCTCGATGGCGATGCGCCCGATCCCCTCGAGGTCGACTGCGTCGAAATCGACCCGCGTCCCGAAGGCGAGCGCCGCCAGAAGCGCAAGCTTGTGCCCGGCATCGATCCCGTCCACATCAAGGCGCGGGTCGGCCTCGAGATAGCCAAGGCCGCGCGCCTCCTCGAAGACGGTGGCATAGGGCAGGCCCGTCGCCTCCATCCGGGTCAGGATGTAGTTGCAGGTGCCGTTCATGACGCCCATCACGCGGCTGATGCGGTTGGCCGCCAGCCCCTCGCCCAGCGCCTTGATGACAGGGATGCCGCCCGCGACCGCCGCCTCGAAGCGGATCGCGCGGCCCTTCGCCTCGGCCCGCTCCGCAAGCGTCTGGCCGTGGCGCGCAAGCAGGGCCTTGTTGGCCGTGACCACATCCTTGCCCGCATCGAGCGCGGCCTCGATCGCCGCGCGCGCGGGCCCGTCCTCGCCCCCGATCAGTTCGACGAAGACATCGACATCGTCGCGACGCGCCAGCACGACCGGATCATCCGCCCACGCCACCGCCGAAAGGTCGACGCCGCGGTCGCGGCCGCGGTCGCGGGCGGTTGCCGCGCTGACCGCGACCGGGCGGCCGGCGCGGGCCGCGATCAGCGCGGGCTCGGCGGCCAACAGGCGCAACACGCCCGCCCCCACCGTGCCGAGGCCCGCGATGCCGAGTCTGAGGGGGGCCGCCATCGCCGTCTCCGTGCCGTTCACCGGCGCGGCTTAGCCTGTTCGCGCGCGCCGCGCAACTTGCGCGCGTTCAGGCGCAAAGCGGCTTGCGGTTGCGCAGGTGGCGGTCGGTCATGGCG
>CAYYJB010000015.1:0-43398 GCA_964472135.1 uncultured Gemmobacter sp.
CACCCGGCTGCACCTGCGCTATGCGGGCACGGACACCGCGCTGCCGGTGGTCTGGACGGGCGACCTCGGGGCCGCGCGTGCGGCCTTCGAGGCCGCGCACCGCGCGCAGTTCGGCTTCGTCTCGGCGGAAAAGCCCGTGACGGTCGAGGCCGTCGAGGTCGAGATGTCCGAGCCCGCCCGGCGGCGCGACGCCCCCGCCCCCGCCCGCGCCGAGGGGCGCGCGGCGCGGAGCGAGACGCATGTGCCGGTCCACGCGGCCGGCCAGACGCTGCAGGCGGCGGTGTTCCCGCGCGAGGCGCTCGACCCGGGCGAGCGGGTGCGCGGCCCCGCCCTCATCATCGAGCCCAACCAGACGGTCGTCGTCGAACCCGGCTGGACGGCCGAGCTGACCGCGCGCGACGATATCGTGATGCGCCGGCACGAGCGCATGGCGCGCGCCGCCGCCGCCGGCACGACCGAGGCCGACCCGATCCTGCTCGAGGTCTTCAACAACCTCTTCATGAACATCGCCGAACAGATGGGGGTCGCGCTCCAGAACACGGCGCATTCGGTCAACATCAAGGAGCGGCTCGATTTCTCCTGCGCGGTGTTTGACGCGACCGGCGCGCTCGTTGCCAACGCGCCGCACATGCCGGTGCATCTGGGCTCGATGGACCGCAGCGTGGAGACGGTCATCCGCCTCAATGCGGGCCGGATCCGGCCGGGCGATGTCTTCGCGCTGAACGCCCCCTACAACGGCGGGACGCATCTGCCCGACATCACTGTCGTCTCGCCCGTCTTCGACGAGGCGGGCGGCGCGATCCTCTTCTGGGTCGCCGCGCGGGGGCATCATGCCGATGTGGGCGGCACCGCCCCGGGTTCGATGACCCCGCTCGCGACCACGGTCGAGGAGGAAGGCGTGCTATTCGACAACTTCCTCCTTGTCGATCAGGGCCGCTTCCGCGAGGCCGAGCTGCGCCGGCTCCTGACCGACCACCGCTGGCCCGCGCGCAACCCCGACCAGAACGTCGCCGACATCACCGCCCAAATCGCCGCCAACGCGCGCGGGGCGGCCGAATTGCGCCGCATGGTGGCCGAGTTCGGCCTCCCGACTGTCCGCGCCTATATGGGACACGTTCAGGACAACGCCGCCGAAGAGGTCGCGCGCCTGATCGGGCGGCTCTCGGATTGCGCCTATGATTATCCGACGGACACGGGCCAGACGATCCGGGTGCGCATCAGCGTCGATCGCGCCGCGCGCACCGCGACGGTGGATTTCACCGGCACGAGTCCCGCGACCGGCAACAACTTCAACGCCCCCGAACCGGTGACGCGGGCGGCCGTCCTCTATTGCTTCCGCGTCATGGTCGAGGCGCCCATTCCGATGAACGCGGGCTGCCTGCGGCCGATCCGCATCATCATCCCCGAGGGCTCGATGCTGCGCCCTGCATATCCGCGCGCGGTGGTGGCGGGCAATGTCGAGACCTCGCAGCATGTCACCAACGCGATCTTCGGCGCGCTCGGCGTCATCGCCAACAGCCAGGGCACGATGAACAACCTGACCTTCGGCAACGACCGCCATCAGTATTACGAGACGATCTGCTCGGGCTCGCCCGCGGGCGTGATGAACTCGGGCCGCGGCTTTGCCGGCACCTCGGGGGTGCATGTCCACATGACGAACTCGCGCCTCACCGATCCCGAGGTGCTCGAGATGCGCTTTCCGGTGCTGCTCGAACATTTCGGGCTCAGGCCGGGGTCGGGCGGGCAGGGCGCCTTCGCGGCGGGCGACGGCACCGAGCGGCGGATCCGCTTTCTCGAACGGATGGATTGCGCGATCCTGTCCTCGCACCGCACCCTCGCCCCGCGCGGCATCGCGGGCGGCGGCGATGGCGAGGTCGGGCGCACCGAGGTGCGGCGCAATGACGGCACCACGGAGATCCTGCGCGCCTGCGACCAGACGGTGCTCGAACCCGGCGAGGCGGTGACGGTCATCACCCCCACGGCCGGTGGCTATGGCGCCGCCTTGTCGAGGCCGGATTAGGGCAGCGCCAAGGCGTGGCTCAAGACCCCGTGGCCCGTCTCAGCCGGGTTGAGGCGCCGATACTCGCGCACAGACGGCCGCCCCGCGGCCGGGCGGAGCCCGCGCGACCCTCAGCCGAAGGTGCCGAACGGCCCCGAGGGGATCGTGCGCGGCGCGACGAGGGTGGGCATGATCTCGCAGATCGTCGCGCCGGTGTCGGGGGCGTCGATCAGCCGATAGGCTTCCTCGATCAGCCGGTGGCTGTCCTGGCGGACCATGTGGACGGGAAAATGCAGATAGGCCGCGAAGGGGTCGTAGTCGTAGCAGCCGATCACCGTCTGCTCGAAGCTGCCGGGGGGCAGCGTCACGAAATGGCCGAGCACCCCCTCAAACGCCCGGATCGAGTTGATGAATAGCCCCGCGGGCAGCCCGCCGATGCGCGCGCAGAGGGCCCCGATCTCTTGCGTGGCGCGGCGGGGGGAATAGCCGCAGGCGATGATCTGGTCGGGCCCGGCCGGGGCGCCGCCGGCCGCGAGCACGTCGCGGAAGCCCTCGATCCGGCGCGCGGTTGCATGGTCGGCCGTGTCGCCGCCGATAAAGTAGATCCGGTCGCGCGCGGGCTCGCCGATCGGGCGCTGCCCGGCGCGCAGCGTCTGCGTCAGCACCTGTGCGCCCTGGTAGTTGTCCGAGATCACCGAGGGCGCGCCCGGCCCCGGCAGGTCGATGAAGATGTGCCGCAGCCCCGCCGCTGCGCACAGTTCGGTGACCGAGGCAGGGTCGGTCGCACCCGCCACGAAGATGTAGTCGACCGCATAGGAGATCAGCGTCTCGACGATCCGCCGCTCCTCGGCCGCGTCGCGCATCGATGAGGCGATCACGGGCACGAGGCCGCGTTCGCGCGCGAAGGCCTCGAAGCTTTGCGACATGGAACTGAAGAAGCGGTTGTCGTGCACCGGGATCACCATCCCGACGAGGCCCGATTTCGCCCGCCGAAGGCCGCGCGCCTGCATGTTGGTCGAATAGCCCTGCTCGGTCGCGATCTGGCGGATCGCCTCGACGGTCTGCTCGCTGATCCGGCGCGTCTTCCACGCGGGCGAGAGCGCCGCACTCACCGTCGAGGGCGAGGCGCCCGCGAGTTTCGCGATATCGTAGATCGTCGCCTTCCGGCCTTGCGTCGTCATGTCCACTCCCGCCCCGGGGCAACATTCAAGAAACCGCTTGACGGGTCTAGGGGTTTGTTGCCTTCATTCGCAATATCGATTGTGCAGCCGATGGCGCGCCCGGGATCGCGCGCCTTGTCCGACATGGTAGGGGCGACCTCGGGGGCGCCATTGCCGGGAATCGCTGCACAATCGGTGGTGCAAACAGGCGCCCGCAAGGTGCCGTCATGGGAGGAAGACATGAAGAGACGTTCTCTGGCCGCCTTGCTGGCGGGTGTGGCCATCTCGGCCTCGCTGACGGGCGCGGCTTTCGCGCAGGACAAGCCCACGATGGGCGTCGTCGTCAAGATCGGCGGGATCCCGTGGTTCAACGCCATGGAGATGGGAATCAAGGAGAAGGGCGCCGAGCTTGGCGTCGACGCGAGCATGATCGGCCCGACCTCGGCCGACCCCGCCCTGCAGGTGCGCGCGATCGAGGATCTGATCGCCAAGGGCGTCGACGTGATCGGCGTCGTCCCGAACGACGAGGCGGCGCTTGAGCCCGTGCTCGAAAAGGCACGCGCGGCCGGCATCAAGGTCGTGAGCCACGAGGGCCCCGGCATCAACAACGTCGACTGGAACTTCGAGATGGCCTCGGCGCAGGGCTTTGGCGAGACGCATGCCGAGCTGCTCGCGCAGAAGATGGGCGGCAAGGGCGAATACGCGGTCTATGTCGGCTCGCTCACCGTGCCGCTGCACAACGCCTGGGCCGATGCCGCGATCGCCTATCTCGCGGCCAAATATCCCGACATGAAACTGATCGGCGAGCGCTATGGCGTGGCCGAGAACGTCGATGACAGCCGCAAGACGGCGCTCGACCTGATGGCGGCGAATGCGGGGCTCGGCGGTTTCCTTGCCTTCGGCTCGCAGGGCCCGATCGGGGCGGGGCGCGCCATCGAGGAGCAGCGCAAGGTCGGCAACGTGCATGTGATCGGGCCGTTCTCGCCCGGGCAGGGGCGCGATCTGGTGAAGTCGGGCGCGATCTCGGGCGGGTTCATGTGGAACCCCGCCGAGGCCGGCCGCGTCTTCGTGACGATGGGCAAGATGCTCGTCGATGGCGTCGCGATCGCCGAGGGCACCGAGATCCCGGGGCTCGGGGTCGTCTCGCCCGACGCGGCCAATCGCGACATCATCACGAACAACCTGATCGCGATCAACGCCGAAACCGTTGACGGGCTCGCCGATCTCGGGCTCTGATCCCCGGCCAGACCGCACCCGGGGGCGCCCACGCGGGCGCCCCCGGTCCCACCTTCCCCTCGCCGGGCGCCGCGCGCCCGGCCAGATCGCGCAGGCCTGACGCCGGGACATGTCCGACCTACCGCCGGCCATACGCGTCGCCGCCGTCTCCAAGGTCTTCGGAGGCGTGACGGCGCTCAGCGATGTCGCCTTCGAAGTGGGGCAGGGCGAGGTGCATTGCCTCGCCGGCGAGAACGGCTCGGGCAAGAGCACGCTCATCAAGATCATCACCGGCGTCTACGCCCCCGAACCGGGCGCGCAGGTCGAGCTTTTCGGCGAACGCCTCGGCCAGATCACCCCGATTGCGGCGCGCCGCAAGGGTGTCGCGGTCATCTGGCAGGATCTCGCGCTCTTTCCCGAGATGACGGTGGCCGAGAACATCGTCTTCGAGACGCTGACGGGCAACCGCCCGCGTCGGGTCGATCATCGCGCGATGCGCAGGACGGCCGCCGCCGCGCTCGCCCGGCTCGATGTCGCGCTCGATCTCGACGCGCCGCTCGGCACGCTGCCGATCGCGCAGCGCCAGATCGTCGCGATCGCGCGCGCGCTCGTCGCGGATGCGCGGCTCATCTTCATGGACGAACCGACCGCCTCGCTCACCCAGACCGAGACCGACGCGCTGCTGGCCGTGGTGCGCACGCTCTCGGCGCGCGGGGTGGCGGTCGTGTTTGTCAGCCATCGCCTCGCCGAGGTGCTCGAGATCGCGACCCGCGTCACCGTGCTGCGCGACGGCAGGCTGGTCGGCGTCTTTCCTACCGAGGGGATGACGCAGGCGCGGCTGACCGAACTCATGACCGGGATGAACGTCGACTCCCACGTCTCGGCGCGCGACATGTCGGGCGCCCCCGTGGTGCTCGAGCTCGAGGGCCTCGGGCGGCGGGGCGAGTTTCGCGACATCTCGCTTGCGCTCCGCCGCGGCGAGGTGCTCGGCATCACCGGGCTGATCGGGGCGGGGCGGACCGAGCTTGCGCATGTGCTCTTCGGGATGCGCGCGCCCGATGCGGGGACGATCCGCCTCGACGGCCGCCCGGTGCGCTTCCGCTCGAACCGCGACGCGGTCGCGGCCGGGATCGCCTATGTCTCCGAGGACCGTCTGGCGCTCGGCCTCATCCAGCCGCAATCGATCGCCGACAACGCTGTTCTTGCGGTGCTGCGGCGGATCGTCGGGGCAACGGGCCTTCTCTCGATCCGCCAGCAGGAGGATCTCGTCGCGCATTGGGTGCGCGCGCTTCAGGTGCGGATCGGGCAGCTGGGCGATGCGGTCTCGACCCTCTCGGGGGGCAACCAGCAGCGCATCGTGCTCGCGAAATGGCTCGCGACGGAACCGCGCGTGCTGATCCTCGACTGCCCGACGGTCGGGGTCGATGTCGGGGCGCGGGCGGGCATCTTCCGCATCGTGCGCGCGCTCGCCGATCAGGGCCTCGCGATCGTGCTCATCTCGGACGAGGTCTCGGAGGTCTTCGCCAACGCCGACCGTGTGCTGCACATGGCGGGCGGGCGGATCGTCGGCAGCTACGACCCGCGCTCGAGCACGCTCCCGCAGATCGAGGCGGCCGTCTATGCGTGAGTTCCTGCGCGCCAACCCGGCCGAGACGAAGCTCCTGGTCGTGCTGGCACTCGTCGTCGGCTTCCTCGCGCTCGCCTCGCCCGAGTTCCTCACGCTCGTCAACCTGACCTCGCTCATCAACAACAATTCGGTCAACCTCATCTGGGCGGTCGGGCTGCTCGTCGTGCTGATCGCGGGGGGGATCGACATCTCATTCGCGGTCGCGGCCTCGGTCGTGCAATACCTTGTCGTCACGGCACTGATCGGGATGGGCGGGGGCAACTGGGCGGCGGGCTTCGTGCTGGCGGGCGCGATCGGTATCGCGCTCGGCCTCGTCAATGCCGCGCTGATCCACGGGTTCCGCATCATCTCGATCGTGGTCACGATCAGCACCTTCAACGCCTTCTTCGGGCTGCTGATGTTCTTCACGGGCGGGCGGAGCATCTACAGCCTGCCCGGCTGGCTGTCGCGGCCCGTCTATCTGTGGGAGCATCAGACCCCGATCGGCTGGGCCGACATCCGCCTGCCCGTCGCGGTGATGCTCGTCTGCCTTGTCGCGACATGGGCGCTCATCCGGCACACGACGACGGGGCGGCAGCTCTATGCCTTCGGCGACAACCCCGAGGGGGCGCGGCGCGCGGGCGTCAGCATCTGGCTCATGCAGGCGATCGCCTTCGGCTGGTGCGGGATGATGGCGGGGATCGCGGGCCTCATGCAGGCCCACATCACCAAGGAGGCGGTGCCGAACGCGCTGATCGGGCGCGAGCTCGACGTGCTCGCGGCGGTCGTGCTCGGCGGGGCGCGGCTTGGCGGCGGGCGCGGGACGGTGCTCGGCTGCGTGCTGGGCGTGATGCTGATCGCGGTCGCGCAGAACGGGCTCAACCTGCTCGGCGTCTCGCCCTATGCGTTCAAGATCGTGGTCGGCATCGTCATCCTCGCAGCGATCTCGACCTCGAACCTCGATCTCGGGCGTCTGCTCGGGCCGGGGCGGAGGGATCGCGGATGACCACGCCCCTCCAGCGCATCCGGCGCGAGCTCGGGCCCGAGGTGCCGGGGCTCGCGGCCTTTCTCGTCCTTGTCGTCGCGGTATTCGGGATCGCGGCGCCGAATTTCCTGACGGCCGCGAATTTCGGCTCGATCGCCTATCAGTTGCCCGAACTCGGGCTCCTCACGCTGGCGATGCTGATCCCGATCATCTCGGGGGGGTTCAACCTCGCGATCATCTATACCGCGAACATGGCGGGGCTGACCCTCGCCTTCGTGCTCAAGCAATACGGCGGCGTCGATGCGGGCCTCGTGCCCTTCGTGCTGGGCACGATCCTCGCGATCGGCGTCGGGGCGGCATCGGGGGCGGCGATGGGGGCGGTGATCGCCTATGTCGGGGCGCATCCGATCCTTGTCTCGCTCGCGATGATGATCTTCCTGCGCGGTCTGGGCGAGTTCCTGACGCGCGGCGGCGACATCTCGGGCTTTCCGCCCTATCTCGCGGTGCTGGGCCACGGGGCGGTGCTGGGCGTGCCGGTGCCGCTGATCCTGTTTGCGGTCTGCGCGCTTTGCTGGCACCTCTTGCTCGCGCGCAGCCGGCACGGCTTTGCCGCGCGGATGATCGGGTCGAACCTGCGCGCGGCGGCCTATGCGGGGGTGCACACCAAGCGCACGCTCGTGCTCATCTACACCCTCTCGGGGGTCATGTGCGCGATCGCGGGCATCCTCATGCTCTCGCGCTTCAACTCGGTGCGGGTGGGGCATGGCGAGGCGCTCTTGCTCGTCACCGTGCTTGCCTGCTTTCTCGGCGGGGTCGATCCGTTCGGCGGGTTCGGACGGGTGATGCCGGTGGTGCTCGCGCTCATCGTGTTGCAGGTGCTCTCGTCGGGGCTGAACCTGCTCGGCGCGAACCAGCACCTCTCGACCGCCGTCTGGGGGCTCGCGCTGATCGGGGTGATGGTCCTGCGCTGGGGCGCGGGGCGCTGGAAGGGACGACAACGGAGAAGGGGCTGAACATGCAAGGCTTTGGCGTCCACACGAGCATGTGGACGATGCACTGGGATCGCGCGGGGGCAGAGCGGACCATTCCCGCCGCCGCCGGCTACGGGATGGATTTCATCGAGATCGCGCTCCTCAACACCGCGATCGTCGATGCCCCCCACACGCGGGCGCTGCTCGAGCGGCACGGGATGCGCGCGGTCTGCTCGCTCGGCCTGCCTGAGCAGAACTGGGCGAGCGTCAATCCCGACGGCGCGATCGGGCACCTCTGCGCGGCCATCGACAAGGCGGCCGAGATGGGGGCCGAGGCGCTCTCGGGCGTGACCTATGGCGGGATCGGCCAGCGCACCGGCGTGCCGCCCACCATGGCCGAATACGACAATGTCGCCCGTGCCCTCGCCGCCGCGGCCCGCCATGCCCGCGCGCGCGGCATCGCCTTCGGGATCGAGCCCGTCAACCGCTACGAGAACCACCTCATCAACACCGGCTGGCAGGCGAAGTGGATGATCGAGAAGGTCGGCGCCGACAACATCTTCATCCATCTCGACACCTATCACATGAACATCGAGGAGAAGGGCGCCGCGAACGGCATCCTCGATGCGCGCGAGCATCTGCGCTACATCCACCTCTCCGAAAGCGACCGCGGCACCCCCGGCGAGGGCACCTGCGACTGGGACGAAGTCTTCGCCACGCTGGCGGCCATCGGCTTCAGGGGCGGGCTCGCGATGGAGAGCTTCATCAACATGCCGCCCGAGATCGCCTACGGCCTCGGGGTGTGGCGGCCGGTGGCCGAGAATTTCGAGGAGGTGATGGGCCGCGGCCTGCCGTTCCTGCGCAACAAGGCGCGCCAGTATCGGCTGATCTGAGCGCGCGCATGGCCGACGCCCCCCGCCCCGATCTCGACCGCCTCGCGCAGCGTGTTGCCGGCCGCGCCGCCGGAGGCGGGCGCGTCATCGTCGCCATCGCCGGCCCGCCCGGAGCGGGGAAATCGACGCTGGCCGAGGCGCTCGCGGCGCGCCTGCCCGGCATGGCGGCGGTGCTGCCGATGGACGGGTTCCATTTCGACGATCTCCACCTCGTGCCGGCCGGGTTGCGGCTGCGCAAGGGCGCGCCCGAGACGTTCGATGTCGGCGGGCTTTCCCATGTGTTGCGCCGCCTCAGGGCGCGCGACGAGGAATTCGTCGCCGTCCCCGTATTCGACCGCGAGATCGAGATCGCGCGCGCCGGCGCCCGGCTGATTCCGGCCGCGCTCCCCGTCGTCATCGTCGAGGGCAACTACCTGCTGCTCGCCCGCCCGCCCTGGGCCACGCTGCGCCCGCTCTTCGATCTCGCGGTGCTCGTCGATGTGCCCGAGGCGACCTTGCGCGACCGTCTTTCGGCGCGCTGGCGCGATCTGGGGCTTGACCCCGCCGCGGTGCGCGCCAAGGTCGAGGGCAACGACCTGCCGAACGGCCGGCTCGTGATGGACGAGAGCCGGGGCGAGGATCTGCGGCTGGCGAACGGGTGAAGGATGGCGGACCCGGGGACGATCGCGGTTCTCGATCACGGCAAGTCGAACGTGAAGCTCTCGGTCTGCGACGGGGCGGGGCGCGTGATCGAGACCTGCGCGACGCCCAACCCCTCGCGCCCCGGGCCGCCCTGGCGTCACACCGACCTCGCGGCGCTGAACGTCTGGGTGCTGGAGGCGTTGGCCGACCTCGGTCGGCGCCACCCGCTCGGCCATGTCATCGCCACGGGCTATGGCTCGGGCGCGGTGCTGGTGGGCGATGATCCGGATGCGGGCGGCGACGGGGCCGTGCTGCCGATGATCGACTACGAACAGCCGCTGCCCGAGGACATCGCGCGCGACTACGCCCCCCTCGCGGGCGGCTTCCTCGACCGCGGGTCGGCGATCATGATGGGCGCGACCCATGTCGCGCGCCAGCTTTACTGGGCCGAACGGGCGGCACCCGCGGCGGTGGCGCGGGCCCGCTGGCTTCTGTGCCTGCCGCAATACTGGGCCTGGCGGCTGAGCGGTGTGGCTGCGAGCGAGGTCACGATCCTCGGCGCGCAATCGCATCTTTGGAACGTCGCGCGTGGGGGCTGGGCGCCGATCGTGGCGGCGCGCGGCTGGGGGCGGCTCATGCCGCCGATGGTGCGGGCGGATGCCGATCTGGGGCCGGTGCGCGCGGCGCTCTCGGCCCGCCACGGGCTGCCGCCGGGCTTGAGGGTGCATGCGGGGGTGCATGATTCCTCGGCCAATTTCCACCGCTACCGCGCCGCCGGGATGGCGGGGGTCTGCGTCGTCTCGACCGGCACCTGGATCGTCGCCATGGCCGACGGGATCGACCCCGCCCGCCTCATCGAGGCGCGCGGCATGACGTGCAACGCCGATGTCGCGGGCGCCCCGGTGGGCGGCGCGCTGACCATGGCGGGGCGCGAATACGAGGCGATCGCGGGTGAGCAACCCGAAGGCGCGCGCGCCGATCAGGGCCTGCTCGGGCGGCTGATCGCGCGGGGGACGATGGCGATCCCGAGTTTCGGGCCGGATGGCGGCCAGTTTCCGGGCACGGCGGGGCAGGGCCGCATCGTCGGCCCCCCGCCCGAGACACCGGCCGAGCGTCACGCGCTCGCGGTCCTGCACATGGCGCTTCTGACGGTGGCCTGCGCCGAGACGCTCGACCCCGCGCGGCCCTGGGTGCTCGACGGCAGCTTCCTGCGCGATCCGGCGTTTGCTGCGCTTGTCGCCGCGCTGCGCCCGGGGCGCGAGACCTGGCTCAACGCCGAGGGCTACGGCATCGCCACCGGGGCGGCCGCGCTCTGCCGGGCCGGACCTGCCCCCGCCCCCGACCTGCGCCCGGCCGCGCCGCTGCCGGGCCTGCCCGATCTTTCCCGCCACGCCCTGCGCTGGCGCACCCTTGCCGAGGAGGCCATGCGATGACCGAAGACGAGCTGACCCTGCGCCGCAGGATGGTCGAGACCTGCCGCAAGATGAACGACAGCGGCATCAACCAGGGGACGGCCGGCAACCTCTCGGCCCGTTCGGGCGAGGGTTTCCTGATCACCCCCTCGTCGATGCCCTATGACATCATGCAGCCCGAGGACATCGTCGAGATGGGCTGGGACGGCACCTTCGTCGGGCGCCGCCCCTCGTCCGAATGGCGCTTTCACCGCGACATCCTGAAGGCGCGGACGGATGTGAACGTGGTTCTGCACTGCCATTCGACCTATGCGACCTCGGTCGCCTGCCACCACCGCACCATCCCGGCCTTTCACTACATGGTGGGGGTCATGGGGGGCACGACGCTGCGCTGCGCGCGCTATGCGACCTTCGGCACGCAGGCGCTGTCGGATGCGGCGCTCGAGGCGCTCGAGGCGCGGATGGCCTGCCTTCTGGGCCAGCACGGGCAGATCAGCCTCGGGACCACGCTCGAGGGTGCGCTGTGGATGGCGATCGAGGTCGAGACGCTCGCGCGGATGTATCTGCAGGCCTGCGCGCTGGGCGAGCCGCCGGTGCTCTCGGACGCCGAGATGGCCCGCGTCATCGACCAGATGAAACGCATGAGCTACGGCATGGGCCCCGAACCCGAGGGCGCCACCGACACCGCGCGCCCCCGTTCGGCCTGAGGTAACGGGCGGGCGCCGGCGCGCCTCGTTATCCCGGGGGCGGCCGCCTCTGGCAACGGTGTCCGCCAACGCGTAGACGGGACTCTGTGTTCTCAAGCCTGCGGAGGGGATGGGATGGCCGAGGACATGTCGCATTGGACGCCCCGCGCGCGGCCCGACGCGGCCTTGATCGAGGGGCGCTTCGTCCGGCTGGAACGGCTCGACCCCGGTCGCCATGCCGACGGGCTGTTCGATGCCTCGACGGTCCCGGACGCGGCCCTGCTGTTCCGATGGCTTCCCGAGGTGCCGCCAGAGAGCCGCGCCGCCTTTCGCGACTGGGTCGCGCAAAAAGCGGCCAGCCCCGACCCGATCTTCTATGCGGCCATCGACCGGGCGACCGGCATGGTCGCCGGCCGGCAGACCCTGATGCGGATCGATGCGGCGAACGGCGTCTGCGAGATCGGCAACATCTACTGGGGTCCGGCGATGGCGCGCACGCCGGCGGCGACCGAGGCGCTCTATCTTTTCGCGCGCCACGTCTTCGACGATTTGGGCTATCGCCGCTTCGAATGGAAATGCAACGCCGAAAACCTGCCCTCGCAGCGCGCCGCGATCCGCTTCGGCTTCAGCCACGAGGGGCTCTTTCGCCAGCACATGGTCGTCAAGGGCCGCAGCCGCGACACCGCGTGGTTTGCCATGATCGACAAGGACTGGCCGGCGCTGCGCCAGGCGTTCGAGGACTGGCTCTCTCCCGCGAATTTCGACGCGGCGGGGCGGCAGCGGCGCAGCCTTGGGGAAATCCGCGCCGATACCGCCGACCGGCGCCCCTAGCGATCGGGGCCAGCGCCGCCCTCTGGCGGGGCGGCCCGCCTATTCCGCCGCGATCTGCAGCAGCGGCTGGGGTGCGGCGATGAAGCGGCGCGCGACCTCGCCCGAGAGATAGGCCATCCGGCCAGCCGCGATCGTGGCCTCGATCTCGCGCGTCTCGGCGTTGACGACGACGAGGTCGGCGCGCAGCCCCGGCTCGATCCGGCCGCGGTCGTGCAGGCGGAGCACCTCGGCCGGCGCGGTTGAGATCATGCCCCAGGCCTGCGGCAGCGTGCACAGGCCGCGGTCGACCAGCGCGAAGGCCGCCTGCGGCAGGGCGGGATAGTGGTAATCCGACACGAGCGCGTCGCACAGCCCCTCGGCGATCAGCGCCTCGGCCGCGACATTGCCCGAGGCCGAGCGGCCGCGCACGACATTGGGCGCCCCCATCAGCACGGGCGAACCCATCGCCTTGGCCGCCGCCGCCGCCACGCGCGAGGTGGGAAATTCGGCGATGCGCGCCCCGATCATCGAATAGCGCTCGCGCGTCTCGCCGTCGGGGTCGTCGTGGCTGCCATAGGCGACGCCAGCCTCGTCAAACGCCTCGGCCAGCCGGCAGAGGTGGCGCGGCACCTCCGGCGCGCGGGCCTCGGCGGCATCGAGGCTCGCGCCGAGCGCCTCCGGATCGCGCCCGAGCTTGCGCGCCCAGAGCGCGAAATCGGCCGGCCGGCGCGCCTGCATGGCGCGGCCCTCGGCCAGATGGTCGTTGAAGATCACGAAATCGACGCCGAAGCGGCGGACCGCCGCGATCAGCCGCGCGGTGTCGTCGGTCAGATGCACCTCGGCGCGCAGTTGCACGCGGATGTCGGGCCCGAAGCTGCCGCGCAGCCGGTCGTGCGCCGCGAGCAGCGCCTCGGCCGCCTCGGGGCTGCGATGCGCGCCCTCCCAGCTCCAGCCCTGCGCGAGCCAGGCGGTGGTGATGCCGCAGCCCGCGATCTCGCGCGCGGCCGAGCGGAGCGCGCCGGCGAGATCGAAGGACACGCCGGTGCGCGGCTGGATGTGGCGCTCGAACCCGTCGCCGTGCAGGTCGATGATGCCGGGCAGGACCAGATAGCCCGTCAGGTCGACCTCGGGCAGGGGGCCGCGCGTGATGCGCCCGTCGGCAATCGCGACCGACCGGCGCTGCATGACCCCGTCGCGCAGGACGGTGGCGCCGACAAGGCGCAAGGGGGGAAGAAGGTGCTGCATCTGCCCGAAAGCCCGAGTGTTTTGCCTGTGGATAACACCGCTCTGTGTCCGATTGATGACGCGGGCGGTGTCTAGCGGTCGCGGTGGTGATCCTCGAACTCATAGCCCAGCGGCGCGCCCTGCGGCAAGGCGGGCGAGAGGGCATAGGTCGCGGCGCGCAGATGCGCCATCATCGCCGCCGGATCGCCGTGCAGATGCGCGAGCGCCGAAGGCGGGATCGGATCGCCGATGGCGATGCGCACCGGCGCATCCACCCGGGCGCGGAACTCCTTGATCAGCAGGCCGAGCCGCAGCGTGTAGTGCAGGTGGCTTGCGATCTGGAACAGGCGGCTGTTCTGGCCCTCGAAATGGATGGGCACCACCGTCGCGCCGGATTTCGCGATCATCCGCGCGGTAAAGCGCCGCCAGCCCGGATCGAAGGGCCGCCCGAACGGCCGCGCGGCGGTCGAGACGGTGCCGCCCGGGAAGACCCCGACCGCCCCCCCCTCGCGCAGCCACGACAGCGCGCGCGCCCGCGTCTCCAGATTGGCCGCGATCGCCTCGGGGCCCGGATCGAAGGAAATGGGCAGAAGAACCCGGTCAAGGTCCGGGGCCTTGCGAAAGACCGCGTTGGCGAGGATGCGGAACTCGCCCCGGACGGTGTCGAGCAGATGCCCCATCATCAGCCCGTCGAGGATCCCGAACGGGTGGTTGGCGATGACGACCAGCGGCCCCCGGGCCGGAATGTCGGCCAGCGCCCCGCGCGTCACCTCGAGCCTCAGCCCGTAGCGTTCCGGCATCACCTGCCAGAAGCTGCGCCCGCGGGCGATGTCCTGCTCGTATCCGTCCGCCCTGCGGATGAGCGAGAGCCGCCCCGTCGCGTTCTCGAGGACGCGGATCAGGGTGCGGGCGCCGCGGCTGCGGGCGGCGGAGGCATAGCTGATGTCTCGGGTGATGGATCGTGGCAGGCTCATGGCGTCTCCGGGGAATGATCCTCGCGGTGTGACGCCTCAATGTCACGGGATTGTGACGCGCGCCCCGGCGGCATCCGCCACCTTGTGCTCGGGCGGCAGGCGCGACGCGGGCGCCGGCGCCCGCCTGCCCGCAGGCAGCACGGACGCGAGCCGCTCGGGCGTCGGTCGGCCGTGGATCAGCGCGCCGTAAAGCTCGAGCGCGCCCGGCCGCGTATAGGTGCTCAGATGGCAGACCCGCCCGTCGGTCGGGCGCATCGGGTGGCCGAGCGCCGCCAGCGCGGCGCGCGTTCCCGGATCGTCGAGCGACAGATCCGTCCAGTTCGCGCGCGCCGCCCCGAGCCCCTCGGCCGGTGTCGCATCGACCAGACCCCGCAGCCAGGCGTTCAGCAGCCGGTCAAAGGGGCGGTTCTCGGCCGAGGTGACGTTGAGGATCGCGCACCCCCGCCCGCCCGCCGAAGCGGCCGCCCGATGCGCCCGCTCGCGGCAGGCCGCCGCCGCGAGGAGCACCGCCGCATCCGCTACCGGCAGCGGCAGCGCCCCGAGCGCCCCCAGCACGACCTCGGCCCCCATCGAATGGCCGATCAGCGTCAGCCGCGCGCAGGGCGCCGCGCGCCGCAGCTCCATCGTCAGATGCGCAAGGGCAGCCGCCGCCGCCCCGGTGCGCCGAAAGACCTCCCGCAACCCGCCCCGCGCGGGCCATTCGAAGCTGACCGCGAGCCCCGCATCGCCCTCAAGCCCGAGCCGCCCGGGCCAGCGCGGCTGCGCCCCGAACCGGTCGAGCGGCGCGAAGACATGCCGCTCGGGGCAGGGCCGCCAGTTCGCCCCGGGCAGGCGCAACCCATGCACCAGTACGGCGACCGGCGCATCGAGCGCGACCTGCGCCACTGCCTCCCGGAGGGTGGGTTCCAGCAGGCCCTCGATGCAATCCTCAGCCGAAACGCGCACCACCGCCATTTCCGCCAACCCCCGCGTCGCTTGCCGCATCCATGACCCGGCGCAACGACGGCGCGGTGACGGCTGCGTGACGCGCCGATGAAATCGCGCTGCCCGGGGCGGGGCGGCGCGCGAGCCGGTGATGGCCGTCCGGTCCCGGGCGGGCGCGATCGGCCATGTCATCGGCGTGTCATCGCGATCTGGTCAGAGGGATGTCATGCGCGAGCTCCTCGATCCCCTTATCGCCGAGCGGGCGCCCTGGCTTCATGCCGGGGGCGCGCTCGGCGGCGCTGCGCGCGCCCTGCTCGAGCCCTTGCTCAGCTATCGAGAGACAGTCCGGGTGGCGGCCGAGGTCAGGCACCTGCCCCCGGCCGAGGTATTCGACCGCATGGCCGACCGTCTGGCGCGCGACGTCCGCACGTCCGGCCTCGGGCGCGTGCCGCGGACGGGCCCCGCGCTGATCGTCGCGAACCACCCGACGGGCATTGCCGATGGCATCGTGCTCTGGTCCGTCCTGCGCGAGGTGCGGCGCGATCTCTACTTTTTCGCCAATGCCGACATCCTGCGCGTCCTGCCCCAGATGGCCGAGTTGATCGCGCCAGTCGAGTGGCGCCGCGAACGGCGCAGCCGCGCCAAGGCACGCGCGACGCTGGGCTGGGCGCAGGGGGCCATCACGGCCGGTCGGCTCGGGGTGATCTTTCCCTCCGGGCGGCTAGCACGGCGGCAGGGACTGAAGCTGCACGAAAGGCCGTGGCTGGCATCGGCGGCAACGCTCGCCCGCCGGCATCGTCTGCCGATCGTGCCGATCAACATAAGAGCGCGCAACTCTGCGCTGTTCTACCTTTTCGACGCGCTCCACCCGACGCTGCGCGACATCACGCTCTTTCACGAAACCCTCAACAAGGCACGACAGAGCTTCGTCATCAGCGTGGGTGCACCCGTCGCCCCCGGCACCCTGCCCGAGGATGATGTCGCCGCGACCGAGGCGCTGCGCGACATGACGCTCGCGCTTTCCGGACGGTCGGCGCCGGCCGTGTCGCTGATCGAGAGCACATCGACGCTACGCCGCATCGCATCCTAGCCGAAGCGGGCCTGCCAGACGGGCTGGGTGTCGCCGGCCTCGGGCCGCGCTGCGTGGACGGCACGCGCGATGGCGCGCGCGAGGCAGGCGGCGGCGGCATGGCAGAGCGCATAGCCGTCGCTCGCGGGATCGCGCAGCGACCGCCGCCCCGTCGCCATCGCAAAGACCAGATCGCCGTCAAAAGCGGTGTGGGCGGGCACGATGGCGCGCGCCATGCCGTCGTGGGCGGCAACCGCCATCCGCTGCGCCTCGGGCCGGGTCAGGATCGCGTCGGTCGCGACGATGGCGATCGTGGTCGCGCTGCCCAGCGCCTTGCCGGGGCGCGGATCGGCATCGGGGGCACCCATGCGCGGTAGGCCGCGCCCGCCGAACTCGGCCCCGAACTCCCACGGGGCGGCCCAGAAACGGCCCGCATCGGGGCTCACGACCGAGCCGAGGCTGTTGACCGCGACAAGCGCGCCCACCGTCACCCCCGAGCCGAGCACCGCCGAGGCCGAGCCGAGCCCGCCCTTGAGGTCCGCCGTCGTCGCCCCCTTGCCCGCCCCCTCGGAGCCCAGCGCGAAATCGAGGGCCGCCCGGCCAAACGCCGCGCGCCCGAGCGCGGGATAGGGGTTCTCGGTCCAGTCCGTCGCCCCGCCCGCCAGCAGATCGAAGAGGATCGCGCCCGGCACGATCGGCACGCGCAGGGGCCCGACCTCGAACCCCCGACCTGCCGCGCGCAAGCCCGCCATCACGCCGCCGCACGCCTCGAGCCCGAAGGCCGACCCGCCCGACAGCACCAGCGCATCCACCCGCTCGACCAGTCGGCCGGGCGCGAGCAGGTCGGTCTCGCGCGTGCCGGGCGCCCCGCCCATCACATGCACCGCCGCAACCGCGGGCTCATCGGGCACGACCACGGTGACGCCGGTCTTGAGGCGATCATCGGCGGCGTTGCCGACCCGCAGCCCCGCGACATCGGTGATGAGATTGCGCGCCCCGGGCCGCATCAGACGTCAGCCATAGCTGCGCCGGTCGTCGATGACCTTGCCGTCATTGGGCAGGCTGCCGGGCGGCAGGACTTCGACCTCGCCCCGCAGCCTGAGGGTCGCGAGCACCGCCGCCTCGGCTTGTGCGCGCGCGATCGGTCCGGCGGCCTCGATTTGCACGCGCATCGCATCAGCCTCGCCGTCGCGCGTGGCGACGACGCGGGCGCGCGACGCGCCGGGCAGTGCCGCGACCAGCGCGGCCACCTGTTCGGGGCGCACGAACATGCCCTTGATCTTCGTCGTCTGGTCGGCGCGGCCCATCCAGCCCCTGATGCGCATGTTGGTCCGGCCGCACGGGCTGGTGCCCGGCAGGACGGCCGAAAGATCGCCCGTGGCGAAACGGATCAGCGGATAATCCGGGTTCATCGTCGTCACCACTACCTCGCCCACCTCGCCGTTGGGCACCGGATCACCGGTGCCGGGGCGCACGATCTCGACGATTACCCCCTCATCGACGATCATGCCCTCGAGCGCGTCGCTCTCATAGGCGATGTTGCCGAGATCGGCGGTCGCGTAACACTGGCGGCAGGTGATGCCGCGCGCGGCGTATTCGGCCCGCAGCGAGGGAAAGAGCGCACCGCCGGAAACAGTGGCCCGCTTCATGCGCAGCGCGAGCCCCGCCTCGTCTGCCTTGTCGAGGATGACCTTGAGGAAATCGGGTGTGCCGGCATAGACGGTCGTGCCGACATCATGCGCGGCGCGCAACTGAAGCTCGGTCTGGCCGGTTCCGGCTGGCAGGACCGATGCCCCGACGGCGCGCGCGGCGTTCTCGAACATCATCCCGGCCGGGACCAGGTGGTAGGAAAAGCAGTTCTGCACGATGTCGCCCCGACCGACCCCGCTTGCGTGGAGGAAACGACCCAGACGCCACCAGTCGTGCCCGACGCGACCCGGCTCGTAGATGGGACCGGGAGACTGGAACACATGCTCGAATGCGCCGGGGCCGATGGGGGCGAAGCCGCCGAAGGGCGGCGCGGCTTCCTGCGCGGCGACGAGCCCTGACTTGCGCAGGACCGGCAGCCGGGCAAGGTCGGCCCGTGACTTGACGGCGGCGGGGTCGATCCGGCCCAGATGTGCCGCCATGGCCGGGGCGCGCGCCATCGCCTGCGCCACGACCTGCGGCAGGGCGGCGGCGATGTCGGCCTCGCGCGCGTCGGCACTTCGCCGCTCGAGCGTGTCATAGGGGGCCGCGAGGTGCCCGCTCATGCCAGCCACCGTTTGCGCCGCCGATAGCTGCGCACGTCGCGAAACGACTTGCGCCCCTTGTCGGACATGCCGAGGTAGAATTCCTTGACGTCTGGGTTCTCGCGCAGCTCTTGCGCGCTTCCTTCCATGACCACGCGGCCGCTTTCGAGGATGTAACCCGTGTGGGCATGGCGCAGCGCCACGTTGGTGTTCTGCTCGGCCAGCAGGAAGGTGACGCCCTCCTTTTCATTGACCGCGCGGACGATCTCGAAGATCTGCTCCACAAGCTGCGGCGCGAGGCCCATGGAGGGTTCGTCGAGCAGGACCATCTCGGGCCGGCTCATCAGCGCGCGGCCGATCGCCGTCATCTGTTGCTCGCCGCCCGAGGTATATCCCGCCTGGCTCCGGCGGCGCTCCCTGAGGCGGGGAAAATAGGAATAGACCATCTCCAGATCGCGCGCGACCTCGCCATCGGTGCGGGTGTAGGCGCCTGTCAGCAGGTTTTCCTCGACGGTCAGATGTTCGAAGCAATGGCGCCCCTCCATGACCTGGATCACCCCCATCCGGACGAGGTCCGACGGCAGAAGGTGCTGGATGCTCTGCCCGCGATAGAGGATCTGGCCCTTGGTGACTTCCCCTCGCTCTGATTTCAGAAGGTTAGAGACGGCCTTCAGCGTCGTGGTCTTGCCGGCCCCGTTGCCGCCCAGCAGCGCCGTGATCCCCCCCTTGGGCACGCTGAGGCTGACGCCCTTGAGGACGAGGATGACGTGATTGTAGATCACCTCGATGTTGTTGACCTCGAGCAGCGTCTCGCGGCCGGGCGCGGCATCAAGCATCGTCGTGGCTCCGGGATCCGAAGGGGCCTGCGCCCGGCGAACCGGGCGCAGGCAAGGGTATCAGTTGCAGCGCTTGGCGATGTTGTTCTCGGCCGCGAAGGCCTCGCTGTCGGCGGCCACGAGGGTCGAGATCACTTCCTGGTCCGACTGGATCCAGTCGGTGATAAGCGACCAGGTCTTGGTCTTGGCGTCCCATTGCTGCACGAGGCCGAAGCCGTCTCCGCCGTGGTTGGCGCAGCTGACCGCAAAGGTCGGGCCGAAGTTCGGAAGGCCCAGTTCGGCCATCCGCGCCTCGGTGATCTCCAGCGCCTCCATGCCGTCACGCATCATCGCGGGCGTGATCTGGGCGGTGCCGTGGATTTCCTGCGCCTTGCGCGCGGCCTCGACCGCCAGCATCGCCGCATACATCCCCCGCGAATAGAGCACGCTTCCGACCTGGTCGCCCGCCCCCGCTGCCTTGCCGGCATCATGGACATATTTCTTGAGGTCTGCATAGACCGGATAGTCCATCCCGGTGCCGTGCATCGCAAGGGACTTGTAGCCATTTGCGGCGTCGCCCGCAGGCAGCACGTCGTTCTCCGAGCCCGACCACCACACGCCGATGAAGTTTTCCATCGGGAAGCGGATGTTCGCGGCCTCCTGCACGGCGACGGCGTTCATGACGCCCCAGCCCCACATCAGCACATAGTCGGGCTTGTCCCGGCGGATCTGGAGCCACTGCGACTTCTGCTCCTGGCCCGGGCTGTCGACGGGGATGAGCACGAGTTCGTAGCTGTGCTTTTTGGCAAGTTCCTCGAGCGTGCGGATCGGCTCCTTGCCATAGGCCGAGTTGTGATAGAGCAGCGCGATCTTCTTGCCGGCAAGGTTTCCGCCGTTCTCTGACAGCAGGTATTTCACCGCGATCGATGCCCCGTCCCAATAGTTCGCCGGGTAGTTGAACACCCATTCGAACACCGTGCCGTTCGCCGCAGAAGTCCGGCCGTAGCCCATGGTGTGAAGCGGGATGCCGTCGGCGGTGACCTTGGGGATGAGCTGGTAGGTGATCCCGGTCGAAAGCGGCTGGATGATGAGCGGGTTGTCACCCTTGATCGACTCGTAGCACTCGACGCCCTTCTCGGTGTTGTAGGCCGTCTCGCATTCCGTCTGCCGGATTGGCACGCCGCCGATGCCGCCGTCGCGCTCGTTGATGAGCGTCAGATAGTCCGAGTAGCCGTCGGCGAACGGAATGCCACCGGCCGCGAATGGCCCGGTGCGATAGCTGAGCGAGGGGAAGTGCAGATCGGCCGCAAAGGCCGGTGCCCCCAACGCCATCGCCGCGACAAGCACGGCTGCAAGGTTCTTCTTCATGTTTTCTCCTCCTCCTCCACAGTTGTCCGTTACTTTCGCGCCTCGGCCCCTCAGTGGGGAAAGGGCCACAGGCGCAGCTTTTCCTTGGCGATGCGCCAGAGTTGCGCAAGGCCGTGGGGTTCGACGATCAGGAAGGCCACGATCAGCGCCCCGACGATCATGAGTTCGAGATGCGCCGCAAGATCCGTCGGCCAGCCGAACTGACCGACAAGAATGTTCTTGAGCAGCACCGGCAGCAGCACGAGAAAGGCCGCGCCCGCGAATGATCCGAAGATCGATCCCAGCCCTCCGATGATGATCATGAACAGAACCAGAAACGACTTCTGGATGCCGAAGCTCTCGCCGACCTCGGTCGCGCCAAGATAGACCGCAAAGAACAGCGCCCCCGATACCCCGATGAAGAACGACGATACCGCGAAGGCCGAAAGCTTGGCGCGCAGCGGATCGACGCCGATGATCTCGGCCGCGATGTCCATGTCCCGGATCGCCATCCAGCTTCGCCCGATGCTCCCGCGCGTGAGGTTGCGCGCGACCCAGGCCAGCACGAACAGGAATACCAGACAGAAAAGGTATTTCGCCCAAGGCTCGGTATTGGCACCGGTGATCGCGATGCCGAGCAGCGTGCGTTCGGGCGCGCTTATCTGCCCCGAGGCGGAATAGTTGTAAAACCACGGCACCTTGTTGAAGAGCCACACGAGGAAGAACTGCGCCGCCAGTGTCGCGACCGCCAGATAGAAGCCCTTGATGCGCAGCGACGGCAGGCCGAACAGCACCCCCACCGCCGCCGTCACCCCGCCTGCGATGATGACATGAAAGAGGATGTTCACCTCTGGAAATGCGGTCATCAGCTTGTAGCAGGCATAGGCGCCGACCGCCATGAAGCCCCCCGTCCCGAGGCTGACCTGACCGCAGTATCCGGTGAGGATATTGAGGCCGATCGCCGCGATCGCGTAGATCAGGAACGGCACGAACACCGCGTTCGCCCAATAGTCGTTGATAAGGAACGGCACCACGCCGAAGGCTGTGGCCACGATCGCGTAATAGCGCCAGCGGTCAAAGCTGATCGGAAAGGTCTGGCTGTCGTCCCGATAGCTCGACTTGAAGTCTCCTGCCTCGCGATAGAGCATCACCGGCCTCCGTACCTGGGTTCCAGCTGGGCGATGGCCCCGGCAGGTTGCCCAGGGCCCGCCCGCCCGACGTCGGGCGGGCCTGCCGCGATCGTTGATCTGCGGGGTGAGGCGGACATCTCAGACCCTCTCGATGATCTTCTCGCCAAACAGCCCCTGCGGGCGAAAGACGAGGAACAGCAGCGCGAGCACATAGGCAAACCAGTTCTCGGTGGCCCCGCCGATCATCGGGCCCATGAAGAATTCGAACAACTTCTCGCCGACCCCGATGATGAGGCCACCGACGATCGCGCCGGGTATCGAGGTGAAGCCACCAAGCATGAGAACCGGCAGCGCCTTCAGCGCGATGAGCGAGAGCGAGAACTGCACGCCGGACTTCGCCCCCCACATGATGCCCGCGACCAGCGCGACAAAACCCGCGATCGACCACACCAGCACCCAGATGAAGCGCAGGCTGATCCCGACCGAAAGCGCCGCCTGATGGTCGTCGGCCACGGCCCGAAGCGCGCGCCCCTGCTTCGAGAACTGCGAGAAGAGCGTGAGCGAGACGACGAGCAGCAGGGCGACGATGCTTGCCACGATGTCAAGCCGGTCGATGAAGAAGCCGTAGCCGAAAAGCTGATAGGTCGTCTCTTCGATCGTCATCGACATGCCCTGCGGAATGCCGACATCAAGCTTCTTGACGTCGGCGCCCCACATCACGTCGCCCAGACCCTCAAGGAAATAGGCCAGGCCGATCGTGGCCATGAAGAGGATGATCGGCTCCTGGTTGACGAGATGCTTGAGCACGACCCGCTCGATGATGATTGCCAGTCCGACCATCACGAGCCCGGTCAGCACGATCGCGGCAAGAGCGGGCACGTGCCAGCCGAAATGATGCACCGAGGTGCCGAGCACGGCGTTGATCAGATGGGCGAAGGGCACCTGGCCGGTCTGGATGCCCACCAGCGTCATCGCGGCAAAGAGCGCGAGCACCCCTTGCGCATAGTTGAAGATGCCCGATGCCTTGAAGATCAGCACGAAGCCGAGCGCCACGAGTGCATAGAGCACCCCTGCCATCAGCCCGTTCAGCGTTACCTCGATGGCATAGAATACCCAATCAGGCATCGGCACCCCCCGTGGCGGGCGTCTGGCGCGTCTCAGTCATGGCTGACCCCCAGATAGGCATCGATCACGGCCTTGTCGCGGCGCACCTCATCGGGCGTGCCGTCGCCGATCTTGCGGCCGTAATCCATCACGACGACCCGGTCCGACAGGTCCATGACCACGCCCATGTCGTGTTCGATGAGGGCGATCGTGGTCGCGAACTCGTCGTTCACATCGAGGATGAAGCGGCACATGTCCTCCTTCTCCTCGACGTTCATGCCGGCCATCGGCTCATCGAGGAGCAGAAGCTTCGGCTCCGCCGCCAGCGCGCGCGCCAGCTCGACCCTCTTTTTCAGCCCATATGGCAACCGCCCGACCGGCGTCTTGCGGATATGCTGGATCTCGAGAAAGTCGATGATCTTCTCGACCTTCTCGCGATTGGCGGTTTCTTCGGCCTCGGCCGCCCCCCACCATAGCGCCTGGGCCGCAAAGCCCTTGTGCATGTGGGTCAGACGGCCCGTCATGATGTTGTCGAGAACGCTCATCCCCTCGAACAGCGCGATGTTCTGGAAGGTGCGCGCGATGCCCTGCCGGGCGATCTGATAGGGTTTCATCGGCGGGCGCCGCTCGCCGCGAAACCAAACCTCCCCCTCTTGCGGGACGTAGAAGCCCGAGATCACGTTCAGCATCGACGACTTGCCCGCCCCGTTCGGGCCGATGATGGCGCGAATCTCGCCCTCGCGGATGTCGAAGCTGATGCCCGTGATGGCCTTCACGCCGCCGAAGCGCAGCGTGATGTCGCGCATCTCCATCAGCACGCCCCCGATCCTGCGCCCCTGCGTCGTCTGGACGGGCGCCGTCATCAGGCGGCCTCGCGGCGCTCGGAGGTCACGACCGGAACGTCGCACAACTCCAGCGTGGCGGCGATGTGGCCCTTGCGGCCATCCTCGTAGGTCACTTCGGTGCGGGTGCTGACGCGCGCCGAACCGTCATAGAGCGCGCCGATCAGATCCGCGAACTTCTCCTCGATGATCCGCCGACGCACCTTGCGCGTCCGGGTGAGTTCGCCATCGTCGGCATCGAGTTCCTTGTGGAGCACGAGAAAGCGGCGCACCTGACACCCCGACAGCATCGGATCGGCCGCGACCGAGCGGTTCACCTCGGCGACATGGCCCGCGATCATTTCGAGCACGCGCGGATGACCGGCAAGTTCCTGATAGCTCGCATAGGCGATGTTGTTGCGCTCTGCCCAGTTCCCGACCGCGCCGAGGTCTATGTTGATGAAGGCCGTGCACATCTCGCGCCCGGCGCCGAAGACGACGGCCTCGAGGATGTTGGGATAGAATTTTAGCTTGTTCTCGACGAACTTGGGGGCGAACAGGCGCCCGTCTGCCATCTTCCCGACATCCTTGGCGCGGTCGATGATGCGCAGATGCCCGCTATCCGCCTCGAAGAAGCCGGCATCTCCGGTCGCGACCCATCCGTCGGCGTCCTTGGTCGCGGCGGTCGACTCGGGGTTCTTGAAATATTCGACGAAGACACCGGCGCTGCGATAGTGGACCTCGCCGCTATCGGCGATGCGCACCTCGACCCCCGGCGAGGGTACCCCGACCGTGTCCGACCGGACCTGCCCGTCGGGCTGCTGGGTGATGAAGACGCTCGCCTCGGTCTGGCCGTAGAGTTGCTTTAGGTTTATTCCGAGGGCGCGATAGAATTCGAAGATCTCGGGCCCGATCGCCTCGCCGGCGGTATAGGCGACACGGACCCGCGAAAGGCCGAGCGTGTTCTTCAGCGGCCCGAAGATCACGAGCGTGCCGAGCGCATACCCGATCCGGTCGATCACACCGACGGGCCGCCCATCGAGCAGCGCCGGTCCCGCGCGCCGCGCAAGCCCCATGCACAATCGGAACAGCCCCCGCTTGATCGCGCCCGCGTCCTCCATCCGGATCATCACCTGCGTCAGCATCGTCTCGAAAATGCGCGGCGGGGCGAAGAAATAGGTCGGCCCGATCTCTCGCAGGTCGGTCATCATCGTGGCGGGCGACTCGGGGCAGTTGACGCAGAAACCCGTCCAGTAGGCCTGCCCGATGGAGAAGATGAAATCCCCGACCCATGCCATCGGCAGGTAGGCGAGCACCGAGTCATCGACGCCCAGACGGTCGAACTCGGCGGAATTGCGCGAGGTTTCGATGATGTTGCGATTCGATAGCACCACCCCTTTCGGCCGGCCCGTCGTGCCGGAGGTATAGAGCATGACGCAGGTATGGTCGGGCGTCAGTTCGGCCTCGCGCGCGCTCAGTTCTGCATCGACCCGCTGGTGCGCGGCACGGCCCTCGGCCGTGATGTCATCAAGCCAGTTGAGGCGGTCATGTGCGTATTTTCGCATCCCGCGCCGGTCGAGATAGACCACATGCTCGATGCTTCCCAGCCGTTCGGAGATCTCGAGCACCTTGTCGACCTGCTCCTGATCGCCGGCGATGACGAGCCGCGCGCCGCAGTGCTCGAGCACATAGGCCATCTCTTCGGCGACCGCGTCCTGATAGAGCGGGACGGGAATGGCGCCGCACATCTGCACCGCGACCATCGACCAGTAGAGTTTCGGGCGGTTGCGCCCGATCAGCGCGACATGGTCATTCCGCGCGATGCCAAGAACCATGAGGCCACGGGCGATGTCGCGTATCTCGGCGGCCGTCTCGGCCCAGGTCCAACTCTGCCATATCCCGAATTCCTTTTCGCGATAGGCCGGCCTGCCCCCGAAAATATTTGCGTTTCTAGCCAGCAGCGCCGGAATGGACGCCGCGTCGCCACCCTTGCCAGAAGCGGCCATCACACCTCCTCCTGTCGGACCAATGCCCCTGCCGACCGGCCTTCGGACCGTCGACGGCAGATGATTCGCCTAGAGGCAGTCTGACCCTTGAAACGCTCGGGTCAAACATTTCCGTGCACCGCCATTCAGCCGAGGGATGGGTCGATCGTCTTGCAGGCGGCGACGAGGCCGCGCACCGCCGCCACCGACTTGTCGAACATCGCCTGTTCGTCGGGGTTGAGGCGGATGTCCGCGACCCGCTCCACCCCGCCCGCGCCGATCACGACCGGCACGCCGACATAGAGCCCATCGAGCCCGAAGGCCCCCGCGACATGCGCGGCACAGGGCAGCAGGCGCTTCTGGTCCTTGAGATAGGCCTCGGCCATCTCGATTGCGCTCGTGGCCGGGGCGTAATAGGCCGAGCCGGTCTTGAGCAGCCCCACGATCTCGGCGCCGCCGTCGCGGGTGCGCTGCACGATCGCGTCGAGCCGGTCCTGCGTCGTCCAGCCCATCTTCACGAGGTCAGGGAGCGGGATGCCCGCGACCGTCGAATAGCGCACGAGCGGCACCATCGTGTCGCCGTGGCCGCCGAGCACGAAGGCCGTGACATCGCGCATCGAGACGTTGAACTCGAGGCTGAGGAAGTGCCGGAAGCGCGCCGAATCGAGCACGCCCGCCATGCCGACGACCTTGGCGTGCGGCAGGCCCGAGAACTCGCGCAGCGCCCAGACCATCGCGTCGAGCGGGTTGGTGATGCAGATGACGAAGGCATTCGGGGCGTGGGTCCGGATGCCCTCGCCCACCGATTTCATGACCTTGAGGTTGATGCCCAGAAGATCGTCCCGGCTCATCCCCGGCTTGCGCGGCACGCCGGCGGTGACGATGCAGACATCCGCGCCCGCGATCGCGGCATAATCATTGGCACCCCTCAGCGCCGCGTCGAACCCCTCGGACGGGCCCGATTGCGCGATGTCGAGCGCCTTGCCCTGCGGCACGCCCTCGGCGATGTCGAAGAGGATGATGTCGCCGAGTTCCTTCATCGCGGCGAGATGCGCGAGCGTCCCGCCGATCTGCCCCGCCCCGATCAGTGCGATCCTTGCGCGTGCCATGCCGACCTCCAAGGCTGAAAAATCTGGATGTTCTCCTAGTCGCTCACCCGCGCGCTGGCAAGGGCGGGGCGGTGCCGAGGGCGCTCATCACGCCCAGCCGCCGCCAGAACCTCAGGCCGAGCAGGCAGGCCGCGACCGCCAGCCCGACCGTGAGCCCGAGCCAGAGCCCCGCGCCGCCGAGTCCGAGCGGGAAGGCCAGCAGATAGCTGGCCGGGATGCCCACCAGCCAATAGCTGATCGCGGTCTGCACCATTGGCACGCGCGTGTCGCGCAGGCCGCGCAACAGGCCAAGAAGCATCACCTGCCCCGCATCGAACAGTTGGAAGAGGGCGGCAAAGGCGATGAGCACGCTCCCGAATGCAACGATCTCGGAGGCGCGCGGATCGGCCGGGTTCAGGAACAGCCGGATGATCGGCTCGGGCAGGCTGAGGTAAAGCGCGATGATCGCGCATGCCATGACCCCCGAAAGGCCGAGCGCCACCGCCGCGCCCTCGCGCAGGGCTGCCATATCGCCCGCCCCCTCGGCCCGCCCTGCCCGCACCGTCGCCGCGTTCGAGAGGCCGAGATGAAGCATGAAGGCGACCGCCGTCGCCTCGATCGCGATGCCGTGGGCGGCAAGTTCGGTCGTGCCGATCCAGCCCATCATGATAGCCGAGGCGTGGAACAGCCCACCCTCGGACAAGCCGGTTAGGCCGATGGGCCAGCCGAGGTGAAAGACCTGCCGCAGCGCGGCCCAGTCGGCCCGCCAGAGGCGCGAGAGGACGGCGTAGCGCCCGAGCCCGCGCCCCCGCGCCGCATAGGCCGCAAGCAGCACGAGCATTGCGACCTGCACCCCGACCGAGGCGAAGGCCGCGCCGACGACCCCCATCTCGGGCGCGCCGAGATTGCCAAAGATCAGCACCCAGTTGAGCCCCGCATTGATCGCGACCCCCGCCAGCGTCACCCACAGCACCACCTGCCCGCGTTCCACTGCCGAGAGGAAAGAGCGCAGCACCATCACGCCGAGCGCCGGCACGAGGCCGATGCCCGCCACGCGCAGGTAATCGGCCGCAAGCCCCGCCACGACCGGATCCTGCCCGAGCGCATCGAGGATCGGCCGGGCATGCCAGAACAGCGGATAGGCGAGCACCCCGAAGGCTGCCGACAGCCACAGCCCCATGCGCGTGTCGCGCCGCACCTGCGCCTCGTCGCCGCGCCCGAGCGCGGCCGCCACCATCGGCATCACCGCATGGGCGAACCCCGCCCCGAGTGTAAAGACCAGAAAGAAGCTCGACGCCCCGAGCACGCCCGCCGCCAGCGCCTCGACCGAATACCAGCCGAGCATGATCGTGTCGGTGACATGCAGCGCCATCTGCGCGAGCTGGCTGCCGGCAAGCGGCAGGCCGAGCACGACAATGGCGCGCGCATGAGCGCGCAGGGTGGCGGCACGGACGGACATGACGTCCGCATAGCCCGCACCCGCACACCTGTCCAGCCCGGGCCACGGCCAAGGCCGCTCTGCGACATCCGGCGTGTCGCAAACGGCGCGCAGTCGGGCGCAACGGGCGCTAGGGTGGCGTCCGACCCCATCAGATCCCCCTTGCCGGAGCCAGCATGAACATCGCCCGCGCCCCCCGCCCGCCCCGCAAGATAGACCCGAGCCGGGGCGACCGGCTGGGCGATGGCAGCCCCAACGACAACGACCGGGTAGAGATCGGCCCGACGCAGCTTGCCTTTGCCGAATGGGCGGCGCTCGGGCTCGAGTTGCCCGACCTGCAGCGGATGCGCGAGTTTCGCTGGCGGCGGCTGACGGCGGCGCTGGTGGCGCGCGATATCGGCGGTCTCCTTCTCTTTGATCCGCTGAACATCCGCTATGCGACCGACACGACCAACATGCAGCTCTGGAACAGCCACAACCCGTTCCGGGCGGTGCTCCTGTGCGCCGACGGGCACATGGTCATCTGGGAATACCGCCAGGCCCCCTTCCTCGTGACCTACAACCCGCTCATCGCGGAAATCCGCTCGGGCGCGTCCTTCTTCTACAACGTCTGCGGCGACCGGACCGAGGCCGATGCATCGTCCTTCGCGGGCCAGGTGGCCGAGGTGATGGCGGCGCATGCGGGGGCGAACCGCCGCCTCGCGGTGGACAAGATCATGGTCCACGGGCTGCGCGCGCTCGAACGGGCGGGCTTCGAGGTGCTCGAGGGCGAGGAGGTGACCGAGCGCACCCGCGCCATCAAGGGCCCCGACGAGATCGCGGCGATGCGCTGCGCCTCGGCCGCCTGCGAGGCCGCGATCGCCGAGATGGAGCGCGCCTGCCGCGCCGGCGTGCCGACGGGAAAGATGAGCGAGGACGACGTCTGGTCGGTGCTCCACGCCGAGAACATCCGCCGTGGCGGCGAGTGGATCGAGACGCGGCTCCTCGCCTCGGGGCCGCGGACCAACCCGTGGTTCCAGGAATGCGGGCCGCGCCTGATCCAGCCCAACGAGATCGTGGCCTTCGACACCGACCTGATCGGCGCCTATGGCATCTGCATCGACATCTCGCGCAGCTGGTGGGTGGGCGACGCGCGCCCGACGAACGAGATGCGCAGCGCCTTCGCCCACGCGCTCGACCACATCCGCGACCATCAGGCACGGCTTCGCCCCGGCGTCACCATCCGCGAACTGGTCCACGGCGGCCACGCGCTCGAGCCGCGCTATCAGCGGCAGAAGTATTCGTGCAAGATGCACGGGGTGGGCCTGTGCGACGAATGGCCCTTCGTGCCCTATCCCGACGGCTGGGCCGAGGGCGCCTTCGAGGTGGCGCTGGAGCCGGGGATGACGATCTGCGTCGAGGCGCTGGTCAGCCCCGAGGGGGGCGATTTCTCGATCAAGCTCGAGGATCAGGTGCTGATCACCGAGACGGGTTGCGAGAACCTCACGAAATACCCCTTCGACCCCGCGCTGATGCCGGGCTGAGGGAGGTCAGTTCCCCCCCGCCGGGGGCATCAGTTCGACCAGGCGCGAGAGGTCCGCGTCGCGCGCGAGGTCGGCGGGCGCATAGGCCCCCGCCAATGCCTCTGGCGAGAGGACGACATTCCTCACGACCTGCCGCGTCGTCGAGGCTGGCCCGTGCACCTCGCCATCAAGCACGAAATAGACGGCCCCCGAATTGCCGGCCCGCAGCACCGGCGGCACGTCGGAGACGGGCACACGATAGCGCTCGCCCGCATCGAGGATCTTCTCGAAGAGCACGGTGCCGTCGGCGGCCTGCACCCGCACCCAGGCGGGGCGGACGGCGACGATCTCGACCGGTGGCGGCGGTTCGGCAAAGACCTGCACCGGGCCAGCCACGGCCACCTCTTCGGGCGCGGCCTGCGCGGCAGCCCCCGGGCCGAGTACCTCGGCGATGAGCGCGTCGATCTGTGCGGCCTGGGGCGCCTCTGGGATCGGGGCCGGATCCATCGTGCCCGGTTCGATCGCGGCGATCGGGCCGTCGCGCGGCGTCAGGACCGGCACCGGCAGCGCGTCGGGCCGATAGAACTGCTCGAGCGCGACCGCCGCGCTTGCCTCGGCCGGCGCCGCGGCCGCCTCGGCGCGCCCGACATTGCCGAGCGGATCGATCTGCACCGCCACCTGCGGCGCCTGATCGATGGGCGTCACCTGCACCTGCTGCAATTCGCGCAGCACCGACCATCCGCCATAGCCGATCGCCACGACGAGGAGCGCGAGCAGCACCGCGGACCCGAGCGCGCCGGGCTCGACCCTCTCCCACAAGGGGAGGCGGCGGGGGAGGAAGGGCACCTCGGGGGCGATGAAGGCGTCCTCGGGCGCGCGGGTGTCGTCGATCAGGGCACGAGCGCGGCGGGAAGATGCCTCGGGCGCGAGGCCGTGGGCGAGAACGAAGCCCGACTCGTCGCAGAACTTGCGATAGGCCCATTCGGGATCCATCCCGAGATAGCGCGCGTAGGAGCGGACATAGCCCGCGATGAAGCTCGGCGCCTCGAAGGCCGCGAGATCGCCCGTCTCGATCGCGGCGATCCGCTCGGCCGGGATGCGCAGGTCGCGCTGCACATCGAGCAGCGACTTGCCGAGCGTCGCGCGCTCGCCGCGCATGAGGTCGCCAAGCGTCGTGTCGAAGTCGTCAAAGCCGCGCAGCAGCGGCTCGGCCTGTGCCGGCTCGGTCGCGGGGCCATGCTGCCTGCGCCACTTCATCTGCCCTGACCGTCACTGATTCGGATCGCAACCCTGAGAAGATCGCTAACATGCCGGGGCGCGCTTTTCCACGCCCGACATATGCGAAATGCACTTTTCGCCAAGAGGCCGGCGCCCGCCTCGGCCGCGCGCGGGGTGGACAGGGCGCGGTGGGCTGCTAGGGTAGCGCGCTCGCCCGCGAGGGGCGTGCGGGATTGCCGAAAGGGTGTGGAATGACGCTGGAAACGGTGCTGGAGCGGATCGATACGGACCTTCCCGCAAGCCTCGAGCGGCTCTTTGCCCTGCTGCGGATCCCGTCGATCTCGACCGATCCGGCGCATGCGGGCGATTGCCGCACGGCGGCCGACTGGCTGGTGGCCGAGCTGCGCGATCTGGGCTTCGAGGCCGCGCGCCACGACACGCCCGGCCACCCGATGGTGGTGGGCACCACGGGCGGCACGGGAGCGCGGCTGCTGTTCTATGGCCACTACGATGTCCAGCCCGTCGATCCGCTCGACCTCTGGGCCCGGCCGCCCTTCGATCCGGCGCTCGAGGACACGCCGCGGGGGCGGGTGATCCGCGCACGCGGGGCGGCGGACGACAAGGGCCAGCTCATGACCTTCCTTGAGGCCTGCCGGGCGTGGAAGGCCGTCCACGGCACCCTGCCCGGGCCGATCACCGTCTTTTTCGAGGGCGAGGAGGAATCGGGCTCGCCCTCGCTCGTGCCGTTCCTGCACGAGAACCGCGACCTGCTCGCGGCCGACGTCGCGCTGATCTGCGACACGGGGCTCGTGGGCGACGGGGCGCCGGCGATCGTGACGATGCTGCGCGGTCTGCTGGGCGAGGAGGTGACGATCCGCGCCGCCTCGCGCGATCTGCATTCGGGCATGTATGGGGGGGCGGCGGCGAACCCCGTCCGCGTGCTCGCCCGCATCATCGCTGGGCTGCATGACGCGAAGGGCCGCGTCACCATCCCGGGCTTTTACGACGGCGTCGAGGAATTGCCGCAGGCGATCCGCGACCAGTGGCAGGGGCTTGCCTTCGACCCCGAGGCGTTCCTGGGCGAGGTGGGGCTTGCGGTGCCCGCGGGCGAGGCCGGGCGCAGCGTGCTCGAGATGATCTGGTCGCGCCCGACCTGCGAGGTGAACGGGATCGCGGGCGGCTATGCGGGGGCGGGCTTCAAGACCGTGCTGCCGGCCGAGGCACGCGCCAAGATCAGCTTCCGTCTGGTCGGGACGCAGGATCCCCTGAAGATCCGCGAGGCCTTCCGCGCGCAGGTGCGCGCCGCCCTTCCCGCCGACTGCACCGCCGAATTCGCCCCCCACGGCGCGAGCCCCGCCTGCCGGATGGACATCGCCCATCCCGCCTTCGAGGCGGCGCGTATCGCGCTTGGCGAGGAATGGGGCACGCCCGCGGCCTATGTGGGCTGCGGCGGCTCGATCCCGGTCGCGGGTTACATGAAGGACATCCTCGGGCTGCAATCGATGCTGATCGGCTTTGGCCGCGACGATGACCGCATCCACAGCCCGAACGAGAAATACGACCTCGACTGCTTCCGCAAGGGTGCGCGCAGCTGGGCGCGAATCCTTGCCGCGCTGCGCTGAAAGGACACGCCATGCTGCGTCGTGCGACCGCCGCCCTGATCGCCCTCGGCGCCGCGCTGCCGGCCGCCGCCCAATCGGTCAGCGCCCATTATCCCGAGACGATCGTCGATGCGCTGCGCGATGCGGGCTACAAGGCCGTCCTGACCGTCGATGACGTGGGCGACCCCAAGATTTCCAGCGCCGCGAGCGGTGTTTCCTACAGCATCTGGTTTTACGGTTGCGACGATGAGAACGCGCGCTGCACCGATGTGCAGTTCGTCGCTGGCTTCGACCTCAGCACGCCCTTCGACCCGGGGCCGATCAACGACTGGAACCGCAGCAACACGATCGGGCAGGCCTATCTCGACGAAGAAGGCGACCCCTATGTGCAGCATTACGTCGTCGCGCTCGACGGCCTCTCGCGGCAGGGGTTCGACCTGTTGCTGCGAAGGTGGGAGATCGCGCTCTCGGACTTTCGCGCCCTCATCGACTGGTAGCGCCCCGCCGCCGCGCCCCCCTCAGCGCCCCTTGCCGCGCGGATGGCCGCGCGAGAGCTTGAGTGCGAGCAGCCCGAACGGCAGCGCGTGCCAGACAAGGTCGAGGATGTCGATCGGGGCCGCCAGCGTGCCCGCGGCGAGCATCCGCAATTTCTCGACGATGTGCGGCTCGGGGAAAAAGGGCGCGAGGCCGAGGCTGACCGCCGCAAGCGCAAAGAGCCATAGCGGCAGACCATCGACAAAGCCAAGGAAGAGGCGCATGCGAACCCTCTGATCGCGCCAGGCGGCGAGGGAGATGATGGCGCGGTTGACGGGGCTCGAACCCGCGACCCCCGGCGTGACAGGCCGGTACTCTAACCGACTGAGCTACAACCGCGCGATCTTGCCCGGATGCATCCGAGCGTGCGGCTTCCTACCCGCAGCGGTCGGGCGCGTCAAGCGCGGATCGCGCGCCCGTCACGGCACCTCGCGCACATCGAGCGCACGGCGCGCGGCCCGCGTCGCCGCCGCCCAGGCCGAGGCGGCGGCGCGCGCCTTGTGGGCGGCGAAGGCGTCCGCGTCGCGATAGCTCTCATCGACCGCGAAGACGAGCGGATCGGCCGTTGGCTCGATCGCGAAGTGCAGGCAACCCGGTTCGGCGCGGCTCAGCGCGACATGGGCGGCGAGATGGGCGAGCAAGGCCGCGCGCGCATCGGCGTCGGGGCAATGCAGCGTGCCGGTGACGCGGATCATTCGAGCTCGATCGTCCCGGGGGGTTTCGATGTCACGTCATAGAAGACGCGGTTGATGCCTCGCACCTCGTTGATGATGCGCGTCGCCGTCTCCGAGAGGAACTCGTGGCTGAAGGGGTAATAGTCGGCCGTCATGCCGTCGACGCTGGTGACGGCGCGCAGCGCGCAGGCGTAGTCATAGGTCCGCCCGTCGCCCATCACGCCCACGGTGCGCACCGGCAAAATGGCGGCGAAGGCCTGCCAGATCGCGTCATAGAGGCCGTGGCGGCGGATCTGGTCGATGTAGACGGCATCGGCCGCGCGCAGGATCGCGAGCTTGTCGCGCGTGACCTCGCCCGGGCAGCGGATCGCGAGGCCCGGCCCCGGAAACGGGTGGCGCCCGATGAAGGCGGGCGGCAGGCCAAGCTCGCGCCCGAGCGCGCGCACCTCGTCCTTGAAGAGCTCGCGCAAGGGCTCGACGAGCTTCAGCCCCATCTTCTCGGGCAGCCCGCCGACGTTGTGGTGGCTCTTGATCGTGACCGACGGCCCGCCCGCGAAGGAGACCGATTCGATCACATCCGGATAGAGCGTGCCCTGCGCGAGGAACTCGGCCCCGCCAACGGCCGCCGCATGGTGCTGGAAGACATCGATGAAAAGCCGCCCGATCGTCTTGCGCTTCACCTCCGGGTCGCTCACGCCCTCGAGCGCGCCGAGGAAGCGGTCGGATTCGTCGGCGTGGATGAGCGGGATGTTGTAGGCGTCGCGGAACATCGCGACGACCTCGGCAGCCTCGCCCTGCCGCAAGAGGCCGTGATCGACGAAGACGCAAGTGAGCTGCTCGCCGATCGCCTCGTGGATCAGCACCGCCGCGACCGAGCTGTCGACCCCCCCCGACAGCCCGCAGATGACCCGCCCGCCGCCCACCTGCGCGCGGATGCGCGCCACCGCCTCGGCGCGAAAGGCGCCCATCGTCCAGTCGCCCCTGAAGCCCGCGATGCGCACGAAGTTGCGGTAAAGCTCCGCCCCCTTCGGCGTGTGGTGGACCTCGGGGTGGAACTGCACGGCGTAGAAGCGCCGCGCACTGTCGGCGGTGATGGCGAAGGGGGCATTGGGCGAGGTGCCATGCACCGCAAAGCCCGGCGCGATGGCCGAGACATGGTCGCCATGGCTCATCCAGACCTGCTCGGGCCCCGCCGCGAACCAGCCCGCGAGCAGATCGAGCGGCCCGCCCGCCGGCGTCACCATCGCGCGGCCGAACTCGGCCGTGCCGTGCCCGCGTTCGACCTTGCCGCCGAGGCAGTGCATCATCACCTGCTGGCCATAGCAGATGCCGAGTACCGGAACGCCCAGCGTGAAGACCGAAGGCGGCGGCATCGGCGCGCCCGGCTCGAACACCGAGGCCGGCCCGCCCGACAGGATCACGGCCTTCGGCGCGAAGTCGCGCAGGAAGGCGTCGGTGACCTTCTGGAAGGGGTGGATCTCGCAATAGACGCGCAACTCGCGCAGGCGGCGCGCGATCAGCTGCGTGACCTGGCTGCCGAAGTCGATGATGAGAAGGCGGTCGTGCGTCTGGGCCATGGCCGCGCAATAGGCCCGCGCGCCCCCCCATGCAAGCCGGCCAATGTCGCTTTCGCGCGCGAGATGACGCAATTCCGCCCCGCCCCGGCGCGCGAGGCGGTAAAAGCGGCCCAACGTATGAGGGAGGCGGGCGATGAACGATCTTGGCGGACGCAAGGCGCGCGGCGGCGGCGGGGCGGCACGGCGGGCGGAACGCACCGCCGTCAGCCTCGAGACCGCGCGCTTCATCGCGCGCAACATCCCCAACTTCGAGGTGCTGGGCCCCGAGGCGATCGAGATCATCGAGTGGAACGCCGAGACGATCCTCGAGGAGATCGGCGTCAACTTTCCCGAAAACCCCGCCGCACTCGCCCGCTGGCGCGAAGCCGGCGCCGATGTCCGGGGCGAGCGGGTGCACATCCCGCGCGGCCTGGCCCGCCGCCTGTGCGCGCTCGCGCCCGCAAGCTTCACCCAGCTTGCCCGCAACCCCGAGCGCAACGTCGACATCGGCGGGCGCAACCTCGTGCTGGCGCCGGTCTACGGCCCCCCCTTCGTGCGCGACCGCGACGGCGGGCGGCGCTATGCCACCATCGCGGATTTCCGCAATTTCGTAAAGCTCGGCTACATGTCGAAGTGGCTGCACCATTCGGGCGGGACGGTGTGCGAGCCGACCGACGTGCCGGTGAACAAGCGCCACCTCGACATGCTGCTCGCCCACATGACGCTCAGCGACAAGCCCTTCATGGGCTCGGTCACCGAACCCTCGCGCGCGGCCGATTCGGTCGCGATGGCGCGCATCCTCTTTGGCGAGGAGACGGTCGCGGCCCATCCGGTGATGACCTCGCTCATCAACATCAACTCGCCGCTGACCTTCGATTCGGTGATGATGGGCGCGCTCGAGGTCTATGCGGCGGCCGGGCAGGCTACGATCGTGTCGCCCTTCATCGTGGGCGGCGCGATGGCGCCGGTGACGGTGGCGGGAACGCTGACGCAGGTGCTGGCCGAGGTGCTCGCGGGCGTCGCCTATGCCCAGCTCGTGCGGGCCGGCGCGCCAGTCATCTTCGGCGCCTTCGTCGCCTCGATCGACATGAACTCGGGCGCGCCCACCTTCGGGACACCCGAGGCGAGCCTCATCACCTATGGCGCGGGCCAGCTCGCGCGGCGGCTCGGGCTGCCCTATCGCTCGGCGGGTGCCTTCTGCGGCTCGAAGCTGCCCGACGCGCAGGCGGCCTACGAATCCGCCAACAGCCTCAACATGGGGCTTCTGTCGGGCGTCAACTTCATGCTGCACGCCTGCGGCTGGCTCGAGGGGGGGCTTGTCTCCTCCTACGAGAAGTTCGTGATGGATGCCGACCAGCTCGGCATCCTCCACCACCTCGCGCGCGGCATCGACGTGTCCGAGAACGGGCAGGCGATGGAGGCGATCCGCGAGGTGGGCCCGGGCGGGCACTATCTCGGCTGCGGCCACACCCAGGCCAATTTCAAGTCGGCCTTCTGGCGGACGGACCTCTTCGACTACAAGCCCTTCGAGACCTGGGACGAGGAAGGCGCGCGCGACACCGAGGCGCTCGCGGCCCAGCGCGTCACGCGGCTTCTGGGCGATTACCATCAGCCCGCGCTCGATCCCGGCATCGCCGAGGCGCTCGAGGACTTCGTCGCCCGGCGCAAGGCCGAGATGCCCGACGCCTTCGTCTGATCGCGCTCAGGCGGTAGCAAGAAGCCGCGCCTCGCCCATGATCGCGACAAGAAGCGCAATGTGGCGGGCTGGGTCGTAATGCCCCGCACCCGCGCGGCGCGCCGTCTCGACCTCGGCCTCGGCGGCGAGGATGCGGGGCAGGACGGCGCCGGCCGGATGCGGCTCGGCCCCGGGGATGAGGCGGTCGAGGTCGCGCTGCCGGCAATACCCCTTTAGGGCGAAGCGCGCGGCCCGGACCAGAAGGGCGGGCCGGCGGATGGTGTTTAGCGGCTGAACATGGTCGGACATCGGGTGCTCCCTGCGCATGGTTCGGGCGCGAAGTTGACCACGACACAACCCTGCGTTGCACATTGCGACGTTCGAGCGCGCGCAGGTTTTGAGGAAGTTTATCCTTTGTAAACGATTTTCCCCAAATCCGAGTGGTTAACCATGCCTTGACCGGCCGCCGCCGGGCGTCATGGCGCCGCTCGGATCGGGGGCCCGGCGATCACGGGTGCGGTCTGGAACGAAGGATCATGGCGAAGGCAATCGGGGAACTGGCGCTGCCCGAATGGCTACCCGAAGCGGCGCGGTTCTATCTCGAACATACCGCCTCCGGGGTATCGCTGCGCGTGCTCGCGCGGCGCGCCGGCTGCCATCCCTCGACCGTGCTGCGACATGTCCGGCGGTTCGAGACCCGCCGCGACGATCCGCTGATCGACGCCGCCCTCGATGCCCTGAGCCGCCCGACGGACACCCATGCACGAGGAGCCACCGACATGACCGCACCTTTCCGCCCAGACACCGCCGTGACCGCCGCCGACGCCCCCTCCCGCATCGACGAGGCGACGCTTGCCCGCGAGGCCCGCCGCATCCTGCGCCGCCTGATCGAGCCGGGCGCGGTGCTGGTGCTCGGGACAGATTTCGACCGCGCGGTGATCCTGCGCGAGGGGCCGGGCGGCGAGGCGATCCGCACGGGCGTCCTCGACCGCGCGGTGGCGCAGGCCTTTGCGCTCAAGGACTGGATCGCCTGCCGCACCACGGGCCGGGTCGCGCGCTATGCCATCACCGCCGCCGGACGCGCCGCCCTGCGCCGGCTGATCGAGACCGAGGCGGCCGCAGCCCCGGGGCTGGCCGAGGCGCCCGCAACCTTCGCCGCCCAGCACCGCGAGTGGGAAAACCGCCTGATCGACGACCCCGAGGATGGCACCTCCCGCAAGATGCGCTGCAATTTGGCAGAAAGCCCCGTGGCCGTCCTCGGGCGGCGGCGCGAAAAGGACGGGCGGCCGTTTCTGACGCCCGACCTTGTCGCCGCGGCCGAACGGCTGCGGCAGGATTTCGAACTCGCGCAGATGGGGCCGCGCGTCGCGCAGAACTGGGACCGCTTCCTGACCGGGGCCGAGCGTGGCGGTTTCGGGCCGGGCAGCGGCACGGCCGAGGGGCCGCGCGCCGCGCGCGACCGGGTGGCGGCGGCGCTGCGCGATCTCGGGCCGGGGCTTGGCGACATGGTGCTGCGCTGCTGCTGCCTGCTCGAGGGGCTGGAGGCGGCCGAGCGCCGCCTCGGCTGGTCGGCGCGCTCGGGCAAGATCGTGCTGCGCATCGCCCTGATGCGCCTGCGCCGGCACTACGAGGAGAGCTATGGCGGCGCCTCGCCGCTGATCGGCTAGGGCCGCAGCACGCGCGCGATCATGCACAAAAGCTCGAACATGACCGACACGCCCAGATAGGCCGTGCCCCCCGACGGATCGAAGGGGGGCGAGACCTCGACGAGGTCCGCCCCCACGATCTGCACCCCCTCGAGCATCCGCACCACCTCGAGCGCCTGCCAGCTCGTCGGGCCGCCCACCTCGGGCGTGCCGGTGCCCGGCGCATAGGCGGGGTCGATGAAGTCGATGTCATAGCTCACATAGGTCGGGCCGCTGCCGGCGATGGCGCGCGCCTCGGCCATGACGTCGGCGGACCCTCGGGCGTGGAACTCCTCGATCGGGATCACGCGGATGCCGACCGAGCGGGCGAAATCGCGATCCTCGCTGTCATAGGCGGTGCCGCGGATGCCGATCATGCACACGCGGGCGGGGTCGAGCAGCCCCTCCTCGACCGCGCGGCGGAAGGGGGTGCCGTGGGTATAGAGGCTGCCGTTGAAATAGCTGTGGAAGAGGTCGGTGTGGCTGTCGAAATGGATCATCCCGAGCGGACGGCCCTTGGCCAGCGCGCGCAGGATCGGCAGCGTGCACAGATGATCGCCCCCCGCCGTCAGCGGCACGATCCCGGCCGCGCGGACGCGGACAAAGAAATCCTCCATCCGCTTGAGGCTGTCCATGAGGTCGGCGGGGTTGGGCGGCACGTCGCCCAGATCGGCGCAGTTGACCATCTCGAACGGCCGCACGCCCGTGACGCCGTTCTGCGCGCGGATCATGGTCGAGGCGTCGCGCAGCTGGCGCGGCCCGTGGCGCGGGCCCGGGCGGTTCGTCGTGCCGCCGTCCCATGGCGCGCCGATCAGGCCGACCTGCACCTGCCCGATCCGCGCATCCCCGAGCGGCACATGCGGCAGGCGCATGAAGGTCGGGATGCCGGCAAAGCGCGGCAGATCGAAGCCCGAGACCGGGCGGAATTCGTCGTTGTGCATCGGATGACCCTTCGGACGGATGGCAGATCGCGCGCAGATTGCGCCCGAACGCGCGCCGCGGCAAGGGGCGCGCGCGGCCCGCGCGAAAGCTGTTGCGAGGCTGGGAAATATCGCACAAGGTTGCCTGCGGCGCGCCTCGACGAGCCCGCCGCAGGGCGCGCAAGATGCCCGGAACGACAGGGATGGGAGAGCGGATGTCCGCCGCAGCCGCGCCGGTTCTCGATGTGCGCAACCTCTCGGTTGCTTTCCGCACGCGCGAGGGCTTCGTGCATGCCGTCAACGACCTGAGCTTTGCCGTCCAGCCCGGCGAGTTGCTGGGCGTCGTCGGGGAATCCGGGTCGGGCAAGTCGGTCTCGATGATGGCGCTGCTCGGCCTCTTGCCGAGCCCGCCCGCGCGGGTCTCGGGCGGGCCGGTGACGTTCGGGGGCGCGGACCTGCTGTCCTTGCCGCCGCGCGATCTGCAGGCGGTGCGCGGCCGGCGGATCGGCTTTGTCTTTCAGGACCCGATGACGAGCCTCAACCCTGTCTTTCCGGTGGGCTTCCAGATCATGGAGCCGCTGCGCCAGCACCTCGGCCTGTCGGTCGAGGCGGCGCGGAGCCGGGCGGCGGAGCTGCTCGATCTGGTGGGCATCCCCGACGCGCGGCGGCGGCTCGGCGATTATCCGCACCAGTTCTCGGGCGGGATGCGCCAGCGGGTGATGATCGCGATCGCGCTGGCCTGCGAGCCGGAGCTTCTGATCGCGGACGAACCGACGACCGCGCTCGATGTCACGATCCAGGCGCAGATCCTCGAACTCGTGCGCGACCTGCGGCGCAAGCTCGGGATGGCGATCATCTGGATCACGCATGATCTGGGGGTGATCGCGGGCATCGCCGACCGGGTGATGGTCATGTATGGCGGCCAGATCGTCGAGATGGCGCCGGTGGCCGAGATGTTCGCGAACCCCCGCCACCCCTATGCGCGCGCCCTTCTGGGCACGGTGCCGGCGCTGCGCGGCGCGCGCGCGGCGCGGTTGCGCGTGATCGAGGGCCAGCCCCCCATCCTGCGCGCCCCGCCCGCCGCCTGCCCCTTTGCCGCGCGCTGCGCCGAGGCGCACGACCGCTGCCGGGTGGCGAACCCCGCCCGCCACGCGGTCGGGCCCGGGCATGATGTCGCCTGCCATCTGGTCGATCCCGCCCGGCTCGAGGTCGCCCATGGCTGAGGGCGCGCCGCTCGTCGAGGTCGAGGGCCTCAGCATGCATTTCCCGCTGACGGCGGGCCTCCTGCGCCGGCGCGTCGGCGCGGTGCGCGCGGTCGATGAGGTTTCGTTCAGCATCGCGGCGGGCGAGACGCTCGGGATGGTGGGCGAATCGGGCTGCGGCAAATCCACCTGCGGCCGCGCCATCCTGCGGCTTTACGAACCCACGGCGGGGCGGGTGCGCATCGACGGGGCGGATGTGCTCGCGGCCGATCCGGCGGCGCTGCGGGCGTTGCGGCCACGGATGCAGATGGTGTTTCAGGATCCGCAGGCGAGCCTCAACCCGCGCATGACGGTCGCCTCGATCATCGGCGAGCCGCTCGTTGAACACACCGAACTCGACCGCGCCGGGCGGCTCGGTCGGGTGCATGAGCTCATGGATGCGGTGGGGCTGAACCGCGCCTTCGCCGAACGCTATCCGCACGAGTTCTCGGGCGGGCAGCGCCAGCGCATCGGGATCGCGCGCGCGCTCGCGCTGAACCCCAGGTTCATCGTCTGCGACGAGCCGATCGCGGCGCTCGATGTCTCGATCCAGGCGCAGGTCGTGAACCTGCTCGAGGATCTGCAGGCCCGCTTCGGGCTGACCTACCTCTTCATCAGCCACGACCTGAGCATGGTGCGCCACATCGCGACCCGGGTCGCGGTGATGTATCTCGGTCGCATCGTCGAGATCGCGCGCCGCGACGATCTCTATGCCCGCCCCGCGCACCCCTACACGCAGGCGCTTCTGTCGGCCGTGCCCGAGCCCGACCCGGCGGCCGAGGCGAAGCGCCAGCGCATCATCCTGCGCGGCGATGTGCCCTCGCCCGCCAATCCGCCGCCGGGATGTGCCTTTTCCACCCGTTGCCCGCAGGTCTTCGCCCGCTGCCGGACCGAGCGCCCCGCCCTGCGCGAGGTTGCCCCCGGCCAGTTCGCGGCGTGCCACCTGCACGAGGCCAGAGATACCAAGACCGCCCCGAACGGCGGCACCGAGGCGCGGGGGCCAGCCCCCCGCATCGAGCGAGTGCAACAAGGAGAACCCCAATGAAGTTCAGAACCGCACTGCTGGGCGCTGCGGCGTCCCTCGCCTTCGCGCCGGCGGCCTTCGCCGAGCGCGGGGCCGATGGCCATGTCAACGTCATCTACTGGCAGGCCCCCTCGATCCTCAATCCCTTCCTCTCGGGCGGCACCAAGGACATCGAGAGCGCCTCGCTCGTGATCGAGCCGCTCGCGCGCTACAACGAGAAGGGCGAGCTCGTGCCCTATCTCGCGGCCGAGATCCCGACGGTCGAGAATGGCGGCGTCTCGGCCGACCTGACCTCGATCACCTGGAAGATCGCGCCGGGGCTGCTGTGGTCGGACGGCTCGGCCGTCACCGCGGCCGATGTCGTCTTTACCTGGACCTACTGTACCCACCCCGAGGGCGGCTGCGCGCAGCTCGCCAAGTTCGAGGGGATCACGAATGTCGAGGCGCTCGATGACCTGACCGTCAAGGTGACCTTCGGCGCGCCCAAGCCCAACCCCTATGGCGCCTTCGTCGGCGGCCAGTCGCCCATCATCCAGAAGGCCCAGTTCGAGAACTGCCTCGGCGCCAAGGCGCCCGAGTGCACGGATGCGAACTTCGGCCCGATCGGCACCGGCCCCTTCCGCGTGACCGAGTTCCGCACGAACGACGTCATCCAGCTCGAGGCCAACCCGAACTATCGCGACCCGGCCAAGCCCGCCTTCGCCACCATGACCTTCAAGGGCGGCGGCGACGCCGAGGCGGCGGGCCGCGCGGTTCTGGAAACGGGCGAGTTCGACTATGCCTGGAACCTCCAGCTTGCGCCCCCGGTCATCCAGGGCATGGTTGCGGCCGGCAAGGGCCAGGCGATCTCGGGCTTCGGCACCCTGGTCGAGCGGATCGAGATGAACCTCACCGACCCCTCGCCCAGCCTGCCCGAGGGTATGCGGTCGACCGCCAACCACCCGCACCCGTTCCTCTCGGATGTCCGCGTGCGAAAGGCGCTGTCGATGGCGATCGACCGCGATCTGCTGGTCGAGGTGGGCTATGGCCAGGCCGGCCGGCCGACCTGCAACCTCGTGCCCGCCCCCGCGATCTATGCCTCGGACAACACCGACTGCCTCAAGCAGGACATCGAGGGCGCCAAGGCGCTGCTTGAGGAAGCGGGCTGGACGGTCGGTGGCGACGGCGTGCGCACCAAGGACGGGATGCGGCTGTCGATCCTCTATCAGACCTCGACCAACGCGGTGCGCCAGGACTTCCAGGCGCTGATCAAGCAGTGGT
>CAYYJB010000016.1:0-42273 GCA_964472135.1 uncultured Gemmobacter sp.
CGAGGGGGAGCTCATGCCCGACTACGACCGCCTGATCGATGCCGAGACCTGGGCCTTCATCCGCCGCACGGGTGAGTTCTATCCAGACGACGCCGTGGATCTGACCATCGCGGGCCAGCGCGCCGTCTATGACCGGATGTGCCTTGCGTTTCATCGCGGCTATCCGGCGGGCGTCGCGGCCGAGGATCGCGCGGTGGGCGGCGTGCCGGCGCGGATCTACACGACGGCCGAGGCGCCGCGCGCGACGGTCGTCTATTTCCACGGCGGCGGCTTCGTGGTGGGGGGGCTGCACAGCCACGACGATGTCTGCGCCGAGATCGCGGCCGCGACGGGGTTCCGCGTCGTCTCGGTCGATTACCGCCTCGCGCCTGAGCACCGCCACCCGGTCCATTTCGACGATGCGATGACGGCCGCGCGCGCCGCCGCGACGCTCTGGGGCGGGCCGCTCGTGGTCGCGGGCGACAGTGCGGGCGGCAACCTCGCCGCCGCGGTATCCCACGTTGCGCGCGCCTCGGGACCGATCATCGCGGGGCAGGTGCTGATCTATCCGGGCCTCGGGGGCGACCGCGACCGCGGCAGCTATCTCGAACACGCGCAGGCGCCGATGCTGAGCCGCGCCGATGTCCTCTGGTATGACGCGATCCGCCACCCCGAGGGGCAGAGCGGCGCGGGCGACCCCACCGTGCGCCCGCTCGAGGATCGCGACTTTGCCCATCTGCCGCCGACGGTCGTCTTTACCGCCCAGTGCGACCCGCTGGCCGATGACGGCCCCGCCTATGCCGCGCGCATCACCGCCGCCGGCGGCCGCGCCGTGAGCCAAGAGGAGGCGGGCCTCGTGCACGGCTATCTGCGCGCGCGCGGCACGGTCGGGCGGGCGCGCGAGAGTTTCGCGCGCATCTGCGCCGCGATCGGGGCGCTCGGCCGCGGCGAATGGCCCAGGTGAGTGGTCGGGCTGAGGCGTCAGTTCCCGGCCGATTCCATCTTGCGGTGCGCGATGACTTCCTCGAGCCAGCCGGTCCGCATCTCGGGCACGGATGAGAGCAGAAGGTCGGTGTAATCGTCGAAGGGCGGGGCGAGGACCTGCCCCTTGCGCCCCTGCCGCACGACCCGGCCGCGGTGCATGACGGCGATCGCGTCGGCGATGGCGCGGACGGTCGCGATGTCGTGGGTGATGAAGAGATAGGCCACCCCCTCGCGCGCCTGAAGATCGAGCAGGAGCTTGAGGATCCCATCGGCCACCAGCGGATCGAGCGCGGATGTCACCTCGTCGCAGATGATGACCCTGGGGCGCGCGGCAAGCGCGCGCGCGATCGAAACGCGCTGCTTCTGCCCGCCCGACAGCTCGGCCGGATAGCGCTCGGCGTAGCCCTGCCCGAGTTCGATCGCATCGAGCAGTTCCTGCACGCGCGCATCGCGCGCCGCCCCCTTCATGCCGAAATAGAATTCGAGCGGCCGGCCGATGATCGTGCGCACCGTCTGGCGCGGGTTCATCGCGACATCGGCCATCTGATAGATCATCTGGATCTCGCGCAGATCCTCGCGCGTGCGGTCGGCAAGGCGCGGCGGCAGGGTGCGGCCGGCAAAGCGGATCGCCCCCGCGACCGGCGGCAAAAGCCCGGTGATGACGCGCGCGAGCGTCGATTTGCCCGACCCGCTCTCGCCCACGACGGCGAGCGTCTGGCCGGGCGCCAGTGCCACCGTCACATCCGCGAGCACATCGACCGCCGCCCCCGGATAGCGCGCGGTCACGCCCTCGACCGTCAGCACCGGATCGGCGGGGGGCGCCTCGGGGTGGGCGATGGCGCGGACGGAGACGAGCGCGCGGGTATAATCCTCGTGCGGGTCGGTGATGATCGTGCCGGTCGGCCCCGTCTCGACCATGCGGCCGTGGCGCAAGACGAGGATCTCGTCCGCGACCTGCGCCACCACCGCGAGGTCGTGGGTGATGTAGAGCGCGGCGACGCCCGTCTCGCGGATGGCGCGCTTGATCGCGGCCAGCACGTCGATCTGCGTCGTGACATCGAGCGCCGTTGTCGGTTCGTCGAACACCACGAGATCGGGGCGGGGGCAGAGCGCCATCGCCGTCATCGCCCGCTGCAATTGCCCGCCCGAGACCTGATGCGGGAAACGGCGGCCGAAATTCTCGGGGTCGGGCAGCCCGAGGCTGCGAAAGAGGGCGACCGCGCGCGCCTCGGCCTCGGCCCGGGTCGCGAGACCGTGGCGCAGCGTCGCCTCGATCACCTGCTCCATCAGCCGCTTGGCGGGGTTGAAGGCCGCCGCCGCCGATTGCGCGACATAGGTCACGCGCCGGCCGCGCAGGTCGCGCAAGACGTCCGGGCCGGCCGCGCGGATCTCGGTTCCGCCCAGCACCACCCGCCCCGCCGTCAGCCGCACGCCGCCCCGGCCATAGCCGAGTGCGGCGAGCCCGATCGTCGATTTGCCCGCCCCGGATTCGCCGATCAGCCCCAGCACCCGCCCGGGCGCGAGCGTGAGCGACGCCTCGTGCACCAGCACCACGCCGCGCGGACGCTCGCCCGGCGGGTGGATCGTGGCCTCGACCCTCAGCCCCTCGATGCGCAGGATCTCTTCAGGCACCGCGCCCTCCCTTGAGGCTTGCGGTGCGGTTCAGGATCCAGTCGGCCACGAGATTGACCGAGATCGCGAGCGTCGCGATCGCGACCGCGGGCACCAGCGCCGCCGGCACGCCCCAGACGATGCCGTCCTTGTTCTCCTTCACGATCCCGCCCCAGTCGGCCATCGGCGGCTGCACGCCGAGCCCGAGGAACGACAGCGTCGAGATGAAGAGCACCATGAAGATGAAGCGCAGCCCCATCTCGGCCACGAGCGGCGAGAGGGCATTGGGCAGGATCTCGCGGAAGATGATCCAGCCGCGCCCCTCGCCCCGAAGCCGCGCGGCCTCGACATAGTCCATCACCGTGATGTCGAGCGCGACCGCCCGCGAGAGCCGGAACACCCGCGTCGCATCGAGAAACCCCATCACGAGGATGATGATCGGCAGGCTCACGGGCATCACCGACAGCACGACGAGCGCGAAGATGAGCGAGGGGATCGACATCATGAGATCGACGAAGCGCGAGAGCGCCTGATCGACCCAGCCACCCGCCACCGCCGCCGTGAAGCCGAGGATCGAACCGGTGGTGAAGCTCAGCAGCGTGCCCGCCGTCGCGATCAGGATCGTCGTCTGGCCGCCGTAGATCATCCGGGTGAGCAGGTCGCGCCCGATGCTGTCGGTGCCGAGCCAGTGCTCGGCCGACATCGGCTCCCACACGTCGCCCACCACCTCGGCCATGCCGTAGGGCGCGATGAAATCGGCAAAGATCGCCGCGAGGAAATAGAGCGAGGTCAGGAAAAGCCCGATCGCGGCAGAGAGCGGCATCCTCATTTCGGGTGCCTCAGGCGCGGGTTAGCGATGATCGAGATGAGGTCGGCCAAGAGGTTGAGGCCGATGTAGACGGCCGCGAACACCAGCCCGCAGGCCTGCACCACCGGCAGGTCGCGCTTGGCGACGTGATCGACCAGATACTGACCCATGCCGGGATAGACGAAGACGACCTCGATCACCACCACGCCCACCACGAGATAGGCGAGGTTGAGCATCACCACGTTCACGACCGGCGCCACCGCATTGGGCAGCGCATGGCGCGCGATCACGGCAAAGGGCGAGAGGCCCTTGAGTTCGGCCGTCTCGATATAGGCCGATTGCATGACATTGAGGATCGCGGCGCGCGTCATGCGCATCATGTGCCCGAGCACCGTCAGCACGAGGACGATGACCGGCAGCGCGATCGCCATCAGCTTGTCGCCGAGGTCCATGCCGCCATGCATCGTCGCGACCGAGGGCAGGAGCTGGAACTTCACCGCGAGGAAGAAGGCCGCGATATAGCCCAAGAGGAACTCGGGCACCGAGATCGAGGCGAGCGTCGCGCCGGAAATGAGCTTGTCGGGCCAGCGCCCCTGATAGCGCACCGCGACAAGCCCGAGCACGATCGCGAGCGGCACCGCGATGACAGCCGCCCAGAAGGCAAGGAAGAGCGTGTTCGACATCCGCCCCGCGAGCGTCGCGGCGATGTCGCGCTTGTTCGTCAGCGACGTGCCGAGGTCACCCTGCAGCGCGCCCCAGAGCCATTCGAAATACCGCACCGCCGCCGGCCGGTCGAGGCCCAGCGCCTCGCGCAGGTTGGCGAGCGTCGTCTCGGTCGCGCCCTGCCCGAGAATGGCCGAGGCGACATCGCCCGGCAGCACCTCGGTCCCCATGAAGATGAGGACCGAGGCCGCGAGCAGAAGCAGGATGCCCAGCGCGATGCGCCGGGCAACCAGTCGTATCAGCGGATGCATCCCGCGGCGGCCCGGATCAGGCGAGCCAGGTCTTGTGCGGGGCCAGTCCGTTCATGACCTCCTGGACGCCGTCGGCGATCCAGCCCTGAACCTTGTCGCTGACGCCCTCGATCCAGTCGTTGAACATCGGGCAGATGAGCCCGCCCTCGTCGTGGAGGATGCTGCCCATGCGCGCATACATCTCCTTGCGCTTGACGAGGTCGAGTTCGCCGCGCGCGGCGAGGAGCAGGCTGTCGAACTCCGCGTTATTGAATCGCGTGTCGTTCCAGTCGGCGGTCGAGAGATAGGCCGTCGAATACATCTGGTCCTGCACCGGACGCCCGCCCCAGTAGGAGGCGCAGAAGGGCTGCGCGTTCCAGACATCCGACCAGTAACCATCGCCGGGCTCGCGCTTGATCTCGAGCGGGATGCCGGCCTTGGCCGCCGTCTGCTGGAAGAGCGCCGCCGCATCGACCGCGCCCGGGAAGGCAACCTCGGAGGTGCGCAGCACGATGGGCGAGCCGTCATGGCCCGAGGCCTTGTAGTGGAAGGCGGCCTTTTCGAGATCGAAGGCGCGCTGCGGCAGCGTCTCGTCAAAGAGCGGATAGGCGGCGTTGATCGGGATGTCGTTGCCGACCGAGCCATAGCCCTGCAGGATCTTCTCGACCATCTCCTGCCGGTCGATCGCGTATTTCAGCGCCAGCCGCAGATCCTTGTTGTCGAAGGGCGCGGTGTTGCAGTGCATGATGAAGACGTAATGCCCGCGGCCCGAGACGTTCTTGACCTGGATGCCCGGCACGCGCGCCAGCATCTGCGCGACCTTGGGCTCCACCCGGTTGGCGATGTGGATCTGGCCGGACTGGAGGGCCGCCATCCGCGCGGTCGGGTCGTTGATGACCACGAACTCGACGCTGTCATAATGGCCGCGCGAGCTGTCCCAGTAGTTCGCGTGCTTCTCGAACACATGGCGCACGCCCGGCTCGTCGACGACGACCTTGTAGCAGCCCGCGCCGATGCCGTCGGCCGGGTTCTCCATGCCGCCGCCCGGCTGCATCTGGAGGTGGTAGTCCGACATGAGATAGGGCAGGTCGGCGTTCGGCGTGGCAAGCGTGACGGCCACATAGTCGCCATCGACCTTCATCGATTCGATGCCCTGCATGATGCCATAGGCGCCCGACTGCGAATTCTGGTCGGCATGGCGCTGGAGCGTCATCAGCACGTCATCGGGCGTCAGCGTCTTGCCGTTGTGGAACTCGATGCCCTTGCGGATCTTGAACATCCACGTCTTGGCGTCCGGCGTGCTCTCGACCGCCTCGGCCGCGCGGAAATCGAGCTCGCCCGTCGCGGTGGTGTCGATCAGCGTCTCGCCCGTTGTGCGCAGGACGTGGAAGGGCACCTGGCTTGCCGCCAGCGCCGGGTCGAGGCTGTTGGTGCTCTCGCCGCCGCCGAGACCCATGATGAGCGTGCCGCCCTTGACCGGGCCCGCCGCCTGCACCGCCGAGGCGAGCATGCCGTTGGCCATCGCGGCCGAAAGGCCCAGCGCACCGGCGCGGCCGAGGAAGGCCCGGCGGCTCTGCTTGCCCGCGACCGTGCGGGCGAGGATATAGTTCAGTTCGTCCTTCATCGTCGTCTCCTCTGCTGGCATCGACGTATCGTTGTTGATTGACCAATCAATAACCAACCCTTGGCGGGGCCGGCAACAGGTTTTCGCGCCGCACCCTCAGCGCAGGTCGCGCGGGATGCTCTCGGCCACGTCGCGGGCGAGGATAAGCGCGCCCCCCTCATAGGCCTCAAGCCGGCCCTTGAGGTGGAAATGCGTCGCGTCCGACCACATTTCCGTGTAGGTCTCGGTTCTTACCGACCACCCCTCACGCGCCAGTTCCTGCGTCCAATGCGTCCAGCCACGGGCCGAGAGCGGGTCGCCCGGGTGGATGTCCCACCGCTCGCGCGCGGCGGAGCCGGTGATCAGGCCATGGTCGAGATGCTCGGCCAACCCGAAATCATCCTCGATGATGAGGCTGACGACCCCGGTGCGCTGATCGGTCTCGGAGCGGCGGACATGGGCCGGGGGGCGGATCGGGCGCGTGCGCTCGGCGGGCGCGGCCTCGGACGGGGGGAACTGCACCTCGTCGCCCGCCGCGGGCGCCCGCACCGGCAGCGCGAGCGTGCCGCCCGTCAGCGTCAGCGTCGCGGCCTCGGGGACGGGCCAGAGCATCGGCCAGTAGGAGGACGACACCGCCACCCGCAGCCGGTGCCCTTCGGGCAGGCGATAGGCGATGTGGTCGAGCGCGACCTCGACCTCGATTTCCTCACCCGGAACAAGGGGTTCGGGCGCGGCGTGCGAGGCGCGATGCGTGAGGTTCAGCACCCCCCAGGTGATGCGCGTCGCCGCCCCGTCGGGGTGGAGGTGGTTGAGCCGCACCGCGATCTGCGCGCAGGGCCGGTCGGCCGAGAGCCGCAGCCGCAGCCGCGGCGCGCCGACGATGTCGGTCTGCGGCATCGGCGCGCTGTCGAAGACGGCCGATAGGGCATCGTCGCGCCGCTGGTCGCCCGGCATCTCGGGGCCGAGCCAGATCGCGCAGAACTCGCCCCCCTCCATCCCGCAATCCTGCGGCGAGGCGAGCGTGACGGCAAGCGCCCCCCCCGCCTCCCCCAGCGTGCCCTGCCCCGCGCCGGGCAGGCCGGGGCCAAGCGGCAGCGCGGCCTCGCGGATCGCGGGCGCCGGCCAGGCGGGTTCGGCGATCCAGCGCCCCGGGCGATGGTCATACCACGAGGCGGGCCGCACCCCGTCCATCAGATAGACGCGATAGGCGGGATCGTCCTCGACCCCGGTGGGCGCATTCTTGAGCCAGCGGTCCCACCAGCGCAGCGCCTCTTGCAGAAAGCCGATGCGGGGTTCGGGCACCGCGAAATGGGGATACTTGTGCACCCAGGGGCCGACGATGCCCTTGACCGGCGCCGAGAGGTTCTGGACGAGCTGCGGCACCGCGTTCTTGTAGCTGTCGCCCCAGCCGCCGACGGCGAGCGTCGCGGCCTTGATCGCCGAATAATCCTCGCAGACCGACCCGTGTTGCCAATAGGCGTCGCGGCGCTGGTGGCGCAGCCAGACGGCGGGCAGGAACGGCTCGGCCTCGAGCCGCTTCAGCCACTCCTCGCGCCAGTCGGGGCGCAGCGCGGGGTCGGGCGGGCGCGACGAATAGGACCACATCGTCGCCCCCCAGCCGAGGTTCTCGTTCAGCAGGCACCCGCCCTTCCAGTGGATGTCGTCGGCGTAGCGGTCGACCGTCGAGCAGAGCGTGATGATGGCCTGAAGCGCGGGTGGCTCAAGGGCTGCGACCTGGAGCGCGTTGAACCCGCCCCAGCTGATCCCCATCATGCCCACCCGGCCGCTGCACCAGGGCTGGGCGGCGATCCAGCCGATCACCTCGCAGGCGTCCGCGAGCTCCTGGGGCGAATATTCATCCTCCATCAGCCCGTCGCTGTCGCCGTTGCCGCGCATGTCGACGCGCAGGCAGGCGTATCCGTGACCGGCGAAATAGGGATGCGTCAGCGCATCGCGGAAGGTCGTGCCGTCGCGCTTGCGGTAGGGCAGGAATTCGAGGATCGCGGGCACCGGGCGGGCGTGAGCGTCCTCGGGCATCCAGACGCGGGCCGACAGGCGGCAGCCATCGGCCAGCACGATGCCCATGTCGGGCGTCTCGCGCAGCTGATGCGGAAATTCGGTGATCGTCTTCATGGTTCTGCCCCCCTCCCGGCAGGGCGGAGCCTAGGCAGCGCCCGGCGCGTTTGCAATGGCGGCGGGGGGGTCGTCGGCCAGCACGGCGCGGAGCGCGCGCGCGCGCGCGGCCGGGATCGCGCCGATCTCGAGCCCGGTAAAGACATGCAGCGTGCCGAGGTCGCGATCGACCACCGCGTGGTCCGACACCCACCCCCCCATCGCGAGGTAGCTGCGCAGGAGCGGCGGCATCGTCGCCATCGCGCGCCGCGGATCGGGCACGCGCCGTGCCAGATCGCGCGCGAAACGCACGACGCCGGGCGCCTTGACGCGCGGCCACCAGCGCCGCGGCGCGAGGTGACGTTCCCGGAGGATCGCGAAGGCGTCGGCATATTCGGCCGCCTCGGTTCCCTTGAACGAGGAGCAGCCGAAAAGCATCCCGACCCCGTTCTCGTCCACGAACCGCGCGAGCGCGCCCCAGGCGAGGCGCAGGATGTCGGGATCGTGGCGCTCCGGGTGGATGCAGAAGCGCCCGAGTTCCATCATCGGGGCTTCGAAGGACTCGAGCGCCGAGAGCTCGTAATGCTGCGCCGAATAGCTTTGCGCGATCTCCGAGCCGGCGCGCAGCGGCATCAGGCGGCAGCACGCCACCAGCGCGCCATCGCTGCGGTCCTCGATCAGCAGATGCAGGCAGCGTGCGTCGTAGCGGTCGCGATCGACGCGCCCCTCTCCGCGAAAGCACAATCCCCGCAGTGCCTGCGCCCGGGCGATGTCCGCCGCATCTTCGGCCAGCCGTGCCGCGTATCTCATCGCCGCCCGCCACCACCCCGTGCCTTCCGCGCCGCAAGGGCCCGAGTCGCCCCCCGCGCGGATTGCGCTCTCGATAGCACGCGCTATGTGTAATCACCAAGACAGCCAAGCCCGCCCAGACCGATCCGATCAAACCGAGGACGCCCCGCCCGTGACAACGCCCCCCCGCATCGTGAAATCCGACGCCGAATGGCGCGCGCAACTCTCGGATCTGGCCTATCGCGTCACCCGCCAGCACGGGACCGAGCGCGCCGGCACGCACGACAACTTTCCCAAGGTCGCGGGGCGGTTCCGCTGCATCTGCTGCGACGCGCCCCTTTTCGACCAGCGCGAGAAATTCGAGAGCGGCACGGGCTGGCCCTCGTTCTGGAAGCCCGCCGAGGGCGCCGAGGTCGAGACGCGCGAGGATCGCAGCTTCTTCATGCGCCGCACCGAGGTGCATTGCGCGGCCTGCGAGGCCCATCTCGGCCATGTCTTTCCCGACGGCCCCCCGCCCACGGGCCTGCGCTATTGCATCAACGGGGTCGCGCTGCGCTTCGTGCCCGACGCCTGACCGGCGCGCGGTTTGACAGCAAGGGGCCCGCCCGATACATCCGCGACCGAAGCGGAGCGCATCAGATGAACCTTTTCGACGACATCCGCGCGGCGGTCCTCGCCGCGCTCGCCGACATGCAGGCGGCCGGCGCGCTGCCCGGGGGCCTCGATCTTTCGGCCGTCACGGTGGAGCCGCCGCGCGATGCGGGCCACGGCGACATGGCGACGAATGCGGCGATGGTGCTTGCCAAGCCCGCCGGGATGCAGCCGCGCGCGATCGCCGAGGCGCTGGCGGCGCGCCTCGGCACGGACGGGCGCATCGCCTCGGCCGAGGTCGCGGGGCCGGGGTTCCTGAACCTGCGGCTTGAGCCCGCGGTGTGGCAGGGCGTCATCGGCGCGATCCTGTCGGCGGGGGCGGATTACGGCCGCGCCGACCTCGGCGCGGGGCGGCGCGTCAACGTCGAGTTCGTCTCGGCCAACCCCACGGGCCCGATGCATGTGGGCCATGTCCGCGGCGCGGTCTTTGGCGACGCGCTCGCGCGTCTTCTGGCCTTCGCGGGCTGGGAGGTGACGCGCGAATACTACATCAACGACGGCGGCGCGCAGGTCGATGTGCTGGCGCGCTCGGCCTATGAACGCTACCGCGAGGCGCACGGGCTTGCCCCCGCGATCGGCGACGGCCTCTATCCGGGCGACTACCTCATCGAGGTCGGGCAGGCGCTGAAGGATGCCTACGGCGCGAGCCTGCTCGAGCGGCCCGAATCGGACTGGCTCGAGACCGTGCGCGATTTCGCCATCGCGCGGATGATGGCGATGATCCGCGAGGATCTCGCGGTGCTCGGCGTCACGATGGACGTCTATTTCTCGGAACGCTCGCTCTATGGCACGGGGCGGATCGAGGGCGCGCTCGAGAGCCTGCGCGCGCGCGGCCTCGTCTATCACGGCGTGCTCGAGCCGCCCAAGGGCAAGACGCCCGAGGATTGGGAGCCGCGCGCCCAGACCCTCTTCCGCTCCACCGCCTTCGGCGATGACGTGGACCGGCCGGTGATGAAGTCGGACGGAAGCTGGACCTATTTCGCCCCCGACATCGCCTATCACTTCGACAAGGTGACGCGGGGCTTCGATCTCCTGATCGACGTGCTCGGCGCCGACCATGGCGGCTATGTCAAGCGGCTGAAGGCCGTGGTCGGCGCGCTCTCGGACGAACGCGTGGCGCTCGATGTCAAGCTCATCCAGCTCGTGAAGCTCTGGAAGGACGGCGAGCCCTTCAAGATGTCGAAGCGCGCCGGCACCTTCGTCACGCTGCGCGACGTGGTCGAGCAGGTGGGCGCGGATGTGACGCGCTTCATGATGCTCACGCGCAAGAACGACGTCGCCCTCGATTTCGACTTCGACAAGGCGCTCGAGCAGTCGAAGGACAATCCGGTCTTCTACGTCCAGTATGCCCATGCGCGCGCGCGCTCGGTCATCCGCAAGGCCGAGGCGGCGGGTGTCGGAGCGGGGGATCTGACGCGGCTTGCGCATCCGGCCGAGATCGCGCTGGCGCGCCTGCTCGGCCACTGGCCGCGGCAGGTCGAGCAGGCCGCGCGGACCAACGAACCCCACCGGATCGTCTTTTATCTCGGCGATCTCGCGGCCGAATTCCACGCGCTTTGGAACCGCGGCACCGACGATCCGGCGCTGCGCTTCGTCCAGCCCGATGATCCGGCCGCCACCGCCGCGAAAGTCGCGCTCGTGCGGGCGACGGCGGTTGTCATTTCCGCAGGTCTTGGTATTCTCGGCGTTAGGCCCGTCGATGAAATGCGCTGATCTTCAACAAGGCGCGACGCGGCGGCCACGAGGCAGGTTTAACCGACGCTGATCTCCGACGGGTGCGCGCCCGAACGGGGGCGACCGAGGAGCAGGCATGGCAGACGCACCTTTTGACGATTTCCGTTCCACGGGCATCCTGTCCGAGCCGACCTTCCTTTCGCGCGTGGTCGCGATAGGGGCGGCCGTATCGACGATCTCACTGATCGCGGGCGGCGCTTTCTGGGCCTATCGGATCGCGGTCCGCGATGTCTCGGCCGTGCCGGTGATCCGGGCGCTCGATCGGCCGATGCGCATCGCCCCCGACAGCCCGGGCGGTCAGGTCGTGCCCTATTCCGGCCTGTCGGTGAATGCGGTGCCGGGTGGCACCCCGTCCGAGAGCGCGGCCGGCAATCTCGTGCTCGCGCCCGCGCCGCTTGCGCTGCTGCCCGACGATGCGCCGGGGCTCGGCACGGCGCTGGCCGCGCCCAGCATCGAACCCGAGGTGATCGAGACATCCGACGATGCGCTCGCGAATTTCGCCACCGCACCCGCCGAACGTCTGGGCGAGGCGATCGGCCAGCCCGTGGCGCCCGTCACGCAGCCCGCAATCGCCGTCGACCGCCTGCCCTTTGCCCCGCCGCCGCGCCCCGCCGATCTGGGGCGCAAGGCACCCGCGGCCGACCTGACGGGGCCGTCCTCGGGCGATGATCCGGTCGCCGCCGCCCTTGCGAGCGTGCTAGCCTCGCTCGGGCCTGTCGCCGCCCCGCTCGAGGTCGATCCCGCGACGCTTGCGCCCGGCACGCGGCTGGTTCAGGTCGGCTCCTTCGACGATATCGAGGCCGCGCGTCGCGGCTGGGACGGGGTCGCGGTGCGGGCGGGGGCGCTGATCGCGGACAAGTCGCGCGTCATCCAGCCCGTCGACGACGGTGGGCGCGTCTTTTATCGCCTGCGCGTCGCAGGCTTTCTGAGCGAGGACGACGCGCGCCGCTTTTGCGCCGTCGTCGGGACCGAGACGCAGCGGTGCGTGCCGGTCGTGCACAGATGACCGCGCCCTCGGCCTGCGTCCTCGGCTGCGCAGGGCCGACGCTCGATCCGGCAGAGGCGGCATTTCTGCGCGACGCCGACCCGTGGGGCTTCATCCTTTTTGCGCGCAATGTCGGTCACCCCGCGCAACTGCGTGCGCTGACCGCCGATCTGCGCGCCGCGGTCGGCCGCGATGCCCCGATCTTCATCGATCAGGAGGGGGGGCGCGTCGCGCGTCTGGGGGCACCGCACTGGCGCGTCTGGCTGCCGCCGCTCGAGCATGTCATGGCCGCCGGCGCGGGCGCGCCGCGCGCGCTGGCGCTGCGCTATCGGCTGATCGCTTCCGAGCTTCATGCCCTCGGGATCGATGGCAACTGCGCCCCGACCTGCGATGTCGCGACCGCTGACACCCACCCTTTCCTGCGCAATCGCTGTCTCGGGACGACGGCTGCGGAGGTCGCGACGCGCGCGCGGGCCGCGGCGGAGGCGCTGCTGGCGGGCGGGGTGCTGCCGGTGCTCAAGCATATTCCCGGCCATGGCCGCGCGACCGCCGACAGCCATCTTGCGCTGCCCGTCGTCGATGCCGATGCCGACACGCTCTGGCAGAGCGATTTCGCCCCCTTCGCGGCGCTCCGCGACATGCCGATCGCGATGACGGCGCATGTCGTCTATCGCGCGCTCGATCCCGACTTGCCCGCAACGCTCTCGCGCGTCATCCTAGGGCTTCTGCGCGGCCGCATGGGTTATGACGGGATGATCCTGAGCGACGATCTGTCGATGGGGGCGCTTCGGGGTGATCTGGGGATGCTGACCGCCGGGGCGCTGGGGGCGGGGTGCGACCTTGTTCTGCATTGCAACGGCGCGCGCGCCGAGATGGCCGAGGTCGTGGCGGCGGCGGGGCGGTTGGAGGGGGCGGCCGCGCGGCGCGCGGCGCGCGCGCTCGACCATCGGCGGACGCCCGACGCGCTCGATCCAGAGGCCGCGCTTGCCGAACTCCGGGCGCTCGGGCATGGCTGATCCTGCGCAGGCCGGCCCCGCTGCTGCGGCCTCGGATCCGGGGCGCGCGCTCATCGTCGACATCGAGGGGTATGAGGGGCCGCTCGATCTGCTGCTCAATCTCGCGCGCACGCAAAAGGTTGATCTGCGGCGGCTCTCGATCCTTGCCCTCGCCGAGCAGTATCTCGCGTTCATCGAGGGGATCCGGGCGCAGCGGATCGAGCTTGCGGCCGATTACCTCGTGATGGCGGCTTGGCTGGCCTATCTGAAGTCGCGGCTGCTGCTGCCGCCCGATCCAGCCGAGGACGGCCCGTCCAGCGACGAGATGGCCGCCCACCTCGCCTTTCAGCTCGAACGCCTCGCGGCGATGCGGCAGGCGGCGGCCGACCTCATGGCGCGCAACCGGCGCGGCCGCGATTTCTTTGCCCGCGGCATCCCCGAACCGATCGAGAGCCGCCGCACCCTGCGCTGGACCGCGAGCCTGCTCGACCTCATGCAGGGCTATGCGCGGGTGCGCAGCCGCGATGCCTTTCGCCCCTATGCCTTCGACCGGCGCGACATCTGCACGATGGAAAGCGCGCTCGAGCGGATGCGGGCCGTCCTCGGCACGCAGATGGGCTGGGCGCGGCTCGAGGATTTCCTGCCCGAGGAATGGCGCGGCGATCCGCGCCGGCGCCGATCCGCCACGGCGGCCCATTTCGCCGCCGCCCTGGAACTCGCCCGCCAGGGCCGGCTTGGCTTGCGTCAGTCGGCCCTCTTTGCCCCGATCGAGATCGGGCCGGGCGGCACGCGATGACCGATCCCGCCGAACCCGACCTCTTTCGCGTTCCCGACCTCGCCGAGCAGGAGCGGATGGTCGAGGCGGTCCTATTTGCCTCTGCCGAACCCCTGAGTGCGAGCGCGCTCGCCGAACGGATGCCCAGGGGCTGCGACGTGCCCGAGGCGCTCGCGGCGCTCGCGCGCCGGTATGAGGGGCGCGGTGTCGTGCTGATGCGGCTGGGCGATGCATGGGCCTTTCGTACCGCGCCCGACCTCGGGCACCTGATGCAGCGCGAGGTTGTCGAGACGCGCAAGCTCTCGCGCGCGGCCATCGAGACGCTCGCGATCATCGCCTATCACCAGCCCGTCACCCGCGCCGAGATCGAGGAGATCCGCGGCGTCGCGCTGAGCCGCGGCACCCTCGATCAGCTGCTCGAGCTCGACTGGATCCGCCTCGGACGGCGGCGCATGTCGCCCGGCCGGCCCGTGACCTTCGTGGTCACGCCCGCCTTCCTCGACCACTTCGGGCTCGCCTCGGCGCGCGACCTGCCGGGTCTTGCCGATCTGCGCGCGGCGGGTCTGCTCGACAATCGCGCCCTCCCGGGTCTCGGCAACCCGGACGATCCCGACGACGGGGCAACCGAGGATCGGGGCGATGCCGGCGATCAGGCGGATCTGTTCGACAGTTGACCCCGCGCGCACTATGTTGCGGGCATTGGCCGCCTGGGCGGCATCGGGCATTGTGCGGAGGTGACGATGAAGATCGAAGAGATGTTGCGCCTCTTCATGCGGATGGGCGGGCTTGCGATGTTGCGGCGCTGGATGGCGCGCCTCGGGGGCCAGAGCCCCGCCGCGCGACACGCGGGTGAGGCGGCGCGGCGGATGGAGCAGGTCCAGCGAATCACGCGCAAGCTGTGGCGCTGATCAGGGGCGCGCGCCGCAACCCCGCCATTCATAGCCTCGACCAGCCGCAAGCACCGTGATCGTGATGCCCTCGCGGTCGAGCAACAGGCCCTCGGCACCGAGGGCAAGGACATCGGCGACCGCGCGCAGCACGGGTCCGTCGCGTTCGGCGGCGGCTTCCGAGATCCACAAGCCCGGGGCATCCGCCTCGATCACCGCCACTTCATCGGGGCCGATCGGGGGGGCCGTGATTTCGGCGGTGATGCGCATGCCGCCCGGGGCCGGATCGGCCCGGCAGGTCGCCCCCGTGGCCCCGAAGGCCGCACCCTGGGCAGGCACGGACGAAAGCGCCCGCGCGATCGCGGGGGCGTCGGGGCCGCTCGTGCCGCCGATGGCGACGGGGCCGATCGAGACCGACGCCGGCTGGCAGATATCCGCGCAGACCCCGATGTCGGCGACGACCGAGATGGTCGTCGGGCGCGCCGGATCGAGCGCGCGCACCTCGACCGGCAGGATCAGCGTCCCGCCGTAGCCGATGGCGCGCAGACCGTTCGTGGTCCAGACCTCGGGCAGCGGCCAGTGGATGCGGACCGATCCGAGGTTCTCCGAGGCGGACCAATCGAATAGCGGCGGAATCCCGCCCTCGCCGGGGCTGCGCCAATAGGTTTTCCAGCCGGGCGCGAGATCGAGACGGAGCGCCGCCATGCGGACGCCGTCGCCCATCTCCCAGCCGTGCAGGATCGCTGCACCGACAAGCCCCTCCTCTGCGCAGGCGGCATGGCCCCAAAGCGCGCAGCCGGCAACAGCGGCAGTCTTGAGCAGGGGGAGGTCAAGCTTCATGGCGGCACCATCGGTCGTGCCGAGGCAAAACAGAAATCACGTTTCGGCGAAGAGGCATCCGGCCGGATGCGGCTTCGCCCTTGATCCGCGCCCCCTCCCCCGTCAGGCTGCTGCTCGGGAGGGCACGAGTCGATGGACCTCAGCGGAAAGTTCCTGATCGCGATGCCCGGCATGGGCGACCCGCGGTTCGAGAAGGCGGTCCTCTTCATGTGCCGCCATTCGTCCGAGGGGGCGATGGGCCTCATCGTGAACAAGCCGCTTGTCGATATCACCTTCGCGCAGATGCTGCGCCAGCTCGAGATCCCGCTCGACGACCGCGCCGGACCCGTGCCCGTCGCCTTCGGGGGCCCGGTCGAGACGGGGCGCGGATTTGTGCTGCACTCGGACGATTACGCGGGCGAAGGCACGCTCGTGCTGCCGCACGGCCTCGCGCTGACGGCGACGCGCGACGTGATCCGCGCGCTCGCCTCGGGCGAGGGGCCGCGCCGGGCGATGCTCGCGCTCGGCTATGCCGGCTGGGCGGCCGGACAGGTCGAGGGCGAGCTTGCGCGCAACGACTGGCTGACGGCGGACGGCGACGCCGACCTCGTCTTTGCCCCCGACCCGTCGCGCGCCTGGGCCGGGGCGCTCGCGTTGCTGGGGATATCGCCCCTGAGCCTCTCGCATCAGGGCGGGCGGGCCTGAGCTGCGCCCTCAGGGCCCGAAGACGCCCGAGGTGCGCGCCCAGTCGGGCCAGAGGCCGAAATACTCGATCCCCGCGACGGCAAGGCAGATCGCGATGATCGCGAAGACCATCCTGACCTGACCCTCGGAGGGCGGGTTGCGCGCCCAGCGCACCATCCGCAGGAACCAGTTGAGCCCCGGCCCCATCGCCCCCTCAGCCCGGGGCGGGATCGGCGAAGCGGACCTTGCCGATGAAGGGAAGGTTCCGGTTGCGCTGCGCGAAGTCGATGCCGTAACCCACCACGAATTCATCGGGAATCACGAACCCCGTCCAGGTCGCCCGCACGTCCGCCTCGCGCCGAGAGGGTTTGTCGAGCAGCGCGCACACCTCGAGCCGGCGCGGCCCGCGGGCGCGCAGGAGCGTGAGGACATGATGCAGCGTGAAGCCCGTATCCACGATGTCCTCGACCACAAGCACGTCGCGCCCCGCGATCTCGCCCCGCAGGTCCTTGAGGATTCTCACCTCGCGACTCGATTCGGTCGCATCGCCGTATGAGGACGCCTCGAGGAAATCGACCTCGACCGGCAGGGTGATCTCGCGCACGAGGTCGGCGATGAACACGAACGACCCGCGCAGCAGCCCGACGACGACGAGCTTTTCGGTATCCGCGAAATGGGCCGAGATCTCGCGCGCCAGCCCCTCGACCCGCGCGGCGATCGCCTTGGCCGAGATCATCTGTTCGATCGTGTAGTCGCTGCGCGCCATCGTCCGTCCGTCCGGGCCGCCATCCGGCCTTGATTTCCCGGCCGTCTTATCCAATAGGCGCGGCGAAGTCACGCGATCCGTTGGTCCAGATGCCCCGCCACGACGAAACCCGCGCCCTGCCCTATCCCGCCCGGGCGATGTTCGACCTCGTCGCCGATGTCGCGCGCTATCCCGAATTCCTGCCCTGGACGGCGGCGGCGCGGATCCGTTCGCGCACGCCGGGCCCCGAGGGGACCGAGGTGCTCGAGGCCGATCTGGTGATCTCGTTCAAGGTCTTTCGCGAACGCTTCGGCAGCCGCGTCATCCTCGACCCCGCGAAGCTTCGGATCGATACCGAATATCTCGACGGGCCATTCAAGCACCTGCGATCGCGCTGGCAGTTCGCGCCGCGCGCCGACGGCGGCTGCGATGTCGTCTTCTTCGTCGATTTCGAGTTCCGCAACGCGATCTTGCAGCGCATCATCGGCGTCGTCTTCAACGAGGCGATGCAGCGCGTGGTGCGCGCCTTCGAGGCACGCGCGGCGGCGCTCTATGGCTCCTCGCCCTCGGCCTGATCCTCGCCGCGCGGGTTTCCTACACCGAGCGACTTGAGCTTGCGGTGCAGCGCGCTGCGCTCCATGCCCACGAATTGCGCGGTCCGGCTGATGTTGCCGCCGAAACGCGCGATCTGGGCCAGCAGATAGTCGCGCTCGAACACCTCGCGCGCCTCGCGCAGCGGGAGGGCCGCGATCGCCGCGCCGATCTGGAGGCGCAAGCCCCCGTCGGCGTCGCCCTCGCCCTGCCCCTCGAGTTCGGCCGGCAAGATCGGGCCTGCCCCCTCGCCGAGGATCAGCACCCGTTCGACCAGATTGCGCAACTGGCGCAGGTTGCCGGGCCACTCCATCGTCTGCAGCACCGCCGCCGCCTCGGGCGAGAGCGGCCGGGGCACGAGGCCCTGGGTGCGGTGGGCCTCGGCGATGAAATGTTCGGCGAGCACGGGGATATCCTCGGGCCGCTGGCCGAGGCCGGGCACCGCGATGGGCACGACCGACAGACGGTCAAAGAGTTCCTGCCGGAACCGGCCCTCGGCGATGCGCGCGCGCAGATCGTGGCTGGTCGAGGAGACCACGCGCAGATCGACCCGCACCTTGTCGGTGCCGCCGGCGCGGGTGAATTGCTGCTCCACCAGAACGCGCAGGATCTTCGATTGCGTGCCCGCCGGCATGTCGGCGACCTCATCGAGATAGACAGTGCCGCCGTCGGCTTCATCAAGCAGGCCGCGTTCGACGGCGCGCCCCGGCTGGGCGCGGCCGAAGAGAACCTCCTCCATCCGGTCGGGCTCGATCGAGGCCGCGGCGACGCTGACGAACGGCCCGGCGGCACGCGCGGAATTGGCGTGGATGAAGCGCGCGCAGACCTCCTTGCCCGATCCGGACGGCCCGGTCAGCATCACCCGCCCGTTCGATTTTGCGACCTTCTCGAGTTGGCCGCGCAAGGCGCGGAAGGCGGGCGAGACGCCGATCATCTCTGCCGGGGCCTGATCGCGCCGGCGCAGCGCCACATTCTCGCGCCGGAGCCGCGAGGCCTCCATCGCACGCTTCACAACGACCAGAAGCTGGTCGATGTTGAACGGCTTTTCGATGAAGTCATAGGCCCCCTGCCGGATCGCGGCGACTGCGATCTCGATGTTGCCGTGCCCCGAGATGATGACGACCGGGATGCCGGGATTGTCGCGCTTGACGGTCTTGAGGATGTCGATCCCGTCCATCCTGCTGTCCTTGAGCCAGATGTCGAGGATCACGAGCGCGGGCGCAGCCGCGTTGATCGCGCCGAGCGCCTCGTCGGCATTGGCCGCAAGGCGCGTGGCGAACCCCTCGTCTTGCAGGATGTCGGCCACGAGGTCGCGGATGTCGCGTTCGTCATCGACGATGAGGATGTCATCCATGGAGGTGCTTCTCGGTCGCTGGGGTCGGTTCGGGGGAGCCCCCGAGTGGCAGACGGATGAGCGCGAGCGCGCCGCGCCGGTTGTCCTGCGGATCGGGGGGGGCATCGGTCAGCTCGAGCGTGCCGCCGTGATCCTCGATGATCTTGCGCACGATGGGCAGGCCGAGGCCGGTCCCCCCCGGCCGCAGCGTCACATAGGGCTCGAACAGGCGCGCGCGATCCTCGGGCAGGCCGATGCCGTTGTCGGCGATCGCGATCACGGCCGCGCTGCCGTCGACGCCGAGCGCCACACGGATGCGCGGAACGAATCCATCGGGCACACCTTGCGCGACGCGCGCCTCGATCGCCTCGCCGGCGTTCTTCAGCAGGTTCGTGAGCGCCTGCGACAGAAGCGTCGCATCGGCCTCGATCCAGACCGGACCGGCGGCAAGCTCTGGCTCGAAGCGGACACCGGGCTGGCCGCTCTCTTGCAGCAGCAGGGAGTCGCGCAGGATCCGCGCCAGATCCTGCGGGCTGCGCTCGGGCTCGGGCATCCGGGCAAAGCGCGAGAACTCATCGACGATGCGGCGCAGATCGCCGGTCTGGCGAACGATGACGTCGACATATTGCGCGAGCTGTGCGCCCTGCTCTGGATCGAGCGCCTGGCCAAAACGGCGTCGGATGCGCTCGGCCGACAGCTGGATAGGCGTCAGCGGGTTCTTGATCTCGTGCGCGATGCGCCGCGCCACATCGCCCCAGGCGGCGACGCGCTGCGCGCTCACAAGCTCCGTCACGTCGTCGAAGGCAACGACATACCCCTCGCCCTGCCCCGGAGCGGCGGCGCGGCGGCCCATGCGCACCAGCAGGCTCTCGGCCTTGCCGCGCCGGCTGAGGCGGACCTCGTCCTGGACCGATGGCGCGATGCCGCCCCGCAATCGGCCAAGAAGGGCCGCGAACTCGGGCACGAGCGCATCGAGCGGCCTTCCCAGTGCCGCCTCTTCCTCGATTGCCAGCAACCGCAGCGCCGAGGGGTTCGCAAACCCGATCCGCCCTTGCGCGTCGAGGCCCACGACCCCCGCGCTGACCGAGGTCAGGACCGAATCGAACAGGCGGCGCTGGGCCTCGGTCTCGCGGTTCTTCTCGATCAGCGCGTCGCGCTGGACCTTGAGTTCGGCCGTCATGCCGTTGAAGACCTCACCCAGCATCGCCAGATCGTCGCGCGTCTCGGCGACGGGCACGCGCGCGTCGAGGTCGCCCTCGCCGACGCGCCGCGCCGCACCGGCAAGCCGCGCCACCGGGCGGGCGATGCGTTCGGCGACCCACAGACCCAGCCAAACCGCCGCGAGCACGAGCAGAAGCGCGAAGGCGAGATAGAGCAGCCCGAATTCGAAGAGGATCCGGCCGCGCTCGGCCTCGAGCTGGGCATAGAGACGCGCGGTCGCCTGCGTCTCGTCGAGCAGGCCGAGGATCGTGCCGTCGACGCTGCGCGTCACCGACAGGAGCAGCCCGTCAAAGCCTGCGAGGGCGACGAGAGCGCGCAGTTCGCTGTTCGGCCAGTCGGGGATCAGCACGGTCATGCCTGAACGGGCGGCCTCGATGTCCTGCGCGGCCGGCTGCTCGAAATAGAAAAGATAGGATTTCTCGCCCCGGCTGCGGATATCGCCGGCGGCGTCGATGATGAAGGCCTCACTCAACCCCCGCTGGATCTGAAGCTGGCCCTGCTGCAACAGGAGCCGCATGTCGCCATCGGCCAGCACGCCCCCCCCCTCGCGCCGGGCGCGCTCAAGATACCGCGCGAGCGCCTCTACATCGGCGGTGATGTCGCGCCGCTGCTGCGCCTCATAGGCGACGGCTGCCTCGAGCGAGGCGCCGACGACGTTGCGCACCCGCTCCGAGAACCACCCCTCGAGCCCGATGTTGATCGTGAAGCCCGCGAAGATCGCCATCAGGACGGCGGGGCCGAGCGCGATCGCGGCAAACAGCCCCGAGAGACGCAGGTGCAACTCGGACCCCGCGCTCTGGCGCCGACGCGCCGCGACAAGCCCTGCGACACGTGCGAGCACGAGCCCGGAAATGAGCAGCACATACGCCAGATCCGCAAGAAACACCGCGCGCAGGGCGGTCGAACTCGCCCCCTGTTGCAGGGGCCCGAGCGTGAGGAACGTCGCGGCCGCGAGGACAGGGCCGAGCAGCACGATAAGGACCGTCGCGCCCGTCTGAACCGCCCGACTGTTGCGCGCGCGCGACAAAAACCGATCCGGAACCGCGCGCGCCATGATCCCCCGCCACCTCGTCGCGCCGGAAAAACCCGGCCGCGACAATCGACTGCGCGTGCCCCGCCCCGGCAGCCCGCCACCCCCGGGCGCCGATACGTGCGTGCCACGCAACTGTGGCAGGATTACATCAACTTGCGGCGCCGAGTCACGCGTATATCGAGGTCGGTGATCTTCTTGCGCAAGGTATTGCGGTTGATCCCGAGAAGGTCGGCGCAGCGGGCCTGATTGCCCGCCGTCGCGTCGAGCGCGATCTCGATCAGCGGGGTCTCGAATTCGCGCAGGATCCGCTGATAGACGCCCGCCGGCGGCAACTGGCCGCCATGCAGGTCGAAATAGCGCCGCAGATGGCGCGCGACCGATGCCGCGAGGCGTTCGGTCTCGTTGCCTTGCCGCGCGGGTTCCATCGCCGGCTGGTTGCCGAGGACCGCTTCGACCTCGGCCCGACCGATCTCGGCCTCGGCCGAGGTGACGAGCAGGCGGCGCATGGTGTTCTCGAGCTGGCGGACATTGCCGGGCCAGCTGTAGGCGCGCACGACCTCGCGCGCCTCTGCCGAGAGGCGGCGCGGCGCGGCGTCGCCATCTGCGCGGCCCAGGAAATGCTCGGCGAGCAGCATGATGTCATCGACCCTTTCGCGCAGGGCAGGAACCGCAATCGTGACGCCGCCCAGCCGATAGAAAAGGTCCTGGCGAAAGCGTCCGTCTTCCATCCGGCGCGCCAGATCCGCCTGGCTCGTGGCCATGACCCGGGGGGCGCCATCGCCGCGCAGCGTATCGAGAAGCCTGACCGCCCGGGCCTGGCCGTCGGCATCGAAATCGGCGACCTCGTCGAAGACGATGGTGCCCCCGCGTGCCTTGGCGCGCAGATCCCCTGCCCCGTCTGTCAGCGCGAGATCGGCAGGTGAGGCGACGACGAACGGCATGGCGCGGCGGTCGGAGAAATCATGCACCGCGCGCGCGATCAGCGACTTTCCCGTGCCCGACTCCCCGGTGATGAGGACAGGAATGTCGGTGTTCATGACCCGGGCCACCAGGCGATAGAGCGTCTGCATCGCGGGCGTGCGCCCCACGAGAGGCAGGTCGTCGGCGGGTTCGCGTCGGACCGGGGCGGCGGGCGCGCGCTGCGGCGGCCGTCGCTTGGTCTCGAGCGCGCGCGCCGCCCGTTTCATGAGATCGGGCAGATCGAAGGGCTTGGGCAGGTAATCCCATGCATCGGCCTCGGCCGCCTGGATTGCCGTCATGATGGTGTTCTGCGCCGAGATCACGATCACGGGCAGCCCCGGGCGCGTCTGCGCGATGCGCGGCACCATCTCGAGGCCGTTGCCGTCCGGCATCACGACATCGGTCACGACCAGATCGCCCTTGCCCTCTTCTATCCAGCGCATCAGCGTCACGAGCGAGGATGTCGCGTGCACGCGACAACCCGCGCGCGTCAGCGCCTGCGTCAGGACCGTGCGGATCGTGCGGTCGTCGTCGGCGACAAGGACGGTTCCGTCCATCAGATCAACTCCTTCTCGGTCTTGGTGCGGCGCGGTTCCATCGGCAGGGATATGCGGAAGACCGTCCGGCCCGGCACGGAGTCGAGCGAGATCCAGCCGTCGTGGTCGAGGATGATCTTCGAGACGAGCGCAAGGCCAAGCCCGGTGCCGTTGGGTTTGCCGCTGACGAAGGGCTCGAAGATCGCGGCGCCGAGGGCGGGCGGGATTCCCGGCCCGTCGTCGATGATCTCAATGTTGAGGGGGGCGGCAGCGCCCGACCCGTCCGCCCGACGGCGACGCAGCGCGAGTTCGTAGAAGCTGCGGATGCGGATCGTGCCGCCCGTTGGGCCGCAGGCTTCGGCGGCGTTCTTGAGCAGGTTCTGAAAGACCTGAAGCAGCTGATCCGGATCGGCCCAGGCCAACGGCAGCGAGGGGTCGTACTCCTCGATGATCCGCATCCGGGCCGCGAAGCCGACCAAGGCCGAGCGGCGCGCGCGGTCGAGCACGTCGTGCAGGTTGATCGCGCGGCGCTCGGGCGGGCGGGTGTTGCCGAACTGCTCGACCTGATCGAGCAGCTTCACGATGCGCCGCGATTCGGCGACGATCAGGTCGGTCAGTTCGCGATCCTCGGCCGAAAGGTTCATCGACAGGAGTTGCGCCGCACCCGTTATGCCCGCGAGCGGGTTCTTGATCTCGTGCGCGAGCATCTCGGCCATGCCGATCGCGGATTGGACGACCGAGCGCGTGCCGCCCGAGCGCGCCAGCCGGTCCGCGACATCGCGCGGCGCGATAAGGATGAGGAGCATCCCCGCGCCATCCTGCACCGGCGCCACCTGAATGTTGCACTGGACCGGCGGACGCTCACCCGTCGTGACATCGATGTCGTTGACAAAAAGGGAAGCCTGGTTCCGGCGCACGCGGGCGAAACCATCCTCGAGCGCGGCATCGACTGCGAGACGATCGAGCAGCGGAACGCCCGCGAGGGCGCGCGTCGAGGCGTTGAAGAAGGCTTCGGCGGCTGGATTTGCCGAATCTATGCAGTTGTCGGCGCGGATGAGCAGCGCAGGGACGGGCAGCGAGGCCCAGATGGTGCCTGCGGACGGCAGCATCAGCCACGCCACCCCGGGGGGTGCGCGCGCGCCGCTGAGTCCACACTTTCCCTCGACATGAACTTCCCTTCGGTCAGCAGACAGCCCCAGCGCCGTCTCTAACGGTTCGAAACGGCATCGATCAACCGCGCGACCGCCGCATCACGCCGAAGTTTTTATCGATTGCATGTTTTTTAGGCTTTGCACTGCCTGTCTGCCAAGCATCTTGGCGTGAACGCAACGATCGCCCGCATGATTGCGCGATGCGCGCCATTGTCCTATTCAGACGGAATGCAGATCGCCGCGATCATCGTTGCCGCGGGGCGCGGCACCCGGGCCGGTGGCGGATTGGCCAAGCAGTGGCGCATGCTCGCCGGCAGGCCCGTGCTGGCCCATGCCGTCGAGGCGTTCCGCAGCGCGGGTCTGGGGCCGATCGTGCTGGTCCTGCACCCGGATGAATTCGGCCGCGCCGACGCCCTGATGGCGCCGGGCATCCTGCGCGTCGCGGGCGGCGAGAGCCGCGACGCCTCGGTGCGGGCGGGGCTCACCGCGCTTGCCGCGAGCGGTGTCGAGGGTGTCCTCATCCATGACGGGGCGCGGCCGGCGGTCTCGCGGCACCTGATCGGCCGGCTTTGCGCCGCACTCGCCGATCACCCGGCCGCGGCCCCCGCCCTGCCCGTGACCGATGCGCTCTGGCATGGCGCGGACGGCCTTGTGCGCGCGCCTCACCCGCGCGCTGGCCTCTATCGCGCGCAGACGCCGCAGGCGTTCCGGCTTGGCGCGATCGTCGCGGCCCATGCCGCCCATCCGGGCGGGGCGGCGGACGATGTCGAGGTCGCGCTGGCCGCCGGGCTTGACGTCGCGATCCTCGAGGGCGAGGAGGACAACCTCAAGATCACGCATCCGGCCGATTTCGCGCGCGCCGAGCGGATCCTCAGGGCAAGGGGGCACGACATGGACATCAGGCTCGGCAACGGCTTCGATGTGCACCGCTTCGGGCCGGGCGATCATGTCTGGCTTTGCGGCGTGCGGATCGCGCATGACCGGGCGCTTGTCGGCCATTCGGACGCCGATGTCGCGATCCACGCGATCTGCGACGCGATCTATGGCGCGCTCGGCTCGGGCGACATCGGAGCGCACTTCCCGCCCTCGGATCCGCAATGGCGCGGCGCGCCGAGCCGCGTCTTCCTCGCCCATGCCGCGGCGCTCGCCCGCGAAGGCGGTTGGCGGATCGCCAATGTCGATGTCTCGATCGTCTGCGAACGTCCCCGTATCGGCCCTCATGCCGGGGCGATGCGCGCCCTGCTGGCCGAGGTACTGGCGCTCGATCCCTCGGCCGTGGGCATCAAGGCCACGACCTCCGAGGGGCTCGGATTCACCGGGCGGGAGGAGGGGATCGTGGCGCTCGCGACCGCGGCCCTGATCCGGCCATGACGCGCATCATCGCCACGGTGCTGTTCGTCGGGCATCTGCGTCCGGCGCCCGGCACCTGGGGGTCGCTCGCGGCGCTGCCGCTCGCCTTCGCGCTGATGACGCTGGGCGGCCCTTGGGCGCTGGTGGCGGGGACCGTCGCGGTGGCGGCGGTCGGGCTCTGGGCGACGGGGGCGGAGGTGGCGCGCACGGGGGTGTCGGACCCGGCCGAGATCGTGATCGATGAGGTCGCGGGCATGTGGCTTGCGCTCTGGCCCGTGGCGTTCGGCGCGCGCATGGCGGGGGTCGAGCCCGCGGCCCTCTGGCCCGGCTGGATCGCGGCCTTTGTCCTTTTCCGCCTCTTCGACATCCTCAAGCCCGGCCCGGTCGGCTGGGCGGACCGGATGGGCACGCCGCTCGGCGTCATGCTCGACGATCTGATCGCGGGCGGGTTCGCGGCGGCGGGCGTGATCGCGATCGCAGCCATCGCGCATGGGGTGATCATGCGATGAGCCGGCAGGCAGAGGCGATCGTGGCGCTGGCGCGGCGCAAGGGCCGGCGGATCGCTACCGCCGAAAGCTGCACGGGCGGGATGGTCGCGGCCGCGATCACCGCCGTCGCGGGATCGTCCGCGGTCTTCGACGGCGGCATCGTGAGCTATGCCAACAGCGCGAAGGTGCAGCTTCTGGGCGTGCCCGAAGGGCTGATCGCGCGGCATGGGGCGGTGTCCGAACCCGTCGCGCAGGCGATGGCCGAAGGGGCGCGCGCGCGGCTCGGGGCCGATCTCGCGGTCTCGGTCACGGGCATCGCGGGCCCGGGCGGGGCGACCGCGGACAAGCCGGTCGGCCGCGTCTGCTTCGGCCTTGCGCGCGCGGACCGCCCGACCCTGACCGAGACGGTCGATTTCGGCGCGCTCGGCCGGGGCGGCGTGCGGCGCGCCGCGACGCGCCACGCGCTCGGGCTGATCGCGGGCGCGCTCGCGGATTGACCCCAGCGGGGCGATCTGCCAATCAGGGGCATCCGGTCGGCGGATGGGCGGGCACGGGCGATGAAGATCATCATCTGCGGTGCGGGGCAGGTCGGCTGGCAGATCGCCCGCCAGCTTGCTGGCGAAAAGAACGACGTAACGGTCGTCGATCAGAACCCCGACCTCGTGCGGCGGGCATCTGAACTGCTCGATGTTCAGGGCATCGTGGGCTTTGCCTCGCATCCCGACGTACTCGAAAAGGCCGGCGCGCGCGATGCCGACATGCTGATCGCCGCGACCCATTCCGATGAGGTCAACATGGTCACCTGCCAGGTGGCCCACTCGGTCTTTTCGGTGCCGCGCAAGATCGCCCGCCTGCGGGCCCAGGCCTATCTGGAAGCGATGCACGCCGATCTCTATCGGCGCGACCATCTGCCGATCGACGTCGTCATAAGCCCCGAGCGCGAGGTGGCCGAGGCGGCGCTGCAACGGATCGCGGCGCCGACGACCTTCGATTCCGAGGCGTTCCTCGGGGGGCGGGCGCAGCTTCTGGGGATCGCGCTCGAGGCCGATTGCCCCGTCCTCAACACCCCGCTGCGCCAGTTGACCGACCTTTTCGCGACGCTGCGCGCGATCGTGGTCGGCGTGCGGCGCGAGGGGCGGCTCTTTGCCCCCGAGCCGGGCGACCAGCTTTTCGCCGAGGACCGCATCTATGTCTGCGCCCACAGCGATGATGTGGGCCGCACGCTCGGCATCTTCGGCAAGGCCGCGCAGAAGCAGGAGCGTGTGATCGTCGTCGGGGGCGGCAATGTGGGCCTTGCGGTCGCGCAGCGGCTGGAGCGGCGCACCGACCGGGTGCGGGTGCGGCTGATCGAACGCAACCGTGCCCGGGCCGAGGCCGCGGCGGATGTGCTCGAGCGGACGATCGTGCTCAATGGCGACGGGATGGACAGCGACCTCTTGGCCGAAGCCGATGTCGACCGCGCCGACGCGGTCCTGGCCGTCACCGATGACGACAAGACGAACCTGCTCGTCTCGGTCCGTGCCAAGCAGGCGGGCTGCAAGATGTCGATCGCGCTCGTCAACGACCCGACCCTCGTGCCGCTGATGGAAGTGCTCGACATCGACGCCTACATCAACCCGCGCGCGACCACCGTCTCGTCGATCCTGCGCCATATCCGACACGGCCGGGTGCGCGCGATCTATTCGATCGGGGACAGCGAGGCGGAGATCATCGAGGCGACGGTCCTCTCGACCTCGCCGATCGCGGGGCGGCTGGTGCGCGAGATCGATTTCCCGGGCGGCGTCCTCGTGGGCGCGGTGCTCAAGGGCAAGGACGTCGTGAAGCCGCACGGCGATCTTCGCATCGACGAGGGCGATGTCGTGCTGCTCTTTGCCCTCAGCGCCGACGTGCCAGAGGTCGAGCGCCTGCTTCAGGTCTCGATCGATTTCTTCTGATGCTCCGGCGCATCCGCGATCTGCCGCTGCTCGCGCTCATGATCGGGATCGCGGCGATCTCGATGTATCTGCCTGCGATCCATGCGCTGGTGCTGCGCGATCACGCGGTCGGGCGCGCCTTCTTCTATTCCGGCACGCTTGTCCTGGTCCTGACCGGATTGATAGGGCTCGCGCTTGCCAACCGCCGGTCGCGCAATGTCGCGCGCAGCCATTTCGTCGCGCTGATCGGTGCCTATCTCGTGCTGCCGCCGGTGCTGTCGCTGCCGTTCGCCGAGGCGGTGCGCGATGTCTCGCGCCTTGATGCATGGTTCGAGATGGTCTCGGCCTTCACCACCTCGGGGGCGAGCCTGTTCCCGCCCGAGGCGCTGCCGGCGCCGGTTCACCTGTGGCGCGCGCTCTGCGGATGGTTCGGCGGGCTCTTTGTGCTGATCGGGGCGGCGACGATCCTCGCGCCGATGAACCTCGGCGGTTTCGAGTTGCTGGCCGAACCGGCGCAGCGCCGGCAGGGTGCCGACCAGCCCGACCCGGCCGAGCGGCTGCGCGGCTATGCGCGGAGGGTGACCCCCGCTTATGCCGGCATCACGATCGCCCTCTGGATCGTCCTCGTCGTCGCGGGCGAAGCCCCCTTCGTTGCGCTTTGTCACGCGATGGGGGCGATTTCGACCAGCGGGATATCTCCCGTGGGCGGGATGGAGGGGGCGCAGGCGGCGCGGTGGTCGGAGGCCGCTATCCTGATCGTCTTCGCGCTGGCGCTGACGCGGCGCAGCCTGCCGGGCGCGGTGCGCATCGATCCGGACACGTCACTCTGGCGCGACCCGGAACTGCGTCTTGCCGTCGTCATCATCGCGGCCGCCTCCGCGATCCTCTTCGCCCCGCACGCCATCGTCGGGATCACCGGGGCCGCCGAGGGCGGGGCCCTAGGGGCGTTTGCTTCGCTCTGGGGGGCATTCTTCACGAGCGTCTCGTTCCTAAGCACGACGGGATATGTCTCCGAGGGCTGGTCGGGGGCCACATCGGGGATCGGCGCGCCGGTCATGGTGCTGCTCGGCCTCGCGATCATCGGGGGCGGGGTGGCGACCACGGCGGGTGGCGTGCGGCTATTGCGCGTCCATGCGCTCGGCCAGATGGGCGCGCGCGAGCTTGATCGCCTCAGCCATCCGAGTTCGGTCGGGCGCGGCGACGAGGCCCGCAATGCACAGCGCGCGCCGCTCGCCTTCGTGGCCTTCATGCTGTTCGCGCTCTCGCTCGGGATGAGTTGTGCGCTGCTCTCGCTGACGGGCCTCGACTTCGACCGCGCGGTCGTCCTCGCGGTCGCCGCACTCACCACCGCGGGGCAGCTCGCCGATCTCGCCCGGCCCGAGGCGGGCGGCTTCGGGGCGCTCGGCGCGGCGGGCAAATCCATCGCCGCCGGCACCATGATCGCAGGCCGCCTCGAGACGCTCGCGATGCTTGCCGTCCTGGTCCCCGGCGGGTGGCAGCGCTGGGGACGCCGCTGAGGCGCAGAAATGACACTGAATACTCTGGAAAAAACTTCGCTCGCACCTCATATTGACTGCGGAGGCCGCGCCACGGGCAAAGGCGGGCACGAGACTGGTGCGCCAGCGGTCGCACCCAAACGGAAAGAAGGACAGGACCATGGCCTCAGACAAGCAGAACCTTCAGGATGCGTTCCTCAACCATGTCCGCAAGGGCAAGGTGCCGCTGACGATCTTCCTCATCAACGGGGTGAAGCTGCAGGGCGTCATCACCTGGTTTGACAATTTCTGCGTGCTCCTGCGCCGCGACGGGCAATCGCAGCTTGTCTACAAGCATGCGATCTCGACCATCATGCCGGGCCAGCCGATCAGCCTCTACGAGGGCGAGGACTGATAGCGCGCATGGGCGGCGGACTGGAGACGAAGGCCGAAGCGACACGCGCCTTCGTGCTGCACCCCGACATCAAGACCGACCGCGACCGCGCGCGCGCTCCCGCCGCGCGGCTGGCCGAGGCCGTCGCGCTGGCTGCCGCCCTGCCGGGCCTCGATGTGTGCGGCGCCGAGATCGCCCCCCTGCCCCGGGTCCATGCCGGCGCGCTGTTCGGTTCGGGCAAGATCGCCGAGCTCAAGGCCCGCTTCGCCGAAGAGCGCATCGCCCTCGTGCTGGTCGACGGCCCCGTCAGCCCGGTACAGCAGCGCAACCTCGAGAAGGAATGGAACGTCAAGCTGCTCGATCGCACAGGCCTGATCCTCGAGATCTTCGCCGATAGGGCGCGCACGCGCGAGGGCGCGCTTCAGGTCGAACGCGCGGCGCTCAGCTATCAGCGCACGAGGCTCGTGCGGGCCTGGACGCATCTTGAGCGCCAGCGGGGCGGCTTCGGCTTTGTCGGCGGCCCCGGCGAGACGCAGATCGAGGCCGACCGCCGCGCCATCGACGACCAGATCGTGCGCATCAACCGCCAGCTCGAGAAGGTCGTGCGCACCCGCACCCTGCACCGCGCGGCGCGCGCGCGCGTGCCCTATCCGATCGTGGCGCTAGTCGGCTATACGAACGCGGGAAAATCCACCCTCTTCAACCGGCTTACCGGGGCCGAGGTGCTGGCCAAGGACATGCTCTTTGCCACCCTGGATCCGACGCTGCGCGGCGTCGTGCTGCCGGGCGGGCGGCGGATCATCCTGTCGGATACGGTGGGCTTCATCTCGGATCTGCCGACGCAGCTTGTCGCGGCGTTCCGGGCAACCCTCGAGGAGGTGCTCGAGGCCGATCTCATCGTCCATGTGCGCGACATCTCGCACCCCGAGACCGAGGCGCAGGCCCGCGACGTGGCCAAGATCCTCGGCGAGCTTGGCGTGGCCGAGACGACGCCCCGGATCGAGGTGTGGAACAAGCTCGACCTGCTGCCGGCCGATGAGGGCGAGGCCCGCGCGGCGGCGGCGCAGCGCCTGCCCGAGGTCTGCGCGATCTCGGCCCTGACGGGGGCGGGCATCGGCGCGCTGCTCGACCGGATCGACCGGCAGCTCGAGGATGTCGCGGCCGAGCCGCGCCGGGCGGAACGGCTGAGCCTTCCCTTCGCCGACGCCCGCCGGCGGGCCTGGTTGCATGATGCCGGCATCGTCTCGGCCGAGCGCGAGACCGATGAGGGCTGGAAGCTCGACGTCCTCTGGACCGAGCGGCAGGCGCAGGCCTATCGCGCGATCTGACCCTCAGGCGAGCGACAGATCGGCGAGGATCCGCGCCTCGTAGGGGCGAAGGGTTGCGCGCGCGGCAGGAACCTGCGCGGCCGCGACCTCTTCGAACAGCCCGGGAAAGAGCGCCTGCAACTCTGCCCGCTGGGCCGAGGGCAGGCTCGCGACCGCCCCGCGCGAGACATGCAGGCTCTCGCTCGGGATGCCGTTCGACCACACGATCTGGTGGGCATCGAACAGGATGTGGAAATACTCGACCTCCGCCACCTGAACCTGCCGGATCGTGCCGCCGTTCACGAGGTCGATCGCGGCGGCGAGAACCTGCGGGTGCCCGCTCAGGATCTCGGCGCGCCAGCCCTGCAGCAGGATGCGGTGCTGGGGCGAGACGAAGAGATCCTCGCGGTTCCCGAGCGTGCCCGATTCGACGAGGACCGGGGCAAAGCGGCCCCGCCCGGCGATGCGCGACGATCCGATCCAGCGCAGGGGCTGCAGGCCCGCATCGAGCGTCGCGATGAGGTCGCCGGGGCGCAGATCCTCGATCCGGACCTCGCCGCGCGCGGTGCGGATGCGCGTGCCGCGCACGAAGCACACGGGCGCCGCCGGATCGCCCGAAAGAACGCCGGTGTCGTAGATCTTGACCGAGTCCGGATAAGCCCACGCGCGGTTCAGCCGGCCGTCGATGGTCATGAGCTGGACATGATAGCGCCGGTCGACCCCGAGATCCTGCCAGACGACGTCGAAGGTGCCATCGTCGTTGAAGCTCAGCAGATGCCGCGCGGTCGATCCCCAGAGCTTGCCGTTGCCGTCCACGTAGAAGGTCTGGCCGCGCATCTGGTTCTCCATCCCCGGCAGGGGCAGGAAATCGACGAAGGCGATCGTGCCGTCGGCCTTGACCTCGAACCGGTTGAGGCCCTGCGACGCGAGGTTGTCGGCCGTCCCGGCCGCGGCGTAGAGCCAGGTCTTGTCCGTCCCTGCCGTGGGGATGCGCAGCGCCTTGAAATCATAGAGCAGGCGCCCCCCGCCGGCGACCGGCACGACGTCCGCCGAGACCACCGGCGGCCCGAGCGTCCCGTCGGGGTTCATCCGCACCGTCACGAGGTTGCCGGTATTCCACTGATGCGCGACATAGAAGCGGACCGATCCGCCCGCCCCGTCATCGACCTCGGCGGCGCTGCCGGCCCAGAAATTGCGCGTTCCGTCGTCGAGATCCACAGCCTCGACGAATTGACCGTCCTTGTCGAAGACGGCGGTGCGCAGATGCCGCCACGCGGGATCATCGCCGCTGCGGGGGAAATTGGTGTAGATGACGCGAAAGGCCCCTTCGTCGCCGATCTTCTCGATATGCGCGGCCTCGGGAAATCCGTTGTAGTCGGGGATCCTGGTCGAGGAGACGAGGGTCAGGTTTCCCTGCTTTTCGTTCAGTTCGAACACGTTCACGACCCCGTTCGTCAGGTCGGTCGTGACATCGACAAAGCGCGTGATGCTCTCGGTGCCCGGGCCCGTCTCGCCGAAGCGGACGAGGTTGAACTCGCGCGCGTTGGCGTGCCCGCCGTGCAGCGTGATGCCGTTCACCTGCGTGCCGAAATCGTAGTCCGCGATGATCTGGATGTCGCTCGCGTCGGTGTTGCTGACCGAATAGGTCCGGTATCCCGTCGTCGTCGATGCGACAAGGAAGTTGCGATCGGTAAAGGGCGGCCCCATGCGGCTGGTTCGCGCCTCCCAGGCCACGATGCCGAACTGGGCGGCGTCCTCGAACCCGAGTTCGATCACCGCCGCTGTCTGCGGCGTCAGCGGCTGGCCATCGGCCGAATAGCGCTGCGAGAAGATGTCAAAGCCCGTCCCGCCCGGCTCTTCGGAGTGCCAGGCGATGATGAAGCCGCCATCCTCGAGCGCGGTAACGGCGGCGTGGCTCTGCTCGCCCTCGGTGATGGCGTTGATGAGGATGGGCCCGCCCCGCTTTGCCCCCGTGGCGTCGTAGATCTGGGCGAAGATGTCCTCTTCGGATGTTCCCGACACCTCGTTGCGCGACGACCACACCGCCACGAACCCGCCCCCCGCCAGGGGGGTGATGTCGGGCAGGGTCTGCCAGCCGTCGGTGTGGGTGTTGATGACGAATTCCGCGCCGCCGCCGGTGCCGTCGGCGGCAAAGATGCGCCCGATCACGTTGATCGGGGTGCCTTCGTCGGGCGGGATCTCGACCGCCGCGCTTTGCCACACGAACAGCAGCCGCCCGTCGCCAAGGACGCTGACCTGCGCCTCGGTCTGGGCGCCGAGCGTCGTGGCATTGACGGCAAAGGGCGCCTGCATCGTTCCATCGGCGGCGACAAGGCGCGCGACAATGTCGCGGTTGCCGCCGATTTCCTGCGTCCAGGCGACGACAAAGCCCCCGCCCGCGCGCGCCGCCAGGGCCGCGCCCCGCTCGGGGTCGTCAGCGCCGAAGGGATTGCCCGCGATCACGATGTCGCCGCCGACCTGCACCCCGTCGGCATCGAGAAACCGCGCGAAGACATCGCGGTCGATCCCCGGCCCATCTCCCAAACCCTCGTCCCAGACGACCGCGAAGCGGCCATCGCCAAGCGTCACGATCTGCGGGCGTCCCATCTGGTTAAACGCCCCGAGAGCCGGATCGAGCACCCGGTCCTGCACGATCGCGCCTTGGGCATCGACGCGCACGAAGCGCAGGTTCGAGGCGTCGGCCTCTTGCCAGACCACGGCAAGGCTGCCGTCGGAGGCGGCAGCGATCGAGGGCGCGAGGGCGCCCGCATTCGCGCCGAGCTCGATCGCCGCGCCTTCCTTCAGGCCGGCCGCGGTGTAGATCTGCACCCGGACCGACCCGGTCCCCGCCGCGTCGCGCCAGACCACCGCGCTGCGGCCCTCGTTCAGCGCGACCACATCGGCAAAGCGCTGGTCGCCGTCCGGCGCGGCCGGATTGTTGGGCGAAAGCTGACCCTGCGCGTTGAGGCGGGTAAAGAACACATCCTGCCCGTCGCCGCTGCCCGTGAACCCGACGCCCACCCCCGACCCGGTGTTGCCGCCCTTGAACGAGGGCGTCAGGCTCGCATCGCCCTGATCGCCCGCCGTCCCGTCATGGAGCCGCGTCTCGCCCCCGATGAGGAAGGCGCGGCTGCCCTCGACACGCCATGTGATCGCGAAGGCACCCGTCCCGTTGCCATCGGGCGAGGTATAGCTGACCATGAAGGCGCCATCCGGCAGCGCCGCGATCGAGGGTGTCGACTGGTCTCCCGCGAGGGTGCCGCTGATGCGGAAGCTCTGGACGGCGGTGCTGCCATCGGCGTTCAGGACCGACCCCCAGATGCCCAGCCCGTCGCCGTCGGGCTGCTGCCAGGCGACCGCGATCTGCCCGGTGTCGAGCGTCGTGATCGTGACCTTGTCGGGCACATCGAAATGGCGCGCCATCACGTCCTGCGTGCCGTGGGCATTGGTTTGATAAACGACCAAAAAACCGCCGCCGTACTTGGCGAGGACCGTGGCTTTCATCTGGTCGCCAGCCGTCGCGGTATCGAGCAATTGCGCGTCACCCAACGCCACCGCTACGCCCGTCGTCGTGTCGAAGACGCGGTAATAGAGATCCCAATCGTCGGCGGCATCGACGCGCGACTGAAAGACGGCGACGAACTTGCCGTTGGGTTCGCCGTTCTCGTCCAGAAGCGCCGTGATCGTCGCCTCGGCCTCTTCGTCGCCTGTCGCGGCAATCTGAAATATGCCGCCCTGCAGGACTGTCTCGCCCCCGACCGGCCGCAGCGAGGGATCCTCGATGTCGACGCCACGGCCATTCCTTGTCCGGCTTTGCCACCACGTAGCTGCCGTCTCGGCAGACCAAATTACAGGACGACTGTCGAAGAGTTGCCCGAAGATGCCCTGAACCCCGTCTCCGCCGTCCTCCTTCGTCCAGGTCACGACTGACCGGGCGCTGCGTTCCACTCCTCCCTCGACAGCCGCTCCCCCGACCCTGGCGAGCCCGACCGAATGCTGATCACCCGGCTGATCGAAAACGTAATAGTTGTCGAAGAAGCTGCCCTTGCCGAAATCTGGTTTGGTTACCAGGTCGAGGCGGTCATCTTCATTGAAAGGCAGGGGAAAGTTCGGGATCCCTCTCATTTCATATATCGAGTCGTGGTGCCTTACCCGCCAGAGATGGATGGCGGAGTCGACCTGGTTGGGAACCGTACTGTCATCTACCAAATACTTGTTCGTGTATTGCCAGGCCTGGGGCTCGCGTCCGAACACGTCTGGACTGACGTTGCCGAAGGCACTCGACGAATCTTTGGAAAGCGCCCAATAGGCTGAATCATCTTTGATCGGCAGACTCACGCGGTCGCGTTCGCCCAAGAAGACCGGCCCCTCGGTAATGGTCAAATTGGGAATAAAAAAATAACCCCCAAAACTGGGTAGGCTGAGGTGTTGTGTTTGCGATGTGACGGTAAATCCATCTTTATCCCTGTAGTTAATATCGGTCTGATCCCGCGGAACATCTGCCAGTCTCCATTCGAAATTAAAATCTCGAATGTTCTCGTAGTAGTATTGGCCACGCATATCATATTCAAGGATCGCGAGATGCGTGCGGCCGAGATCGGGATGGTTCAGATAAGGGACGACCCGGAACGTGGTCGTGTCATAGCCGAGGTCGACGAAACCACCCTCAAAGCCATCATAGGCGTCGTAGTTGTTTTTGATGATCATGTCGAGGTAAGTGTTCTCGTATCCGTCGGTCCGCACGCCGTGGCGATCAAAGTGCTGCAACACGCCACGCCTATCCACCCCCGTCACGATCTCACCCGTAACGGGATAAGTATAGGTGTTGGACAGCCAGGTGACGTAATAACCCCCTTCCTCGTCGGCAAAGACCGATGCGTTCGTCTGGGCCCCGCCGGTGACGGTGTTGATAAGGACCTCAGCGCCGATCTTGTTACCATCGGAATCGAAACGCTGCAGAAAGATGCCATGATCGTCGCCCGTGCCCCGTCCGGACCAGACAACGAGATACTCGCCGGTTTGCCGCCCGCCCTCGCGCAGCATCGCTACCGAGGGCGATGCGGATTCATCGTTCAGAAGCTGATCTCCGACGATGGTGGTATTGACGACGTCCGAGGGGCGCGTGATCTCGATGTCGCTGCCGATCTGGGTCAGGGTGCCGGCATCGAATCGCTGCACCACCACCTCGAATTCGCCGGTGTGCGCAACGACGATCTCACTCCCGTTGCGGGTAATCGCGAGCGTGGTGTCGGTGCCGATGCGGTCATGTTCGACGTTGGTGACGGTGCCGTCCGCCGCGATCCGCATGAGCCTGAGGTCGCCCTCGCGGTCGACATAGGCCGTCACGCTGGCGCGGTCGCCGTCGGCATCGACGGTCGCGGGCGCCACGGGGGCCGCCTCGGCGACGCTGAGCGGGGTGACGACGTTCTGGATCCGGGCCGGGAATTCGTAAGGGTCGATCCGGATCACATAGACGGCATGCTCACCGGCCGCGTTGCGGCCCAGAAAGCTCACATGGATGAAGCCCGTCGCGCTGATCGTGATGTTCGGGGCGAGGAAGGTATCGACATCGGCGGGCGCCGTGCCCTTGCCGCTGAAATCATAGCCCGACAGCTCGATCGGGGGCCATGCCTGCGACACGGTGCCCATGGATGAGCGCGTCCCATCCTGGTGGAGGCCCTGCGCGAAGATCTTGCCGGCCTCGACATAGACGAGATACCAGCCGAAGGCCGGATCGTAGGGCGATTGCGGGCGAAAGCGCGACAGGCGCGGGATCTCGACGATGGTGCGCTGCCCGCCGCCGGTCAGGGTGTTCTGGTTGCCGGCGCTGGTGGCATTGACGCGGGTCTGGGCCATGGTCCGGGATCACCTGAAAAAGCGCGCACAACCGCGAGAGAATTGGTTAACAATACGTTGATTTTCGCGCCTTACTTCGGCCTGAGTCAATTGGAATCTTGCCACGGTTCTGCCCGATCCGTGGCCGTCTGACCGCTTTTGCGGTTGACGGCCGGAAAGCTCGCGCGGCTAGATGTCCGGGCTCTACTCATCCGGGATCGATCATGGATCTTGCGACCGCGCGCCACGTTCTGGACACGCTCGTGGCCTTTCCGACCGTCAGCCGCGATTCGAACCTTGCCCTCATCGACTGGGTCGAGGGGTTTCTCGGGGCGCATGGCATCGCATCCGTGCGCATCCCCGCGCCCTGCGGCACCAAGGCCCAGCTTTATGCCACCACCGGCCCCGAGGTTGCGGGCGGCACCGTGCTGTCGGGCCACTCCGATGTCGTCCCCGTCGATGGCCAACCCTGGACGACCGACCCCTGGCGCGTCGTCGAACGCGACGGCAGGCTTTACGGCCGCGGCACCTGCGACATGAAGGGGTTCGTGGCCCTGTCCATCGCGGCGCTGGTTGCGGCGCGGCAGGCGCCGCTGAAGCGGCCGCTCGCGCTCGCGCTCTCCTGCGACGAGGAGGTGGGCTGCATGGCCGTCATCGACCTCGTGCGCGCGATGACGGGCGCACTGCCCCGCCCCGCCGCCGTGATCGTGGGCGAGCCGACATCGATGCGCGTCGTGACCGGCCACAAGGGCGGGGCGGGCCTTGCGGTGCATCTGCGCGGCCACGAGGTTCATTCCTCGCTTCTCCACCAGGGCGTCAGCGCGATCATGGAGGGGGCGCGGCTGATCGACTGGGCGAACGCCCGCAACGCCGAGAACGCGGCCCGCCCGCCCGGCCCCCTCGCCGCCGCCTTCGTGCCGCCCTGGACGACGCTGCATGTCGGCAAGATTGAGGGCGGCACCGCCCACAACATCACCGCCCGCGACTGCCGCTTCTTCATCGAGGTCCGCGCCGTCCCGGGCGAGGCGGTCGAGGAGTGGGTCGCCCGGTTCGAGGCCGAGGCCGCGACCCTCTCGGCCAAGATGGCGGCGGTGCACCCCGATGCGCGCATCACCATCGAACGCGCCTTCGCCGTCCCCGCCCTCGTGCCCGAGGATCACGGCGCGGCCGAGGCGCTGGCGCGCCGGATCACCGGCGACAACGGCACCCATGTGGTAAGTTACGGCACCGAGGCCGGGCAGTTCCAGGCGGTCGGCCATTCCACCGTCGTCTGCGGGCCCGGCGACATCGCACAGGCCCATCAGCCCGACGAGTTCCTGACCGTGGCCGAGTTCGCGGCGGGCTGGCGCTTCATGGAAGGGGTCATCGCGGACCTCGCGCGCTAGCGCCTCGCTTGCCTGTCGGGGGCACGCATCGTAACAGAAAGGCGAGGATCGGGGGGGCGCGATGGGCTACAGGGATGTCTATGCGGGGTGGAAGGCCGACCCCGAGGGGTTCTGGATGCAGGCCGCGCAGGCGATCGACTGGGTGCGCCCGCCCTCGCGCGCGCTCTGGGCCGAGCGTGCGCCCCTTTACGAATGGTTCCGCGACGCCGAGGTGAACACCTGCTGGAACGCGCTCGACCGCCATGTGGCGGGCGGGCGCGCCGATCAGGTCGCGATCATCCACGACAGCCCGATCACCGGCACGGTGGCGAAGATCACCTATGCCGAATTGCTCGGGCGCGTCGCGCGCCTTGCGGGCGCGCTCGCGGCGCGGGGCATCGCGAAGGGCGACCGCGTCATCATCTACATGCCGATGGTGCCCGAGGCGCTGGTGGCGATGCTGGCCTGCGCGCGGATCGGGGCGATCCACTCGGTCGTCTTCGGCGGCTTCGCGGCGCCCGAACTGGCGGTGCGGATCGACGATGCGACGCCCAAGGCCATCATCGCGGCGTCCTGCGGGCTCGAGCCCGGGCGGGTGGTGCGCTACAAGCCGCTCCTAGATTCCGCGATCGAGATCGCGGCGCACAAGCCCGATTTCTGCGTGATCTTCCAGCGCCCGCAAGAGGTTGCGACCCTCGTCGCCGGGCGCGATCATGAGTGGACCGATTTTCAGGCCGGCGCCGCCCCCGCCCCATGCATGCCCGTCTCGGGCGACCATCCGGCCTATATCCTCTATACCTCGGGCACGACGGGCCAGCCCAAGGGCGTCGTGCGCCCGACGGCCGGGCACCTCGTGGCGCTGCATTGGTCGATGCATAACGTCTATGGCGTGAAGCCCGGCGAGGTCTTCTGGGCGGCCTCCGACGTGGGCTGGGTCGTGGGGCATTCCTACATCTGCTACGGCCCCCTCATCCACGGCAACACGACGGTGCTGTTCGAGGGCAAGCCGGTCGGCACGCCCGATGCGGGCACCTTCTGGCGGGTGATCGCCGAGCACAAGGTCGCGTCCTTCTTCACCGCGCCCACGGCCTTCCGCGCGATCAAGCGCGAGGATCCCGAGGGGCTTTTGCTCCGGCGCCACGACACCCGCTGCCTGCGCGCGCTCTATCTGGCCGGCGAGCGGGCGGACCCCGACACCGTGCAATGGGCCGAGCGGCATCTGAAGGTGCCGGTCATCGACCACTGGTGGCAGACCGAGACGGGCTGGCCCATCGCCGCCAACCCGCTCGGGATCGAAGCGCTGCCGGTCAAGCTCGGCTCGCCCTCGGTCGCGCTGCCGGGCTATGACGTGCAGGTGCTGGACGAGGGCGGCCACCCCCTGCCGCCCGGCACGCTCGGGGCGGTCGCGATCCGCCTGCCGCTGCCGCCCGGCACGCTGCCGACGCTCTGGAATGCCGAGGGGCGCTTTCGCAAGGCCTATCTCGAGCATTTCCCGGGCTATTACGAGACGGGCGATGCGGGCTATCTCGATGCCGACGGCTATCTCTACATCATGGCGCGCACGGATGATGTCATCAACGTCGCGGGCCACCGCCTCTCGACCGGGGCGATGGAGGAGGTGCTCGCGGGCCACCCCGATGTCGCGGAATGCGCCGTGATCGGGATCGCGGATGAGTTGAAGGGGCAGGCGCCGGTCGGGTTCCTTTGCCTCAACAAGGGCTGCAACCGGCCCCACCCCGAGATCGTGGCCGAATGCGTGGCGCGCGTGCGCGACCAGATCGGTCCGGTCGCGGCCTTCCGTCAGGCGCTGGTCGTCGATCGCCTGCCCAAGACGCGCTCGGGCAAGATCCTGCGCGCGACGATGGTAAAGATCGCGGACGGCGAGGATTTCAAGGTGCCCGCCACCATCGACGATCCCGCGATCCTCGACGAGATCCGCGCAGCCCTTCACGCCGCCGGCATCGGGCGGGGCTGAGCCCCCGCCCGGCGCGCGTCAGCGCAGCGCCGCGAGGCGCGCACAGAGTTCCTCGTGCAGCCGCACCCGCTCCTCCGGCGCGAGGAAGGCGCCGAGTTCCACCTCGCGCCCCCCGCCCGCAAGGGTGAGATAGTCGGGCACCGGCCCCCCCTTGGCGTGGATCGTGGCGCGCACCCAGTGCGGGTTCGCCTCCCACCGGCGGGGTTCGGCCCGGCCGGGATCGTGGCGCGAAAGCGCGATGCGGTCGGGCAGAAGCCGCAGCACCTCGCAGAGCCGCCCGTCGCGGTTCGATCGCGTGATCCCGAGCCACACGCCCCCGAGCGCGAGGATGAGGAACGGCAGCAACCCCCACAGCACGGGCGAGCCCAGCACCGCCAGAAGCGGCAGCGCGAGCATCGCGGCCGTCGCGGCGATGAAGGCCACGAACCCGCCCGCCGGCAGCGAGCGGTTCGGCCAGAGCCTGAGCTCCCACGCCGGCCCCGCAACGCGCAAGGCCCCGGGTTCCCCCGGGGCCTCGGCATCCGTCATTGTCCAGGCATAGGGCATGGGCCTGCCGCGCGCGCCCTCAGTGGGCGTGGCTGCGGTCCCAGTCCTCGCGCTTGGGCAGCGTCTCGAAGGTGTGCTCGGGCGGGGGCGAGGGCAGCGTCCACTCGAGCGTGTCGGCGTATTCGTTCCAGTAGTTGTTCTGGGTGATGCGCCGCCCGGCGAGAAGCGTGTAGGCGATGACCCCGATGAAGAAGAGGAACGAGGCGAAGGCGAGGAAGGCGCCGATCGAGGAGATGTAGTTCCAGTAGGCGAAGGCCTCCGGATAGTCGATGTAGCGCCGCGGCATGCCCTGCCGGCCGAGGAAGTGCTGCGGGAAGAAGGTCAGGTTAGAGCCGATGAACATCATCCAGAAGTGCAGCTTGCCCGCCCATTCCGGATACTGCCGCCCCGACATCTTGCCGATCCAGTAGTAGATGCCGGCAAAGATCGCGAAGACCGCGCCGAGGCTCATCACATAGTGGAAGTGGGCTACGACGTAATAGGTGTCGTGATAGGCTCGGTCGATGCCTGCCTGAGCCAGAACGATCCCCGTGACGCCGCCGACGGTGAAGAGGAACAGGAAGCCGAAGGCCCAGAGCATCGGCGTCTTGAACTCGACCGACCCGCCCCACATCGTCGCGATCCACGAGAAGACCTTGATGCCCGTCGGCACCGCGATGACCATGGTCGCGAGCATGAAATAGGCCTGCTGCGTCACGCTCATGCCCACGGTGTACATGTGGTGGGCCCAGACGACGAAGCCGAGCGCCCCGATCGCGACCATCGCATAGACCATCGGCAGATAGCCGAAGACGGGCTTGCGCGAGAAGGTCGCGATGACGTGGCTGATGATGCCGAAGCCCGGCAGGATGATGATGTAGACCTCGGGATGGCCGAAGAACCACAGGATGTGCTGGAACAGCACCGGATCCCCGCCGCCGGCCGGATCGAAGAAGGTCGTGCCGAAGTTGCGGTCGGTCAGCAGCATCGTGATCGCGCCCGCGAGCACCGGCAGCGCCAGCAGGATGAGCCAGGCCGTCACGAAGATCGACCAGGCAAAGAGCGGCACCTTGTGCAGCGTCATGCCCGGCGCGCGCATGTTGAGGAAGGTCGTGATCATGTTGATCGCGCCGAGGATCGAGGACGCCCCCGAGACGTGCACCGCGAAGATCGCGAGATCCATCGAGAAGCCGCCCTCGGTCGTCGAGAGCGGCGGATAGAGCACCCAGCCCACGCCCGACCCCGCCTGACCGTTGCCGCCCGGCGCGAGCACCGAGGCAAAGGCGAGCGAGGTGCCCGCGACATAGAGCCAGTAGGAGAGGTTGTTCATCCGCGGGAACGCCATGTCCGGCGCGCCGATCTGGAGCGGCATGAAATAGTTGCCGAAACCGCCGAACAGCGCCGGGATCACGACGAAGAACATCATCAGGATGCCGTGCGCGGTGATGAGCACGTTCCACAGATGCCCGTTCGGGGTGCAGTCGGCGGTCGCGGCCGCCGTCATCCGCGTCCCTTCCATGCACATGTACTGAACGCCGGGCTCCATGAGCTCCATGCGCATGTAGACGGTGAAGGCGACCGAGATGAAGCCGACGAGACCGCCGGTGAAAAGATAGAGGATCCCGATGTCCTTGTGGTTCGTCGACATGAACCAGCGGGTGAAGAACCCGCGGCTGTCGTGTCCACCATGGTCGTGGATGGCGGCGTC